>NZ_JBXWPT010000012.1:0-127819 GCF_059612005.1 Ruegeria sp. CDSA141
TGCGCATAGTGACGCGTGTCGGTCTCGTATTCCACGTGGGCGGTCGAGATGGTGATGCCACGTGCTTTTTCTTCAGGCGCGCCGTCAATCTGGTCATACGCTTTGAAGTCACCGAAATACTTGGTGATTGCTGCGGTCAGCGTGGTCTTGCCGTGGTCAACGTGGCCAATCGTGCCGATGTTGACGTGCGGCTTATTACGCTCAAACTTTTCCTTTGCCATTCCTCAGGCGCCCTTTTGCGATTTGGGGGACCCTTGGTCCCGTGGTTACATCTGCGCGCGCGAGATATTTGGTTCAAAGCGGAAAATCAAGCACATCCTGAGGGAAATGCGCCGATCACGTTGGATTTTGCGTGACCTCGACAGATTCCAGCGGCTGGATCAGGTCTGGCCGTTTGTCAAACCAGCCGTTTTCTTCATGCTCTTCAGCAAGCCATTCCTCGACACGGTCGGCAACTTTTAGAGCCAGACCGCTCATCTGTTCTTCTTTGGTGCGCTCGTGCCCTGACCCTTTAAATGCACTTCCGCCGGTGGTGTCTTCCAGTACCTGAAATTGCTTCCCCTTGGCCAGAAACTCTTTCTTCTTCACGTCATAGACGTTGACCAGCACAATCGCAGTGCTTCTGGGATTGTAAATCACAGGTATTCCCGGCGGAGCCAGCATGTAGCCCTCCAGACTAATGCCGACGTCATATTCCTGCGAACCATCGTAACGCCCCAAACGAATATCAACAGCGTTCTGGATGGCTTTTGTCCATTCTTCAGGTGTGGCGTCCCGCGACACAGGTCCCTGGACGGCCTTGTCCGCAAAGGCATAGTTGACACGCAGTTTGAACTCGCCAAGGGATTCAGGTGGTTCATACACTTGTGTCTGTGTGCAGGCGGCCATCAGGGCCAGTCCGGTGATCAGCGTCAGAATGCGCAACATGTCTCGTCTCGATAGGCCTGTTTTTTGTTGATCTAGCGCACCGATACGGGTTGTGCCAAGCCGTATCGGCGGAAATTCACCTGCGCAGCAGCGCGATCACGAAAACTTATAGTCACGTGGGAAGCCATAGGGTGGTTTTTTCCCGACAGTGGCCCGTTTTGCCAGCCATTGCGTCATATCCGCCTCATGTCGGGTCTTGTCGCCGCCCATGGACCATTTCAGGCCCTCTTCCCAGTTGAAGGTCGTTACATCCGACAAACCGCCATCCAGCTCGAGCGTTCCCTGCCGACCTCGCGCCATATTGTACTTTTGCAAACGCACACCTTTTCCGCGCGTCATCTCGGGCAATTCCTCGGTTGGGAAAACCAGGAACTTGCCGTTTTGGGATATGACAGCCACGTGGTCGCCATCGACCGGCTTGCAGATCATTGCCGTTTCGCCGCCTTTGACGTTCAGCACCTGCTTGCCATTGCGGGTCTGAGCAAGAACATCGTCCTCGGGAACCATGAATCCGTTGCCCGCGTCCGAAGCCACCAAAAGCTTGCGGCCGGGCTTGTGGATCAGAATGTCGATGATCTGCACCTCGTTCGGCAGATCGACCATGAGACGCAAGGGCTCGCCCATGCCCCGCCCGCCGGGCAGGTTGGCAGCACTAACGGTGTAGAACCGCCCGTTCGAGGCAAACACCAGCAGCCGGTCCGTCGTTTCCGCGTGGAAGATGAACCTCGGACCGTCGCCATCCTTGAACTTAAGTTCGCGCTTCAGATCGATATGGCCCGTCATCGCGCGAATCCACCCCATCTGAGAACAGACCACGGTGATCGGTTCCTTGTCGATCATCGCTTCAAGCGGCACTTCTTCGACCTGCCCGGCCTCAGCGAACCGGGTCCGACGCGCTCCACCTTCGTAGTCTTTGCCGAAGGTCTTTTTGGTTTCTTTCAACTGCTCGGCGATCTTGGCCCATTGCAGTCCTTCGTCGGCCAGCAGGTCCTCAAGGTTGGCACGCTCCAGCATTAACTCGTCACGTTCGCGGACCAGCTCCATCTCTTCCAGACGACGCAAGCTGCGAAGGCGCATGTTCAGGATGGCGTCGACCTGAACCTCAGACAGTTCACCCTCACCCGGCTTGGGCGTGACATAATCTGACTCGTCGGTGGCGCGGACATGGGTAATGCCCCAATCCTCGCGCACCAGCGCTGCCTTGGGGTCGTCGTCGTAACGGATAATGTCGATCACACGGTCG
The DNA here is from genome assembly GCF_059612005.1 of Ruegeria sp. CDSA141. NCBI lineage: Bacteria > Pseudomonadati > Pseudomonadota > Alphaproteobacteria > Rhodobacterales > Roseobacteraceae > Ruegeria > Ruegeria sp. CDSA141. Next base: position 2,171 of record NZ_JBXWPT010000012.1, read on the forward strand.
AGGTTCAGGAAAGCAACGATAAAGCCCTCCAGCACCTCCAGACGATGATCAATCTTCGCCATACGGTGGCGGGACCGACGCAGAAGCACCTCTTGCCGGTGATCGAGGAAGGCGCGCAGCACTTCCTTCATCGAGCAGACTTTCGGCGTCACCCCGTCGATCAGCACGTTCATGTTCAGGCTGAACCGCACCTCAAGGTCCGAATTGCGATAGAGCATACCCATCAACACCTCGGGGTCGACGTTCTTGGAACGCGGCTCGAGGATCAGGCGGATGTCATCCGCGGATTCATCCCGCACATCGGCGAGGATCGGGATTTTCTTAGTCTGGATCAGTTCCGCGATCTTTTCGATCAGCTTGGACTTCTGAACCTGATAGGGGATCTCAGTGACGACGATCTGCCACTGACCGCGGCCCAGATCTTCGACCTCAAACTTGCAGCGCAACCGGAACGACCCGCGCCCTGTGCGATAAGCCTGCGCGATATTCTCCGGTGGCTCGACGATTACCCCACCGGTCGGAAAGTCTGGGCCCGGCACGTAATTCAGCAACGTATCATCGCGCGCGTCTGGCGTCTTGATCAGATGCAGACATGCATCACAAAGTTCCGAAATATTGTGCGGCGGGATATTTGTCGCCATTCCAACGGCGATGCCGCTTGCACCATTGGCCAGCAGGTTCGGAAACTGAGCGGGCAGCACCACCGGCTCGGTCAGTGTCCCATCGTAATTGTCGCGGAAGTCGACGGCATCTTCGTTCAGACCCTCAAGCAGCGCTTCAGCGACGATGGTCATCCGCGCCTCGGTGTATCGCGAGGCCGCCGGGTTGTCGCCGTCGATGTTGCCGAAGTTCCCCTGCCCGTCTACCAGCGGGTACCGGACGTTGAAGTCCTGCGCCAAACGCGCCATCGCGTCGTAAATGGCGGCGTCACCGTGCGGGTGATAATTGCCCATCACGTCGCCGGAAATCTTGGCGGACTTCCGAAAGCCTCCGGTTGCACTGAGTCGCAGTTCTCTCATCGCATAGAGGATTCGCCGATGTACCGGCTTCAATCCGTCCCGCGCATCCGGCAGGGCGCGGTGCATGATGGTGGACAGCGCATAGGTCAGGTAACGCTCGCCTATCGCGCGGCGCAGCGGCTCCGCCACCTCACCCCCGTTGTCGGGGGCCTCCATGTTGGGGTCGTCGATCGTATCGTTCATATATGATGTGATACGACGCAAGGACGTCTTGGTAAAGCAAGCAACGCGTATTTTACTGGGGACAAGTCGCGCTTTTTGCAACAGGGGGAGGCAAGTCAGTGTTTTCCCCGAATTTTCGACTCAAGCTCACTATTATGCTACCATTCCAACAATTGAATAATTGCTGCCTTTTTTGTTGTTACGATTGACCTGGGGGATGCGCCATGACGCGCCTTGTACTTGTTACTTTCGCCGCACTCGGCTGGACCTTTTACGTTATGAGCGGAGGTCCCGACTTTGAGCCGCGCGGGGTCCGCACAGCGGAACCGGAACGCGTTGCCACTGCGCCAAGACCTGTCAAACCAGCCGTCGAACCAGCACCTGCCGAAACGTTGGTCGTTCGTGCTGCAGTAGAACCGTCAGTATCGGCCCCCCCGATCACTAAAACTGTCGCCGAGCTGGATGAAGCAGAAACAAAAGCGTTGTTGTCTCAGGTTGCGGCTGGCTTGAAGGCGAACCCCACGCTGTTCGCTGACGAAAACGTCACCCTGACCCTGGCATCACTGGAGCAAGGTTTGGCCTCCTTGGAACAGGTGACTACCGACGCCGAATTGCCAACGGTTGAACTGCCCGCCCCTGTTGAGGTCACCAAGGATATCCGCGAAATTTCAGGAACCCGCGTAAACCTGCGCGATGGGCCGGGGACGATCTATCCGATCATCGGCAAGGCCAGGATTGGCCAGCAGGTTGAGGTCTTTGGAGATTCAGGCAGCGGCTGGTTGCGCCTGCGCGTGTTACCCGGGCAACAGGTTGGGTGGATTTCGGCATCACTCGTCCGGAAAACAACGAACTGACATCGAAGCGTCATTGCCCTGCCGCAAACCCCGCCATAGCTATGGGCGGGGATCAGGTTCGGAAGGCACATGCAGAAATCGATTCTAATTACAGGATGCTCGTCAGGCATCGGTCTGGACGCGGCACACGGAATGCGTGCGCGCGGCTGGCGCGTTTTTGCATCCTGCCGCCAGCAACGCGACTGTGATCGCCTGCGTGCGCAGGGGTTCGAAAGTCCCAGAATCGACTACACCGATACAGACATCATCACGTCGGGTTTGTCTTATGTTCTTGAGGCTACAGGCGGCTCGCTGGATGCCCTGTTCAACAATGGCGCACATGGCCTGCCCGGCGCGGTTGAGGATGTTCCAACAGATGGTCTGCGCCATATTTTTGAGACCAATGTCTTTGGCTGGCACGAGCTGACCCGACAGGTAATTCCCGTCATGCGGGAACAAGGTCATGGCCGGATTGTGCAATGTTCCTCGGTTCTGGGTCTTGTCGCCTTCCCGTGGCGCGGCGCGTATGTCGCCACGAAATACGCGATCGAAGGGCTGACCGACACGCTTAGGCTGGAGCTGCGGGATACCGACATCCACGTCGCCCTGATCGAGCCCGGCCCCATCACCTCAAAACTCCGGGAAAAGGCGATCCCAATGTTCGAGAAATACATCGACTGGGAAAACTCGGCCATTCGGGAAAAGTATGAGGGCTCACTACTGAAGCGTCTTTACGAAAGCAGTGGGCCAGACCGGTTTGAATTGCCCGCCTCTGCCGTCACGGACAAGCTGGCCCACGCGATCGAGGCGCGACGCCCAAAACCGCGTTATTACGTGACCACCCCGACATATGTCGCGGGGTTCCTGCGCCGAATCCTGCCCACAAAAGCCACTGATCGCATCCTTTCGGATATCTGAGACGATATTTCCCGTTCGCTTTTCGACGCTCTGACGCTAGATGGGTGATAATCGAAAAAACCGGACGGTGACTTCATATGGACCTTCTGATGGTCATTCTGCTTCTGGCTATGGCGGCGGTTGTCGTCGTTTTGGCTCTGGGCATCGCGAATTTCGGCAAAGGCGGCATGGAAGCGGCCAAGAAGAGCAACAAGATGATGCGCCTGCGCATTCTCTTTCAGTTCATCGCCGTGTTGCTGATCGTGCTTTTCGTGTATCTGCGCGGACAGGGAGTTCAATAAATGGTCGTACTCAACAAAATCTACACGCGCACTGGCGATGAGGGAAAAACCGCTCTGGGCAATGGCGAGCGTGTAGCAAAATACTCGGGCCGCGTCGCAGCCTACGGCACAGTGGACGAACTGAACGCTTTTGTCGGCGTGGCACGGACTGAATCCGAAGGCGATGTCGAGATCGCGCTGTCGCGCATTCAGAATGACCTGTTCGATCTGGGGGCAGACCTCTGCCGACCTGACATGGAGAAAGATGCAGAGGCCGATTACCCGCCTCTGCGCATCGTGTCCGCCCAAATCGACCGGCTGGAAGCCGAGATCGACGTAATGAACGAGACGCTGGAACCTTTGCGCAGCTTCATCCTGCCCGGTGGCTCGCGTCTGGCTGCACATCTGCATGTGTGCCGCACCGTTTCGCGCCGGGCCGAACGGCTTGCGGTCGAACTGACGAATATGGAGCCCGTCAACGACGTGGCGGTCAAATACCTCAACCGTCTCAGCGACTGGTTCTTTGTTGCTGCCCGTTGCGCAAACGCAAACGGTAAAGACGACGTATTGTGGGTTCCGGGCGCGAACCGCTGATCGCGAAATGCAGAGGTCGCGGGTAGTATTCTTTCGCCTCTCTGCAAAAAAATTGCAAAACGCGACGTCCCGACGCCATGACGTGACGATTTTGCTCTGTTGTGCCACTGCGGCAAGCGCTATCTAGTCGGGCGAGAGCATTGGTGGAGTCGCCTTCGCGGCTTACCGTTTTTTTGAGGAGAAAGCGCTACAATGAAGGTACTGGTGCCTGTCAAACGCGTGATTGACTACAATGTGAAGGTCCGCGTGAAAGCGGACGGTAGCGGTGTTGATCTCGCCAATGTCAAAATGTCGATGAACCCGTTCGACGAAATTGCAGTCGAAGAGGCGATCCGCCTGAAAGAAGCTGGCAAGGCTGACGAAGTCGTTGCTGTTTCGATCGGCGTGAAGCAGGCGCAGGAAACCCTGCGCACCGCGCTGGCCATGGGTGCGGACCGCGCAATCCTGGTTGTGGCGGCTGACGATGTACACACAGATATCGAGCCTCTGGCCGTTGCCAAGATCCTTGCCAAAGTGGTCGAGGAAGAGCAGCCGGGCATTGTTCTGGCGGGCAAGCAGGCGATCGACAATGATATGAACGCCACCGGCCAGATGCTGTCGGCCTTGCTGGGCTGGTCACAGGGCACCTTCGCGTCCGAGTTGGACATCGAAGGCGACACCGCCAAGATCACCCGCGAGGTGGATGGCGGTCTGCAGACCATCAGTGTCAAGATGCCTACCATCGTGACCGTTGACCTGCGCCTGAACGAGCCGCGCTATGCTTCGCTGCCGAACATCATGAAGGCGAAGAAAAAGCCGCTGGACGAGAAAACCGCCGCCGATTACGGCGTCGACGTCACTCCGCGTCTGGAAGTCGTCAAAACCGAAGAGCCGCCGGCACGTGCCGCTGGTATCATCGTTGGCTCGGTTGACGAGCTGGTCGAGAAACTCAAAGAAGTGGGGGCTGTGTAATGGCTGTACTTCTGCTTGCCGAAGTGAACAACGGCGAACTGGCGATGGATGCGACCGCAAAGGCCGTAACCGCCGCGAAAGTGCTGGGTGACGTTACCGTTCTGGCCGCAGGCGGGTCTGCCGCTGCTGCCGGTGAGGCCGCCGCCAAGATCGACGGTGTGTCCAAGGTTCTGGTCGCCGAAGATGCGTCGCTGGGCCACCGCCTTGCGGAATCCACCGCTGCGCTGATCGTAGGTCTGGCGGATGGCTACGAGCACATCGTGGCGCCAGCAACCACCGACGCCAAGAACGTGATGCCTCGCGTTGCTGCTTTGCTTGACGTGATGGTGATCTCGGATGCATCCGGCGTTGTTGATGGCTCGACCTTCGAGCGCCCGATCTACGCGGGCAACGCGATCCAGACCGTCAAGTCGAACGACGCCAAGAAAGTCGTAACGATCCGAACCGCCAGCTTTGACGCTGCCAGTGAAGGGGGATCGGCCGCGGTTGAGACCGTGTCGGTTGGCGACAACCCCGGCCTGTCCGAATGGGTTGAGGACAAGGTGGCCGAAAGCGACCGCCCTGAACTGACCTCGGCCAGCGTTGTTGTTTCGGGCGGACGCGGTGTCGGCTCGGAAGAAGACTTCAAACTGATCGAGGGGCTGGCTGACAAGCTGGGCGCTGCGGTTGGTGCGTCGCGTGCAGCGGTTGACTCGGGCTATGCTCCGAATGACTGGCAAGTGGGTCAGACCGGTAAGGTTGTTGCCCCTGATCTGTATGTCGCCGTCGGTATTTCGGGCGCAATTCAGCACCTGGCCGGCATGAAGGACTCCAAGGTCATCGTTGCGATCAACAAAGACGAAGAAGCCCCGATCTTCCAGGTCGCTGACTTTGGTCTTGTCGCCGACTTGTTCCAGGCCGTGCCGGAACTGACCGAGAAACTCGGCTAAAGCCAAGCGCAAACAGCATAAACCAAACAAGGCTCGCCAACAGGCGGGCCCTTTTTCAGTTCAGGTCCCTCAAGGCAACCAGCAGTTTTTCGGCAATCTCTCGATGCGCGGAGGGGCCGATCATGTGTTCCGCAATCGGCTGCCGCAGCGTCCCGGACAAAACATCTTCGAGAGCATCTGATCGAGCGGATACAGGTACCGAAACCTCTACAACATCAGCACATAGGGGTTGCAGTTGTTGGATCATTGCGGCGTCAGGAACAATAGGGTCAATATGCGATCCGGCTTGCCGCTGCACATGCAACCAGAGCAGAACAACACTGGGTTCGATCCGGCCGATTAATTCTCCTGTGGTTCGTATCCAGGCCTCTCGCAACTCCTGCACCACGACTTCGAATCGCGCGTCCTTTGGGGCGCTTAACCGCTCCAGCAAATGGCGCACGAAATGGATTTCAGTGAAGTCAACGTCGGGGTATAGCTCCAGCAAGTCTGAGGTGGGTTCAAGGAACCGATCATTGCGGCGCGGATGCACGCGGTAAAACCGATTTGATTGGCGCAGAAGATCCGGCACCTGCAACACGCACAGGCCTGACTGATTGACCAGTTTCAGTACCCCCGGATCAGTGGACAACGCTTCGACCCCGCAAAACAGGCTGCCGAAGTTCACGCACGGTTTTCCCAATCGCGTCTCCAGCACTGCCGGAAACGGGCAATCAACAAATCTGCCGAAAGTTTCCTCTCCTCCCAGGCAAGCCACAAATGGCTTGTCCAGCGCGCCGGGCGGACCCCGGAACCAAAGTTTCGAATCCGCATATTGACAGGCGGACTCCCCGCCGCTGTTTGTCTGATGAAAGCTCATATCAAGCCCCCCCGTTATCTCACCCGCTGCCATCTTGCGGCCACAGATATTGAGATTTTCCTAATGCGCGCATTTGAAGCAAAATTGACCGCCTCGATCCTCTTGCCGCCTGCCCCGGTCTGCCGATACTGTCGCGGTATCCTCCAGGGCAAAGGCAGCTGAACATGGAAGTTAAATCGGTCGGGGTGATTGGCGCGGGTCAGATGGGTAACGGCATCGCCCATGTTATGGCTTTGGCGGGCTACGACGTCTTGTTGAACGATGTCAGTCAGGATGCTCTGGACAGCGCCATTTCCATAATCGAAGGCAACTTGGCGCGGCAGGCGTCGCGGGGCAAGATTACGGACGACGCGATGCAGACTGCCCTTAACCGGATCACGACCACGCTGGAACTGCCGCGACTGGGTCAAACAGATCTGGTTATCGAGGCGGCAACCGAGCGGGAAGCTATCAAGCAAGCGATTTTCGATGACCTGCAACCGCACCTGCTGCCGCATACGATTCTGACGTCAAATACATCCTCGATTTCCATCACGCGCCTGGCAAGCCGCACGGATCGACCCGAACGGTTCATGGGTTTTCATTTCATGAACCCTGTCCCTGTTATGCAATTGGTGGAATTGATCCGCGGCATCGCCACGGATGAAGAAACCTTCAACGCGTGCAAAGCGGTGGTGGATCGGTTGGGCAAAACGGCGGCAAGCGCCGAAGACTTTCCGGCCTTCATCGTGAACCGGATCCTGATGCCTATGATCAACGAGGCGGTTTACACACTCTATGAAGGCGTGGGGAACGTTCAATCCATCGATCAGTCAATGAAACTTGGAGCGAATCATCCCATGGGCCCGCTGGAGTTGGCGGATTTCATCGGGCTGGACACCTGCCTGGCGATCATGAACGTGCTGCATGACGGGTTGGCCGACACCAAATATCGTCCTTGTCCTCTGCTGACGAAATATGTCGAGGCCGGGTGGCTGGGTCGTAAGACCGAGCGCGGCTTTTATGATTACCGAGGCGAAGTTCCGGTACCGACGCGTTGAGGGGGCCAGCCCCCTCGCCCGGACTTTGCCCGGGCTCACCCCCGGGATATTTTTAGCCAGATGAAGACGCGGATCAGGTTTGTTCCGACTTGCCCAGAGACATGGTGTGATTTCTGAGCCAGGCCATGAAACCGCGCGGATCGCGCTCCAGCAGCTCCAGATCGCGGTCCGAAATCGCTTCGCCGATGACCGGCGACTGGGGTTTATTGCAGGATCGGACGATCTCATGCAGCAACAGTCCCTGCCGGAGAATTGCAGAGACGCGGTTGGCAATCTGGTACCAGCGCGAATTACTGCCCGGAAAGAAAATTGGCACCACGCGCGCGCCCGAACGGCGGATCATCTTGGCGGTGAACACGTTCCATTCCCGCTCGATCGCAGGCCCGAACCAATCATCCGAGGACATCACAACACCGGATGGGAACAGCGCCACAACGCCACCGTTTTTGAGATGTTCCATAGCTTTGCCGCGCATTTCCAACATCTTGGCCTGCGCCTCGGGATCATGTGGAAACGGAACCGGAATCATGAATGATGTGGCCGCTTCGTCCAGCCCTGTCAGAACCGAACGGGTCAGGATGCGGTAATCGCTGCGTACCTGGCCGATCAGCTCGGCGAGAATCATGCCATCGACCATCCCATGCGGGTGATTGGCGACGACGACGACCGGGCCGGTTTTGGGAATGCGGTCAATCTGTTCCTGCGGTGTGGTCAGGTCGATTCCCATAGTCTTGAGGGCACCGCCCCAGAACCGCTGGCCGCGATAGTATTCGTTCTTTTTTTCGAACTTGTTGACCATACGCAAAATGGTCAGCTTGCCTGTGCACCACTCGATGGCCCGAATGGCCGTCGAAGTCCAGGCATCGTCAAATGAGTTTGCATAGGTCAGAGTTCTACGGTCGTAGATCTCACCCTGATCTGTGGCCCCATCCACCACCGGGCTTGTCTTGGTCTCGTGCGTTGTTTCCGCCAATTCCTGGTCTTCCCGTTCTTCATGTCCCGGCGGGGCGGCTTAAAACCCCTCTCCGAACTTGTCATTCACAAGCGTTTCCAGAGCTTCTGCCAATGCCTCAGCATCCGGCCCGGACGTCTCGACGTCAATAGTTGTTCCGCGCGATGCTGCCAACATCAAAAGGCCCATGATACTATCGCCTGATGCAGAAAGTCCGTCTTTTGACACCTCAGCATGCGCATCGAACCCCTCCACAACCTCAACCAGCTTTGCCGAGGCCCGTGCGTGAAGGCCCTTTTCATTGATTATTTTCAGGCTTCGGTTAGTCATATTCAATAATCCGCTTTTAATCCAATGTCACATTCTGCGCATTGATGTACTTCCGTCCAGCCTCCATTGCCTGGCGGACGGCATCACCAATGGGCAAGTGGCGGCTTTTGGCCAATTTGATTAGCATCGGCAGGTTTGCCCCATACAGAATACGCCGGTCCTGAGGAGCGCAGGCACGCAGACTGAGATTCGAGGGGCTGCCTCCAAAGAGGTCGGTGACGACTACAACACCATTGCCGGTGTCCACTTCGTCCGCGGCACGGCAGATTTCGGCCTGTTTTTCGTCCCGGTCGTGGTCAGCCTCAATCGCGACCGCCACGAGGCTGGCCTGCGGTCCGACCACATGTTGCGTGGCGGCCAGGTATTCCTGAGCCAACCCCCCATGTGCAACGATCACAATTCCGATCAATCTGACCTCACATTCAACGACCGACGTTCCATCTCGCGATGTCTAATTGCCACCTGCTGACCGTCTTCCGCAAGGGCCTTTGCAACGGCTTCTGCCAGGGCAACCGATCTGTGTTGGCCACCGGTACACCCGAATGCCACGGAAAGATGCGCTTTTCCCTCGGCCCGAAAGGCAGGCAACAGCAGGGTCAGCAAGCCCAGCACACCTTCAAAAAACGGTAAATAGTTTGCGTCTGACTGCACATAGTGCGCAACGTCAGGGTGTCGACCATCCGCTGCCCTGAATTCCGGGCGCCAATAGGGATTTGCGAGAAACCTACAATCGAACACCATGTCCAATCCGCGCGGCAGTCCACGTTTATAGGAAAAGGATTCGATGGAAACCGCCAGATGCCGCCGGCCTTGTGGTGCGAACCAATTCTCGACCTCTTCCCGCAGCTGATGCACGTTCAGAAGGCTGGTGTCGATCAGCGTGTCCGCGATCTCACGTATCGGTGTCAGCAGCTCTTTTTCGCGCTCAACACCGGTTTCCGGGCTGGCATTCTTGGCGACGGGATGCCGCCTTCGGGTTTCTGAAAATCGGCGCACCAGAACATCATCGCTGCAATCCAGATACAGAACCGTCAGATCGACCTGCGCCAACCGACCCAGTGTTTCGGCCAGTTCTATGAAGCCGATCGTTGAGAAATCGCGATTGCGTGCATCTATACCCAGCGCCATCGGACGGTCGCTGTCCGCGCTGTCAAGCAAGCGCAGCAAAAGTCCCATCGGCAGGTTGTCGATGGCCTCAAAGCCCAGATCTTCCAACACATGAATGGCAGTGGATCTTCCTGCCCCGGAGGGACCCGTGACAAGTACGATTCGCCTTTGCGATGTCATTTGTTCGGCCATTCGGGGTTTACACGCCCATTTCCCAGGAGTTGCATCAACGCTGCAGCCAAGTTGGGCACCCCCGCGCCCCGAAGCAAGGGAACAGTTTGCCTCAGCACGGAAATCATCAAAGGATCGGGTAGACGCTGAGGCTCATGCTGGTCCAGATCCACGACGTAATCCAACGGAACCGGGCCTGTGGGATCGGCTGCGAGCAGGCCAAACTGACGCGCCTCGATCAAACCGCGTATCTGTGGCACGGCGGATGCAAACACCCGATGATGCTGCATCTCCAAATTGACGCGGTCATCCGCAACCAAATCCGCACCATACGCCATCATTTGTAAAGCCAGACCGGACTTCCCTGTACCGGACAAACCGATGATCAAAAGCCCGCGTCCGGCAAGCGAAACGCAGGAGGCATGTACACAGGCCCTGTCCTGACCTTTGGCGTGTGACAGTGTATCAACGTGCATGGATTTAAACGGGCAGCCCTACAACAAAGCGGGCACCCAGCGGATCCGACGTGATGTCGGCCTCGGTCGGGCGGATGTTTTCCGCCCAGATCACGCCGCCGTGGGCTTCGACAATCTGCTTCGAGATCGCCAGCCCCAGGCCCGAGTTATTGCCAAAATGTTCCGCCGGACGCTGCGAGTAGAATCGCTTGAACACTTTGGTGAGCGCCTGTTCGGGAATTCCTGGGCCGGTGTCTTCGACAACGACCAACACACGGTTGTCTCGCTGTCTGACCCAGACGCGAATGGCGTCATTTTCCTCGCAGAAGGAAATCGCGTTGGTGATCAGGTTGACAAAGACCTGCGCAAGTCGCGCTTCCAGCCCGTTGATCACAATTGGTTCGGAGGGCAGATCCGTAATGTAGTCGATGCCCTTGGATCGGGCATCTTCGCCCAGATACTGGCCGAGATTGCCCAGCAGCTTGAGCAGGTCAAAGGGTTGCTCTTCTTCCTTGACGAGTTCCGCATCCAGACGCGACGCATTCGATATGTCACTGACCAGCCGGTCCAGCCGCCGAACATCATGTTCAATCACATTCAGCAGTTTGTCGCGCTGATCCTCGCGTTTGATCATCCGCAGTGTGCCCACGGCGGATTGCAGGCTGGCCAGCGGGTTTTTGATTTCATGGGCGACATCAGCAGCAAACTGTTCGTTTGCGTCGATCCGGTTGTACAGCGCGGTTACCATACCACGCAAAGCGCGGCTGAGACGCCCTATTTCATCTGGACGACCACTGAGGTCCGGAATACGGATGCGCCCGGGGTTGACGCCCGTACCGCGGTCCTTGCCCATTTCGGCGGCCGATGCCAGGTCAGCCAGCGGATTGGCAATGGTCGAGGCCAGTACAAGACTGAGGCCCACAGAAACCAACAGCGCCACCACGAACATCTGAAGAATGCGCTCCTGCTCACGGCGGGCAAGCGCATCGATTTCACCCGCAGGACCAGTAATGGCAACCGCTCCGGCGGGAACATCCGCATAAAGGATCGGTGCGGCAGCCACGATAACCGTCTCACCCGCGCTGTCCTGTACCGCCTGCACCTGGCTGTGACCGGCAATCGCTTGCGGAATAATGGTCTGAACACGCTGCGCCAACGTCGGTGCCTCGGTTTCAGTTGACCAATTGAGCAGATTCGACAAACCCATCCAGACAGCATTCAGCGTGTCGCTGATCACCGTGCTGCCGGTCTGAATCTCGGCCTCGGATTGCAGAAGAACCGGCATATCTGAGGCTTGCGGGGCACCACGTGTCCAGCCGATTAACGTGCCGCTGGCGTCATATACAAAAACCTCGCCCCCTTCGGGCAGGGTGAGGCCAGACAAGGTATCCTTGACGTCTAGGTTCCCGGCATTCTGCCCGGATTGCTGTGCGCCCTGACGCAGCTGGGTTTCAAACACGTTGCTGACTAGCAGCGCATCGCCCAGCAGATTGCGGGCAGTCTGCTGAACCTTCTCTTTTCGTGAGTCGTCCAGATACAGCAACCCAGTGACCAGAATCACAAGAGCGATCAGGTTGAAAGTGATGATTTTGCGCGCCAGAGGTGAACCACGCAGAGAAAACAGGTTCCTCCGGGATCGCTTTTCCCTCAGCTCCGCTGACTCGGGGTCCTGGGGAATGACCCAGTCATCCCCTAGAACGACGTCACCGTCGCGCATTTCGCTGGCTTGTTCGGTGTCGCGCACGAGACCCCATTACCTCTTGCAGGCGGCCGCGCCTATTCTTCGTTGTACCGGTAACCGATACCATACAAGGTTTCGATCGCCGAGAACTCGGAATCAGCCGCGCGCATTTTTTTCCGCAGGCGCTTGATGTGGCTGTCGATCGTGCGGTCATCCACATAGACCTGATCGTCATAGGCGACATCCATCAACTGGTCGCGGCTTTTGACAAAACCCGGACGTTGGGCCAACGCCTGAAGCAGCAGGAATTCAGTCACGGTCAGGGACACATCATTCCCTTTCCAGCTGACCGCATGGCGCAACGGATCCATTCTCAGGTCGCCGCGTTCCATGACTTTAGTATCATTGCTGTTGGTTGCAACCGCGTCGCCGCTTGTTGCCTCTTGGCGGCGCAGCAAAGCCCGAATGCGTTCGACCAGCAAACGCTGCGAAAAAGGCTTCTTTACATAGTCATCCGCACCCATGCGCAGGCCCAGAACCTCGTCGATCTCATCGTCCTTCGAGGTCAGAAAGATCACCGGCATCTGCGTCTTCTGACGCAGCCGTTGCAGCAGATCCATGCCGTCCATTCGCGGCATCTTAATATCCAGAACAGCCATGTCCGGCAGTTTCTTGTTGAACGCATCCAACGCGGCCTGGCCATCATTATAAGTTTCAACCTCGAAACCTTCGGCTTCGAGGGTCATGGATACAGACGTCAGTATGTTTCTGTCGTCATCCACAAGTGCAATCTTTGACATCGGGCTCACCCCTATTCCTGCTCACTCGCGCAATAATTCGCTTATTTGTAAGGCATTGTTGGCGGTTTTAAGACGCCGAATCAATCCGTAACTGCGAATCATGCCTTTGTTGCGGCAGGTCTGCGGCAAATTTGCCTTGATGCCCGCAAAAATCTGCCCGCTTTTCCGACATTGAATTTCTGATGGCGCTAAACTCGGGCTTGGTTGCGCTAACTGCGTCAAACCCGCCTGTTCATGCCCTGAATGACCGTGATAAGACGCGCTCAGCCGCCGGTTTTCCCGGCTCACTGCCCCAAAGGCGCAACGGCCAACGACCTTCGCGCCGCCACAGGAGAAGACACACATGACATCTGGACGGGTTAACCCGCAATTCCGCCTCGAAGATCAGGGCATCGAGGGTCTGGGCAATGTCTATTATAACTTCATGGAACCGGCGCTGATCGAAGAGGCGCTGAAGCGCGGCGAAGGCACACTTGGCAATGGTGGTGCGTTTCTGGTTACCACAGGTAAATTCACAGGCCGGTCGCCCAAGGACAAACACGTTGTCAAGACCGCCAGCGTTGCCGACACCATCTGGTGGGAAAACAACGCCGAAATGAGTCCCGAGGGCTTTGACGCGCTGTACAATGATATGCTGGCCCATATGAAAGGCCGTGACTATTTTGTGCAGGATTTGGTTGGTGGTGCTGATCCGGCTTACGCGATCAATGTTCGTATGGTCACTGAACTGGCGTGGCATAACTTGTTCATCCGACACCTGCTGCGTCGCCCGGACCGCGAGGATCTGGATGAGTTCACTGCCGACTTCACGGTCATCAACTGCCCCAGCTTTCAGGCCGACCCGGCAAAGCACGGCTGCCGCAGCGAGACCGTGATTGCAATGAATTTCGACCGCAAGCTGATCCTGATCGGCGGCACCGAATATGCCGGTGAAAACAAGAAATCGGTTTTCACCCTGCTGAACTACATGCTGCCCGAAAAAGGTGTGATGCCGATGCACTGCTCGGCCAACCATGCCGTTGGCAACCCGGTCGACACCGCCGTGTTCTTCGGCCTGTCCGGCACCGGCAAGACAACCCTTTCCGCCGATCCTTCGCGCATACTGATCGGGGATGACGAGCACGGCTGGTCGGATCGCGGCACCTTCAACTTCGAAGGCGGATGCTATGCCAAGACCATCAACCTGAATGCAGAGGCAGAGCCGGAAATCTACGCGACCACCTCGAAATTCGGTACGGTGATCGAAAACATGGTCTTCGACCCCGAAACCAAGGAACTGGATTTCGACGACGACTCACTGACTGCGAACATGCGCTGCGCCTATCCGCTCGAATATATCTCGAACGCGTCCAAAAGCGCACTGGGTGGTCACCCGAAGAACATCATCATGCTGACCTGCGATGCATTTGGCGTTCTGCCCCCGATCGCGCGGCTGACGCCAGCACAGGCAATGTATCACTTCCTGTCGGGTTTCACGTCAAAAGTGGCCGGTACAGAACGTGGCATCACCGAGCCGCAGCCGACTTTCTCGACCTGCTTTGGCGCACCGTTCATGCCACGTCGCCCAGAGGAATACGGCAACCTGTTGCGGGACAAGATCGCTCAACACGGCGCGACCTGCTGGCTGGTCAACACCGGCTGGACCGGAGGCGCCTATGGAGTAGGCAGCCGGATGCCGATCCACGCAACCCGCGCTTTGTTGACCGCCGCTCTGGAAGGCTCGCTGCGCGACGCCGAGTTCCGCAAGGATGCCAATTTCGGCTTTGACGTTCCGGTCTCTGTCCCGGGCGTCGCCGAAGTTCTGCTTGACCCGCGCCGCACTTGGGACGATCAGGCCGCGTTCGACAAACAGGCCGAGAAACTGGTTCAGATGTTTGCCGAGAACTTCGAGCAGTATCTGCCCTTCATTGACGACGACATCAAAGCCGTCGCAATCGGATAAATTGGGAAAGGGGCTGAAAAGCCCCTTTTGCCTTACGCCTGCCGCACTTCTCCCTAAGGTTGTTTGTGGTAATAAGCACATACAATTGCGTTGTTTCAAAATGCAATTTGCGCTAGCTCTGATAGTCGCTTTGACGAAAAAACCCGGCACTTTTGCGCCGGGCACTGGCTGAAAATTAATTGGGGATCACTCATGTGCGCACACTCACAACGCGGGATTGAGCAACCTAATCAGCCAACTAGTCTAAGTAAATGGGGATGAGTGTCAATACGAGACTTTCTGAAATGCGCGTCATTCAGAAAGACTCAAATGGTCGCAATTAGGCGACAAACGGCACAGAAAACTGTAGGTAAAATTATGACTGAGATCTCGAAACTCACCGAACTGCGCAAATTGATGCAAAGCATGGAGCGCACGTTAGGCCTGGAGAATCTATCTCCGGTTGAGCGCGACATCTACTATGCCGCCGAAGAGCTTTCCAAGCCCGATCGGGAAGTACGCACGTTCGGTTTGATTGAGCACACGTTGGTTCAGAGCGTTTCGCGCCCGACTTTCTTCCGCGCGCTGAAATCGCTGGTCGAAAAAGGCTATCTTTCTCAAAGCGGCAGCGCCAACCGAGGACGGTACATCGTTCATGCGCCCAGATGAAGCGATCCACGAGCGCAAGGAGCCGTGATCACTTTGCGCGCGTGGGCTACTGAAACGCTTCTGGCCTCTCTGGCCTATGTGCTGGCGTCGATCCTTACCTTCGCCGTTCTTATGCCGTTGCAGAACGTGTTTTTCCCGGAATATCCAAGCCGGGCGAGCCTGTTGTTTCTGCCGCATGGTGTACGGGTTCTGACGGCGTGGCTGTTGGGGTGGCGCGCCATTTTCGCATTGTTGCCTGGCGTGTTCATCGTTTTCGCCTATTTGGGTGGAACGGACGTATTCCTGCCCAGCCGCCTGATGGCCATCGCGATTGCAGTTCTGACTGTCCCGGCGGTTTTTTATCTTCTCAAAGCAATCGGATGGAACCTGTTTCCCCGCCCAGACCGCAAACCCTGCTGGATATGTGTGATGGGCGTCGGCGTCATCACGTCCTTCCTTGTCTCCGGGTTGACCAATTTGGCTTTTGGCAGTGCGACGGTCGAATACATCGCTTTCCTGATCGGCGATATATCGGGCTTGTTCTTCCTGATGCTGGGTCTGTATTTTGCCTTCAGGTTTGCCGACAAGCGACGGGTTTAAGGTGTCACCCCATCAGGCCCCGCCGCAGTAAATTCAAGCCGGCCACCAGCAAGACAAACAGTGTGACCTTGCGGAAACTGGCCTGATCAAAATGGTCCTGCAGCTTGATGCCCACCCACATCCCCGCCAAAGCAGGAAGAACCAAGGTCGCGGAAAATGGGATCGTCTCCGCGCGAACAATACCGGACATCTGATGGGCAATTAGCAAAAGCACCGCGCCCAGCCCATAAATGACACCTTGTATTCGAATCTGTTCCTTCTTGGGTGTATTCAAAGCCGTAAGATAGGCAACCGTCGGCGGACCCCATACTCCCGACATGCCGCCGACGAAACCCGCAATGCCTCCGATCACGGCCTCAATACCCTGTGACGGGCGGCTCAGAGTCAAACGGGCGCCCAGTAATTGAAACAGAACGAACACAGATACGAATGCACCGATGAGGATCAGAAAAACAGAATTCGGGACCAGTGCGACAAGCTGCGCACTCAGCACCAGTAAGAGGCCGCCAACAACAAGAAATACCCGGAACCGAAGGATTGCAGAATAGGCTGCGCTGGCCCCACCCCGAAGTGCCTGAAGCCCATTGGTTACAAGTGTCGGCAAAATCAGACCCGCCAACGTCAGATCCGGCGGCAAAAAGGAATTAAGTCCTGACACAAACACCATGGGCATGGCAAAGCCAACTATACCCTTGATCCACCCTGCGGCAAAAGCGACGGCCATGGCCAACAGCAGTTCCTGCGGCGAGAGAATGGAAAACAGGTTCATTCCCCCTAGATATCATCTGGATATTCTTCTGCATTGCAAAAATGATGGGGTAATATTTGAACTTTTTTACATCATAATTGGTATTTTTGTTGCGCTGCACGTGCAGCATGATATGACCAGACGACCGAGGAAAGGACGCGATTCATGGCCCACGACGGACAGGATATGACCGAGATGACAACTGCTGCAGTTTTGCCCGATCTTCTGAATATGACCCGGGCTGCCGTACCCGCGGTAGAAGCCGTTTTTGAAAAGGCCCGTGAATCCGTGCGCCGCATGGTCTCGGCAGATGGCCGTATCTCTGGCGCTCTGATCGAAGCAAACCAGACCGCCGCACATGGTCTGGCCTGGCTGGCCACGTACAATCAGTCGCTGCAACAGATGCAGCGCTGGGCCGAAGCACTTCAGGCCGAAGGCAAGTTCGGCGAAGTCGAGCAGTTGCTTCACCAGATAGCTTTTGGCGAGTACCTGCATCAGGTCGCAGGTGGCATCCCGATGAACCAGGGCGAAGTCGTGCGCCTTCAGGATATGGGTCTCGGTTGGGATGCGTTGTCGGGCTTTCAGTCGTCCGAAGTACAGACCTTGATGTCGCAGGCAAATTCACAAGCCGCACGCAGCCGTTTGGTCGAGCTGATGCAGGATCAGGCCGGTGCCACCATGTTCGGCGCGTCGGGCCTGGACGAAGAACTTGAAATGATCCGCGACCAGTTCCGCCGCTATGCGCAGGAAAAGGTCGAACCGTATGCCCATGAATGGCACCTCAAGGATGAGCTGATCCCGCTGGAAATCATCGAAGAGCTGGCGGAAATGGGCGTTTTCGGGCTGACCATCCCGGAGGAGTTTGGCGGTTTCGGCCTGTCCAAAGCCTCGATGTGCGTTGTGTCCGAAGAACTGTCGCGTGGCTACATTGGCGTTGGCTCACTGGGCACCCGTTCGGAAATCGCAGCCGAATTGATTATCGCCGGCGGCACAGACGAGCAAAAGGCCAACTGGCTGCCGAAACTGGCCAGCGCCGAAATTCTGCCGACCGCTGTCTTCACTGAACCCAACACCGGCTCGGATCTTGGCAGCCTGCGCACCCGTGCCGTGAAGGACGAGAACGGTGATTACAGGATCGCCGGCAATAAGACCTGGATCACCCACGCCGCGCGCACCCATGTCATGACCCTGCTGGCGCGGACCGATCCCGACAGCACCGATCACCGCGGCCTGTCCATGTTCCTGGCCGAAAAAACACCGGGCACGGACGAGAACCCCTTCCCCACTCCCGGCATGACCGGTGGTGAGATCGAGGTTCTGGGCTATCGCGGCATGAAGGAATACGAGCTGGGCTTTGACGGCTTCCACATCAAGGGTGAAAACCTGCTGGGGGGTGAAGAAGGCAAGGGTTTCAAACAGCTGATGGAAACCTTTGAAAGCGCCCGCATCCAGACTGCCGCTCGCGCTATCGGCGTGGCGCAAAGCGCGCTGGATATCGCCATGCAATATGCGATCGACCGCAAGCAGTTCGGCAAATCGCTGATCAACTTCCCGCGTGTCTCGGGCAAGCTGGCAATAATGGCGGTCGAGATCATGATTGCGCGCCAACTGACCTATTTCAGCGCGTGGGAGAAAGACCACGGCCAGCGCTGTGATCTTGAGGCCGGCATGGCCAAGCTGCTAGGCGCCCGGGTGGCCTGGGCAGCAGCCGATAACGGGCTTCAAATCCACGGCGGCAATGGCTTTGCGCTGGAATACAAGATCAGCCGCGTTCTGTGTGACGCGCGCATTCTCAACATTTTCGAAGGGGCTGCCGAGATTCAGGCACAGGTCATAGCACGACGTCTGCTCGGGTGACCGGAACCGGCACCCCGTTTCCCCAACTGACCCGGCCTTTGCGCCGGGTCTTTTTCTTTACGGTGGGGTTTGTACGCACTCTGTCCTTGGAACCTTCCGTTTTGTACAGGCCCACATCGACGCCCTTCAGCGCCTCTACAACGACACGTGTGACTGGCACGTGTCCAAACTTCCCCCTTTGATCCCGGCACTTTCACCGTTACAGCGTCAGCTGGACCTGACTCAACCCGATCAGCATTTGGTACTTTGCATGACCCGATCCTTCTTCGTCCTTTGCGCCACTCTGACGACCCTCTTTCTTGTGGGCTGCACCACCCCTGCGCCAACGGCCAGTCAAAGTGATATCGAGACGCTTGCGCAGTCGATCCAAAGGCTTGGGCCGGATGTCGATCCGGTTGAAGCCCAGAAGGCGGCAACCATCGCCTACACCTATTCGCAGCAATTGGCGCGGGACTGGAATGTCACCGACCCGGCCATCGTCCACAACGCCAAGGTCATTAACGGGTTCCGTGAAAAAGGGTTGTGCAATGACTGGGCCGAAGCCATGACCAAGCGGCTGCGGCAGGAAAACTTCCGGACACTGGACCTGAATTGGGCCACTTCTCCGCCGACATCCTTTCGAATTATCCACCATTCGGCGTCTATCAGCGCCAAGGGGGATTCGATGTATGACGGCATCATCCTTGATCCCTGGCGCAACAGTGGCGCATTGTTCTGGGCGCCGGTGCGCGAGGATACGCGCTATAACTGGAAACCCAGGCAGGAAGTGCGCGAGCAACTGCTGAACGGGTCCCTCCCCTACTGACCGTGGTTCCGCCGGCAACCCCGATGCGCTAAGACCCAGCTATGACACGCCTGATCCTGACCCTGCCTTTGATGGCACTGTTCCAATGCGACAAGGACGAAACCGTTGCGGCCTATGGTGCGGCGGACCAGATTTGGGTGCTGCAGGAGATCGATGGTCAGCCCTATGAGGCGAGTGCTCTGCTGCGGTTTCCCGAAGAAGGCAGGATTTCCGGAAACGCTCCGTGCAACAGCTATGACGGAACACTCAACGCGCCCTACCCGTGGTTTGAGGTTCAGAACCTCAGCGCGACGCGCGCCGCCTGCGCGGGGCTCGAAGCGGAAGGGTTCTACTTTGCCGCCCTCATGACCATGACCCAATCCGAAGTGTCAGGCAATGTGCTGATCCTGCGAAACGAGGATGGGCACGAGATGGTGTTCACAGCCGCCGAGTGACCTGATCCACGAACCGGGCCCGCGCTTCGGGCAGCGGATTATGCCCCAAAGACGGCGCGACGCGGTGCTCCAGGAAGTACCCGGTCGTGCGCAGGGCCTCTGCGATCTCGGCGTCGGGCGCAGTGCCTTCCCCGCGCAGACAGGGCGGAAGGGGCAACAGCTTGTCCGCCCAATCACCGGCGCCATTCGCACTAACGGAACGGCCTGTTTTGGGCGATACGTAGATCAATCCTTCGGTCACACCCGTCACGGCGCAGGCTGTCAGATCAAGGCCAAAGCCAAGTTCGTCCAGCAGCGCGAGCTCCCATCGCAGATAAGCCAGAGGCCAGATCTCGTCCTGCCCCAGCAGGTCCATCAACTGTTCCGTCCGTGTATAGAGCGAGGCGTGTGGTTCTCGTTCGGGCAAACAAAAGGACAAGAGAGAGACGACAGCGTTCAGACCGGACAGTGCCAGCCGCCCTGAAAACGCGGCTGCCGCGCGGGACCGCAGGGGCTCGACCTGAAAGGTGCCAATATGTTCTTCCAGTCGCGCGCGCCACAGCACGTCCAGTTGCGCGCCAGGTTGCAGGATCGGCGCGATCTTGCGGCTGGTCCCACCACGCACCACACCGGCATGACGACCATGGCCTTCGGTGAAGACCTCGATAATCGCCGCTGTTTCGCCATGGCGGCGTAAAGTCAGGAGTATTCCGTGATCGCGCCAGTCCAAAACTCGGCCCTGCTGTTGGTTGGGTTGGATCGCAGAAAATCCCAAGCGACGTCGGCGCGCAAGAGCGGAACTTCTTTTCCCGCTTTCGGCGAGAGTCCTTTTTCCGAAGGCGCCATAGTTTTGTGACTTCGTGCCACCCGTCTTGTGCACGTTCTCGCAACCCCCACCTGCGCTTCAAACAGAAGGGGCCGCGCCATGATAGATGACGAACCGCAACCTGCCGTGTATTACGACAAACACGAAATCTGGACGCCGGATCCGACAGCCGCAGACATGCAGGTCTATGAGACGTTTGCTTCGGCCGTCGTCGAACTTGTGCAGGTGCTGGATGACAACAAGCCGATGTTGTCGCGGGATGTCTACGCCCGCTTTTTTGCGTCTCTGCTGCACCTGTCCAGAATGTTGGGCGAATACGAAGACGGGTGGAACGGCGGAGATGGCGCGTGATCCAAAGGCGAGCGAAGACCGTGGGGAAGAATATCAGCCTTTCATTCCAAAGGCCCCGGTAGAACGCGTCAGCTGACCCACAGACCGATGGAAACCCCGTCAGTTGCCCTGTCCGGGTAGGTCGGGGGTCGCCAAAACTATTCCGAAAAACGCATTGCTTGAATCCAGTTCAGGTATTAATGTTCCGCTTATGTTCTTAAAGTGGGATTCCAAAAAATGTCTCTTAACTATGTCATGATCGGTTCTAACGACGTTGCCAAAGCGCGGAAATACTATGACGCGGTTGTTCCCCAGATCGGCGGAAAGGTCATCGCCGAGTATATGCCGCACGCTGTGTGCTATGAGCTGCGGGGCGGCGGATGCATATGGGTCGCGACACCGTTCGACAAAGAAGTCGCGACGATCGGAAACGGGAACATGGTTGGTCTGCTGTGCCAAAACGAAGCGGAAGTTCGCGATGCGCACGCAACCGCGCTTGCAAATGGCGGAGCAAACGAAGGTGATCCGGGTGACCGCCCCCAATATGGTCCGAACTTTTTTGGCGCTTATGCACGCGACCCTGACGGGAACAAGATGAGCTTTGTCTATTTTGGCGACGCAGGTTGATGGCGCTGAAAACCACTTGCGAACTTGATAGTGAGAAAAACCTAAGGCGGCGGGAGGTTCAGAACGTTACACCTGCGTGAATTAGGATGCCGATGACCATTAATAAGTTCAGCACCATCGAGAGTCCGTTGCCCACATAGATGGGCACCTTGCCCACCACCATACCATAGGCAAACCACAGGAAGGACAGCCCGGCATAGAGAGACCAGGACAGAAGCGACTGACCGGTCGCGTGTTCGGAATGGGTAAAGTAGAGCTTGATCAGTTGTGGAAGAGTGGCAAAAGGCCCGACAACGCCGACAAAGACCATGAAGCCCTCGAACCGCTGCATCCAGTGGCCGAGTTCCGATTTCTCCAGTTTCTCCGCAAGCGTTTCAGTCACGAAAGCACCTCTTGGTTGCGCTCGGTCCGTAGGACACGTCAGGCCTTACAGGCCAATTGCAGCAATAAAATAGTCGCTTTGATCTCGGCGTCAAAGACCCTTCTGAATCGTGGTCACTCCAGCCCCTCTTCGCCCAGCAGGTGCCGCCCCTGCCGGTCTTCGACCTCAATCACCCAAAGGTCCGGGTCAAAGCCACGTTGACGCTGAATGGCCTGGTCCACGTCGCCCTCCGGGCCAGACGAGAGTTCGACCCATTTTCGTTCACCACTCATCAGATCAAAGCTGCGTTGGAACGCAACGGCCTGTCCATCCAGCGTGTTCAGCTTGACCAGAACTGCGCCTGCCGTGTCATCGCCATGGGCCACCACATAGGCCGGGATATCCTGAAATCGCAGCCGCGCCAGATAGGCGTGGACCCAGAACTCGGCCGTCAGACGGGTCATGCGTTTCCGTCTTTGAAATCCAGACCCATTTCCGAGTAACGCTCGGATTCTTCCAGCCAGTTGGGCCGGACCTTCACCTGCAGGAACAGGTGAATTTTGCGGTCGAGGAATTCTTCCAGTTCTGCCCGCGCAGCCTGGCTGACGGCCTTGATGGTCTCGCCCTTTTTGCCCAACACGATGCCTTTGTGGCCGTCACGCATGACATAGATGACCTGATCGATCTTGGCAGAGCCGTCTTTGCGTTCTTCCCAGTTCTCGGTCTCGACAGTCAGCTGATAGGGCAATTCTTGATGCAGGCGAAGAGTAAGCTTCTCGCGCGTCATTTCCGCGGCGATCATGCGCAGGGGCAGATCGGCGATCTGATCTTCGGGATAGAGCCAGGGGCCTTCAGGCAGTTCAGAGGCCAGCCACTTACGCAGGTCCTCGACGCCGTGGCCCTTTTCAGCCGAGATCATGAAGGTTTCGGCAAACGGGTAGCGTGCGTTCAGGTCACTGGTCAGCGCCAGCAGCTTTTCGGACGGCACCTTGTCGATCTTGTTGATCGCCAACGCGATTGTGCGGCCCTGCCCGATCTCTTCCAGACCTTCGAGAATGCGCTCAACCCCTTCGGTGATACCACGATGCGCTTCAACCATCAGGACAACGACGTCCGCATCTGCGGCCCCGCCCCATGCAGCAGCTACCATGGCGCGATCCAGGCGGCGGCGGGGTTTGAACAGGCCGGGCGTGTCGACGAAGACCAGTTGCGCGTCGCCTTCCATCGCCACTCCGCGGATACGCGCGCGGGTGGTCTGAACCTTATGCGTCACGATCGAAACCTTGGCTCCGACCATGCGATTCAGCAGGGTTGACTTGCCCGCATTGGGCTCTCCAATCAGGGCGATAAATCCGGCGCGTGTGGTCATGAGTCTGGCGATCCTGTTTGCAAGTGCGCACCCCTATAGCAGAAAGCTTCGACGGGCCAGAGGGATTTGTCGCATTGCGGCCATGCGATTTCGATGTCAGATGAACGCAGACGCCCAGCCATTCCCAGCCCGGCATCAAATCCGTTCAGTGAGGTTTTCATGAAACGTCGCGAGTTTCTTCTTGGAAGCAGCGCCGCTGCAAGTGTTTTGGGATTGGGAGCGTTGCCTCTGACGGCCAGCGATGCTGCGCAGGAGCTGGTGTTGCAACCTGCCAGCTATCGGTTGCGCGATCAGCTGACCACAGGGATGGTCAGTCTGTCACCAGATGCGCCACCACCGGTTCTTTACGGGCGTCAGGGCGAAACACTGCGTCTGACGGTGCGCAGTACCCTGCCCGATTATACTGCGATGCATTGGCACGGGCTGCGCATCCGCAACGAGATGGACGGGGTACCCTACCTGACCCAGATGCCCATCAGCGAAAACGAGAGCTTTACCTATGAATTCACACCGCCGGATGCGGGCACGTATTGGTATCACCCTCATTGCATGACGATGGACCAGATGGCCCGAGGGCTGACCGGTGTGATGGTGGTTGCCGAACCGGAAGACCCGGGATTCGACAGCGAGCAGGTCGTCAATCTGCGGGATTTCAGGCTGGACGAAGATGGCGCGTTTCTGCCTGCTTATACTGCCCGCGGCGCTGCGCGGGCGGGCACGTTTGGCAACGTGCAGACCGCCAACTGGCAGAGCGAGGCAGTGTATGACCACGCGGCGGGCAGTCTGGTGCGTGTGCGGGTGGTCAACACGGATACGACCCGTATCTACACGTTGCATCCCGAAGGGGCCGAGGTCCGGATCATCGCATGGGACGGACATCCGGTTGAGATTGACGTGACACTGCCCACAGCAGCCAAGCCGCTATTGCTTGCCCCGGGTCAACGGGTGGATCTGGCGGTTCGGATGCCGGACGACGAGGGGCAGTCAGCCCTGCTGGTGGCCAAGTTTCCCGGGCAGAAACACCGCACTATGGTCCGGTTGCGGGCTATGGGCAAAACCATTGCAAGAGACCTGCAAGAGCTGCGCCCATTGCGGGCAAACCCAGTCGCGCGCCCTGATCTGGGTCAGGCCGAGTTGCATGAATTCGTGTTCGGTTGGACCCCGGAAGGCGGCGCCCCGAATGACGGGTTCTGCGGGTCGATGGGCTATAGTTTCTGGTCGATCAACCGCACACCCTGGCCAGGCGATGCGGCGCAGGGAACCGGGCCACTGGCCGTGCTTCAACGGGGCAAGAGCTATGTTCTGCGACTGCGCAATGAATCGCCCAACCTGCACCCGATCCACCTGCACGGGCTGGCCTTCGTTCCGCTGACGTCGAACCTGCGCAAACTGCCACCGTTGCTGTCCGATACCATGCTTTTGT
Source organism: Ruegeria sp. CDSA141 (assembly GCF_059612005.1). Lineage (NCBI taxonomy): Bacteria > Pseudomonadati > Pseudomonadota > Alphaproteobacteria > Rhodobacterales > Roseobacteraceae > Ruegeria > Ruegeria sp. CDSA141. Next base: position 27,160 of record NZ_JBXWPT010000012.1, read on the forward strand.
TGAAAGACGAGACCGTCGACGTCGCGCTGGTCGCGGACAATCCCGGCGACTGGGCGTTTCATTGCCACGTGATAGAACACCAGAAAACCGGACTGGCCGGGTTCATCCGGGTAATCTGACCCTAGCCCGGTGGTGACATGTTCAACGCCAGAACGTGGTTCGGATAGGCTTGGTCTGCGATACGGAAATCCGTGACGCCGACCTGACGGAAGCCTTTGGACAAGTAGAAATCGATGGCCGGAGCGTTCTCGGAATTGGTCGTCAGCCAGATTTCGGTGCGGCCTTTGTTCCGGCAATGGTCAATGGCCACCTGCAACAAAGCTGACCCGATGCCCTTTCCGTGGTGGCGCGGCTGCACGTAAAAGGTCACGATCTCAAGATCGGAAAGCCCGTCAATGGGTGGATCACGGCCCTCTGCCAACCGAATGTAGCCATCGATTCCATCGCGGTTTTCAGACACCACCAGAAGATCACTCCCTTCCTCTAGCAGCGTTTCGAACCGTGCGGTTGTGAACTCGGACAATGCAAACTCGGCGAAGAAAGAACTTACGCCATGGCGCAGGTATGTGCCGATCCAGACTTCAATCGACAACGCGGCCAGGCTGGCGGCGTCCGATTTCCGGGCTGGTCTGAGCTTCATGCCCCTAGGACGAGCTGGCCGGACTCAACCGTTCCAGCAAAGCCTTCGCCGCAGCCTGTTCGGCCTGACGTTTGGATCCTGCGGTGGCCTGTGCCTCGGTGCCGTCCTGAAGGCGGGCCGCAATGGTGAATATCGGGGCGTGGTCTGGACCACTGCGTTTGACTTCGACGTATGTGGGCGGCTTTTGTCCACGCGCCTGCGCCCATTCCTGCAACGAGGTCTTGGCGTCACGCGCATCTGCCTCGACCTCGTGGATGCGGTCCCCCCAAAGCGCCAGGATGACATCGCGGGCGGCCTCGAACCCCGCATCCCGGTAGATGGCGGCGATCACGGCCTCCATCGCGTCACCCAGCAGCGCTTGCTTGCGGCGGCCACCAGTCAGCATCTCGGACCGGCCCAGTTTCAGGACCGCGCCCAGATCGATCTGGCGGGCTACATCTGCGCAGGCCTCCTTGCGGACCAATGCGTTGAACCGGGGGGCCAACTGGCCTTCGGAGGCTTTTTTGTCAGCTTCAAGCAACGCGGTGGCCATGACAAGGCCCAGGACGCGGTCGCCCAGAAACTCCAGCCGCTGATTGTCTGGTCGGGTGGACGAAGACACCGAGCCATGGGTCAGCGCACGCACCAGCAGTTCGGGGTTTTTGAACTCATACCCCAATCGCCGCTGGAACGCCTTTATCTCAGACGAAAGCTTCAATTGACCGCCTTGAAGAAGCGGTCCGACCGCCATGTCCAGAAGAACAGCATCGAACGGCCGGCAGACGAGAACATGATCCGGTCGGCGCGACCGATCAGGTTTTCATAAGGCACGTATCCCACACCACCGGCAGATTGCGGCAGACGGCTGTCGCTGGAATTGTCACGGTTGTCACCCATGAAGAAATAGTTGCCCTTGGGCACGGTATAGATGCCGGTATTGTCCGATGCCTGGTTGCCGATGTTCAGCACATCATAAGAAACGCCATTGGGCAGGGTTTCGATCAGACGCGACTTTTCGCAGGTGCCGCCAATACCGACAGGGCCGTTTTCACAGCGCGGGCGCAGACGCTGCGGGCCTTGCGGTTCTGCAACTTCGGTGAACACGCCATCGGGCTGCTGTGGAACCGGAGTGCCATTGAGGATGATCTGGCCATCGCGGACCTGGATCCGGTCGCCCGGCAACCCGATCAGGCGTTTGATATAATCACGCCCGGTGACCGGATGGCGAAAGACGATGACATCGCCACGTTCCGGATCACCGCCCCAGATACGGCTGTCGTCGTCGCCCTTCATCCAGCCACAGATGTCTTCGGCGTCCACATTCAGGCCGACGCTGGGGATGATCAGGCTGGGGCAGGATGCATAGGAATAGCCATAAGCCATCTTGTTGACGAAGAGGAAATCGCCGATCAACAGCGTCTGCTTCATCGAGCCCGAGGGGATCCAGAACGGCTGAAAGAAGAGGGTACGGAACACGCCGGCAATCAGCAGCGCATAGACGATGGTTTTGATCGTCTCCCAGACGGGATTTCCGGTCTTGGCTTCCTCGGCCATACTGCTCTCTCCAGTTCTTTGCTTGGCTTCGCTGCTACATGCGGGGGCGATGGGGGTGAGTCAAGGCTGCGTGGTGAGATCTTGAAGCGGCCGCGCCTCGATCACCACGAAAGCCTGGGCCCAGGGATGGTCATCGGTCAGCGTGACGTGGATGATCGCCTCGTGCCCTTCAGGCGTCATTTCGCGCAGCCGTTCGGCGGCCCAGCCTGTCACATGCATCACGGGCTGGCCGGTGCGCAGATTGGTGACGGCCATGTCTTTCCACGCGATGCCCATGCGCAAACCGGTACCCAGCGCCTTGGAACAGGCCTCTTTCGCGGCCCAGCGTTTGGCATACGTACCCGCGGTGTCGGCGCGGCGTTCGGCCTTGCGCTGTTCGGTGTCAGTAAAGACGCGATTGCGGAACCGGTCGCCGAACCGGTCGAGCGTGCCCTGGATGCGATCAATATTTGCCAGGTCTGTGCCGATGCCGAGGATCATGACAATCTCACCGTCAGGATCTTGTAACTCGCCACACCAAAGAACCCGGCGAAGGCGAAATCGAACCAGCGGCGGGCGCGGCGGTAGGTTCGGACCATGCGCTCGGATGAAAACAGAAACGCATAGCCGATGAAGATCAAAAGCGATCCGGCATAAAGCATGGCGAAATAACCCAGCAGCGTCGACAGGCTGGCATCATTGGGCGCGACGATGGCGTAGATCGAGCCCCAGCTGAGGATCGCCTTGGGGTTGGTCAGGTGAATTGCCGCGCCCTTGGCAAAGATGGTCGGCAAAGTACCCGTGACCGGTTTGCCCAAAGCGACCTCGTCCGAGGTCATCGCACGGCGCAGGGCCTTCAGCGCCAGCCAGCCCAGATAAGCTACGCCGATATAGCGGATCACCTCGAACACCCAGACATTGGCCAGCATGATCGCAGACAGGCCAAGCGCGGCGGCAATGCCCCACGCGGCAGATCCAACGCAAATGCCCAGTGCAAAGGCCAGCCCAGCGGTGCGGCCTTCGTTCATGGCTGTTCCGGCAATGCCCATCGTGGCGGGGCCCGGAGAGCCGCCAGCCATCAGCCAGGCTAGCCAGATGGCGACAAAGCCGGGGGTGATCACGCCCGCGCCTCATCCATAAGGCGGCGCATTTCCTGAATGGCCGGGGTCAGACCCAGAAAGATCGCTTCGCCAATCAGGAAATGACCGATATTCAGTTCCTTTACCTCGGGGAAAGCGGCAACCGGCTTTACAGTGTCATAGGTCAGGCCATGGCCCGCATGAACCTCAAGCCCCAGCGAATGGGCGAAAGAGGACATCTGGCGCAGCGCTTCAAGCTCGCGTTCGGCATCCTCGATACGGCCTTCGGCATAGGCGTCGCAACAGGCGCCGGTGTGCAGTTCGATTACCTCGGCGCCGATACGGTGCGCGGCCTCGATCTGGCGTTGATCGGCGGCGATGAAGATCGACACCCGACAGCCGACATCACGCAAAGGCGCGATGAAATGCGCCAGCCTGTTTTCCTCGCGCGCGACTTCAAGACCGCCCTCGGTGGTGCGCTCCTCGCGCTTTTCGGGAACGATGCAGACCGCGTGCGGCTTATGGCGCAAGGCGATTTTCTGCATCTCGGGCGTCGCGGCCATCTCAAAGTTCAGCGGCACCGACAGAACCTCCATCAGCCCGTCGATATCGGCGTCCGAGATATGGCGTCGATCTTCGCGCAAATGTGCAGTGATGCCGTCGGCGCCTGCCTCTTCCGCCAGTTTGGCGGCGCGCAGCGGATCCGGATAATCCCCGCCCCGCGCATTGCGCACCGTGGCCACGTGATCGATGTTCACACCCAAACGCAGATGGTTCTCAGACATCCCTCGATTCCTTTTGCATGTTTTGGCCCGAGCCTAGAGGCTCTGCCGAAGAAACGTCAGCCGAATCTTCGGCCAAACGCTTGATTTCATCAAACTTCGCCTTGATCTTGGCCCGACGGCGCTGCTGGTACGTCAGGATCAAAGGCAGGCTGAGGTAATAGCAGATCACACCCGCAACGACGCCCGGAATGATCCCACCGATCATGTAGGGGTAGAAGACGTCGTCGTAGAACTGCGACAGCCCGTGCCAGTCGGCCACGCGATCCGTAAACAACGCCAAGAAATTGTTCTTGAGATCCCCTATGGCACTGGCGAATTTGCCCATCAGCCCCCTTGTGTCGCCTTCTTCGTATTCGGTGCCCAGCAGGAAATGACCGGTCTGAAGACAGATCACCCCAATCGGTACATACGTGAGCGGGTTGCCAAAGAACGTGCCGCTGAGCGCGGCCAGAAGATTGCCTTTGATCAGCCTTGCGCCAATGGCGGCGACAAGAAAATGCAACCCGTAAAACGGAGTAAAGGCCGCGAAAACACCCGCGCCTATGCCGCGCGCGATCCGGTCAGGGGTATCCGGCAGACGCCGGACACGGTGTTTCACGTAATGGAAGGCGCGGGTCCATCCGCCACGCGGATAGACGAAATCCGATGCGATCTGGACTGGAGAGCGTCGGTCTCGGCGCTTGAATACCACCCGTGATCACCCCTTCTCAGCCAGCCGCAACCGAAGTTTTGACCTGATCCCGATACCGTTCGACCGCAGCAACATCGCTTTCCGCCTCTAGCATCAGCATGAGTGAGTGAAGCTGTTCAAGGTCGCGCAGCTCGACATTGATCAGAAGGCGATAAAAATCCGGTTTGCGATCAACAAACTCGAGGTTCGAGATATTGGCCTTTTTCTCGCCGATCAATGTGCAAATACGCCCCAGAACTCCGGCGTCGTTTCCAATGGTCAGATCCAACGTCGCGCCATAGACGGCCGGGTGGGTGCCCGAGTGCCAGTGCAGATCGACCCACCGGTCAGGTTCGCCTTCGAACTCGCTGAGCCGGTCGCAATCGATGGCATGCACAACCACGCCCTTGCCCCGATAGGTGATGCCAACGATACGTTCCCCCGGCAGCGGCTGACAGCAGGGGGCCCGGTCGAACTTCTGCCCTGGCTCCAGGCCGATCACGGCACGGCGCAGCGGAATGGCGTCGCCGTCGTCCTTGGCAAGTTCGGGATAGACGGCCTGGACCACCTCATGCGCGGTCAGTTCGGCGCTGCCAAGACGGGCCAGCAGCTCGTGCCGATCTTTCAGGCGCAGGTGTTTTGCGGCGGTATCGAGCGCTTTGTCGGTCGCCTTGCGGCCCACGTGCTCGAACCCGGAACGCGCCAGTTCCTTGCCCAGCTTGATGAATCGTTCCCGATCCACCTCGCGCAGGGCGCGGCGAATAGCGGTACGGGCCTTGCCGGTGACTGCAATCTCCAGCCACGTGACCTGTGGCGTCTGACCATCGGCGGTGATGATGTCCACGGACTGGCCATTTTTGAGCCGCGTCCAGAGCGGAACGCGGATACCGTCAACCTTGGCCCCGACACAGGCGTGACCGATACGGGTATGAATGGCATAGGCGAAATCGATGGGTGTTGCGCCACGAGGCAGTTTAACCACGTCGCCCTTGGGGGTGAAACAGAACACCTGGTCCGAGTACATCTCGAGCTTGACGGCTTCGAGGAAGTCTTCGTGATCTTCCTCGTTGTCGAACTGCTCGGTCAGGTTGGAAATCCATTTGGCCGGATCGACGGCGAATGGGTTCTCGGTGCGCACACCGTCGCGATAGGACCAATGCGCCGCGACCCCGGTTTCGGCCACGTCATGCATCTGCCGGGTACGGATCTGGACCTCGACCCGTTTACCGTCCCGGCCAGAAACCGTGGTGTGGATGGAGCGGTAACCGTTGGATTTCGGCTGGCTTATGTAATCCTTGAACCTGCCCGGCACCGCCCGCCAGCGCTGATGGATGGCACCCAGAGTCCTATAGCAGTCTTCTTCCGTCTGGGTGATGATGCGGAAACCGTAGATGTCAGACAAGCGAGAGAAGCCCTGATCCTTTTCCTGCATCTTGCGCCAGATCGAATAGGGTTTCTTGGCGCGACCAAAAACCTCTGCCTCGATACCCGCTTTTTCCAGCTCGTGTCGCATGTCGCCGGTGATGCGATGAATCACGTCGCCGGTTTCGCGTTGCAGGGTGATGAAGCGACGGATGATCGACTGGCGGCCTTCGGGGTTGAGGACACGGAAAGCCAGATCTTCAAGTTCCTCGCGCATCCACTGCATGCCCATCCGGCCCGCAAGCGGTGCGTAGATATCCATCGTCTCACGGGCTTTGACGATCTGCTTTTCCGGGCGCATCGCCTTGATCGTGCGCATGTTGTGCAAACGGTCGGCGAGCTTGACCAGAATGACCCGCAGGTCCTTGGACATGGCCATGAACAGCTTGCGGAAGTTCTCGGCCTGCTTGGTCTCGCGGCTGGACAGTTGCAGGTTGGTCAGTTTGGTGACGCCATCCACCAGCTTGGCGACCTCATCCCCAAAAAGTTCAGCCACCTTGCCATAGTTGGCCTTGGTGTCTTCGATCGTGTCGTGAAGCAGCGCCGTGATGATGGTCGCATCATCCAGACGCTGTTCGGTCAGGATGGCGGCAACGGCAACGGGATGGGTGAAATAGGGTTCACCGGAATGACGGAATTGCCCTTCATGCATCTGTTGGCCAAATTCGTAGGCCAGCGCAATGCGGTCAGCATTCGTCTTGGGATTGTAGTTGCGGACCAGCGCAATCAGGTCGTCAGCAGAAATCATCCGGTCCGCACCTTCGTCTTCAGGGCTTACCCCTGCCCTTGAGCCTCCATCAGAGCGCGCAGGAGCTTCTCTTCGGACATGTCGTCCATGGCGGGTTTGTCCGTTTCGGCACCCATCAGCAGCGCCATCTGATCCTCTTCGGGCTCATCAACCTCGATCTGGGTCTGGTTGGCCTCGATCAGCCGCTCGCGCAGTTCGTCTGCGCTTTGGGTTTCGTCGGCGATCTCACGCAGAGACACGACAGGGTTCTTGTCGTTGTCGCGGTCAACGGTAATCGCTGCACCGGCGGAAATCTCGCGCGCCCGATGGGCGGCGAGCATCACCAGCTCGAACCGGTTTGGAACCTTGTCTACGCAATCTTCAACCGTCACGCGGGCCATTGGGCGCTCTCCGTTTCTGAATCCATGTCAGGAAGGGGTTTATCTAAGCGCGAATCCGCGCCTTGACAAGCAGGAAATGCTGCATTTGCACGGATCACAGCGCCGTGACCGCCTCAACCTCAGCCGCGGGAAGGGCCTGGATCATCTCGGAGACCGTGAGATCCAGAACCGGATGACGCCATTCGGGCACGATATCGGCCATTGGCACCAGGACAAAGGCGCGATCCTGAAGGCGCGGGTGCGGCAGAACCAACTGATTCGGCGCCTCCTGCCTTTGCGCTTCGGCCGGCAGGGTCAGCCAGCGATCGAACTCGGCGCGATCCGGCAGGACCTGATCTTCGAAACAGACCAGATCCAGATCCAGCGTCCGCATCCCCCAGCGCTGCACCCGTTCGCGCCCGAATTCCTGTTCGACCTCGTGCAGCGCCTGCAACACCTGCGACGGAGGTTTCTCGGTCGCAATCAGCGCCGCGGCATTCACGTAGTCCGGGCCGGCCCCGACGGGAAAGCACGGTGTCGCAAAAAAACGACTGACAGAGCGAATCACCACATTGTGACGCGATAACGCGTCAAGCGCGTTCTGAAGTGTTACAGCGGGACTATTTCCTCTCAAATCGAGATTTGCGCCCAGCGCAACAACGGCATTTGGCATGGATTTGCTCATGTGATACCCTACATTCGACCCATTGCATACTTGCGATAACCGACAGAAGTTCTAATTATAGGCTTACCAGAGCGCGTCATTTTATCACTCACTCACTCACGTAACGCGGCACGCACTGGATTATACCGGAAGGGACCATTTATGTTTTATAAAGACGAACGGCTAGCGCTGTTCATCGACGGCTCGAATCTTTATGCCGCGGCAAAAGCACTCGGTTTCGACATTGACTACAAACTTCTGCGACAGGAATTCATGCGCCGAGGCAAGCTTCTTCGTGCCTTCTACTACACGGCGCTGCTGGAAAACGACGAGTATTCGCCGATCCGTCCATTGGTTGACTGGCTGCATTACAATGGCTTCACCATGGTCACGAAACCGGCCAAGGAATACACCGACAGCATGGGGCGTCGGAAAGTCAAAGGAAACATGGATATCGAGCTTACCGTCGATGCCATGGAACTGGCGCCGCGCGTCGATCATATTGTGCTGTTCTCGGGTGATGGGGATTTCCGCCCGTTGATCGCCAGCCTGCAACGGCAGGGTGTGCGCGTATCGGTGGTTTCGACCATCCGCAGCCAGCCACCGATGATCTCGGACGAACTGCGCCGCCAGGCAGACAATTTCATCGAGCTGGAAGACCTGCGCGATGTCATCGGTCGCCCGCCGCGTGAAATGCCAACGGAGCATCGCAGCGTCGCTGTTGCCAGCAACAGCTAACAAGGCGACTGGCCTGTCATGATGGGGAAAAATCGCGCGGTCAGGACGTCGGTCCTGGCCGCGCTTCTTTAACAAGGTACAGGTGCTTAAACATCACCTGATTAGCAACGATTCGTGTCAGAGGAATGACGATGTCCTGTCTGGACCAAGGCCGGGAAAAGACTTACCTGTGCCATAAGGAGACAGCCTGATGAAAAAGCCGCCACTGACACTTTACCTTGCCGCCCCACGCGGGTTCTGCGCCGGTGTGGACCGCGCCATCAAGATCGTTGAGATGGCTTTGCAGAAATGGGGCCCACCGGTCTATGTGCGCCACGAGATCGTGCACAACAAATTCGTGGTCGATGGCCTTCGCGCCAAAGGGGCCGTTTTCGTCGAAGAGTTGCAGGAATGCCCCGATGACCGCCCCGTGATCTTTTCCGCCCACGGAGTGCCGAAATCCGTTCCCGCCGAGGCTGCCCAGCGCGAGATGATATATGTGGACGCCACCTGTCCTCTGGTTTCCAAGGTGCATGTCGAGGCGCAACGCCACGCGGATGCGGGGTTGCAGATGATTATGATCGGCCACAAGGGCCATCCGGAAACCGTGGGCACCATGGGGCAGTTGCCCGAGGGCGATGTGCTGCTGGTCGAGACCGTGGACGACGTTGCCACGGTGCAGGTGCGCGACCCGCAGAAGCTGGCCTTTGTCACCCAAACCACCCTGTCGGTCGATGACACCAAGGACATCATCGCGGCCCTTCAGGCCCGGTTCCCGGCCATTGTCGGACCGCACAAGGAAGACATCTGCTATGCCACCACGAACCGGCAGGAAGCGGTGAAGTCCGTGGCCCCCAAGGCGGATGCCTTGCTGGTTGTGGGGGCACCGAATTCATCGAACTCGCGCCGCCTGGTCGAGGTCGCCTCGCGGGAGGGGTGTCAGTACGCACAGCTGGTCCAGCGCGCCACCGAGATTGACTGGCGCGCGCTTGAGGGTATCTCGACCGTGGCTGTCACTGCAGGCGCGTCGGCCCCGGAGGTTCTGGTGAACGAGGTGATAGAAGCGTTCAGCGTGCATTATGATGTCACCGTCGAGCCGGTCGAGACCGCCATTGAAAACGTCGAGTTCAAAGTCCCCCGCGTGTTAAGGCAACCGGCGTGAAAGGAGTGCCGAAAGCACCGCTCTATCTGGGACTGGCGGGACTTGTCCCGTTTGTCTGGGGCACGCTGACCTATCTGAACGGCGACCTGAATGCCTGGGGCGCGCAAACCTTTGGCCCACGTTTCGTAGGGCCCTATGTGCAACTGTTCTATGGATCGGTCATCCTGAGCTTCATGTCCGGTGTTCTCTGGGGCTTTGCCACCAAGACGTCAGGCAGCAAGGCGGCACTGTGTTATCTGTTGTCGGTTCTGCCCGCGCTTTGGGCATTTGCTATGACAGGGGGCGGGCCGGTCAATGCGGGCACCAATCTGATATATGGGTTCGTTGGCTTGTTGTTGCTGGATGCCCTGTTTTCCTACTGGCGCCTTACACCGATCTGGTGGATGCAGTTGCGCATCCTGCTGACCGCAGTCGTATTGGCCAGCCTTGCAGTCGGAGTGTACCTGTGACCGATGAACGTACGATCAAAGCCTATACAAACAAGGTGGCCGAATATCTGAAGATCCCCCTGCCGCCCGAGCAGCTTGAGGCTCGTCAGGCTTTCGCCGATGCGGTCGGTGCAGGAGGCTATGTACTGGATCTGGGGTCCGGGCCGGGGTCGGACAGCAGTTTCCTTATGCGTAAGGGGCTGAAAGTTCGGGCACTGGATGCCACGCCAGCCTTTGTCGAACATGCACGCGTAAACGGTGTGGATGCACATCTGGGTACGTTCGATGACGTCACCGAGACAGCCGAATATGACGGGATATACGCCAGCTTTTCCCTGCTGCACGCACCCCGCGCAGATTTCCCGCGCCATCTGCAATCGATCCACAAGGCCCTGAAACCCGGTGGACAGCTGTTTCTGGGGATGAAGCTGGGCACTGGTGAACACCGGGATGACCTGGATCGCTATTACACCTATTACACGGAGTCCGAAATAGAGGACGCCTTGAAGAAGGCCGGGTTCACGATTGATTGCGCAGTCCACGGCATCGGAAAGGGTCTGGCCGGATCGTATGATGGATATGTTCTGGTGTTTGCCCATGCCTGAATTGTTTGCATATACAGACGGCGCCTGTTCGGGCAATCCTGGCCCCGGCGGCTGGGGCGTGCTGCTGCGCGCGATGGAAGGGGACAGGGTTCTGAAAGAACGTGAGCTCAACGGAGGCGAGGCCGAGACCACCAACAACCGGATGGAGTTGCTGGCCGCCATCAGCGCGCTGGAAACGCTGGAGCGGCCGTCGAAGATCACCATCGTCACCGACAGCGCCTATGTGAAGAACGGTGTCACCGGCTGGATTTTCGGTTGGAAGCGCAACGGTTGGAAAACCTCGAACAAGAAGCCGGTTAAGAATGTCGATCTGTGGCAGCGTCTGGATGAGGCGCAGGAACGGCATGATGTGACCTGGGAATGGGTCAAGGGCCACGCGGGCCACCCCGAGAATGAAAAAGCCGATGAACTGGCTCGTGCCGGCATGGCGCCGTTCAAACCGAAAAAGGCACAGGCGTGACCGCACTGACGCTGCTGGACTATGCCTCAGTTCTGATCTTCGCGTTGACAGGGGCACTGGTGGCCAGCCGTGCCCAGCTGGATCTGGTGGGCTTTGCTTTCATGGCCTGCCTGACCGCCGTCGGTGGCGGCACTGTACGAGACCTTTTGCTGGATCGTCACCCGATCTTTTGGGTCGGGCAGCCGAATTACATCCTGATCGCAGTCGCGGCGTCGGTCTTGGTGTTCTTTACAGCACATCTGGTTGAAAGCCGTTATAACTGGCTGGTCTGGCTGGACAGTTTTGCGCTGTCGGTTGCCGTTGCGGCCGGAACCGGCGCGGCGCTGTCGCTGGATCAGTCCGGGGTCATTGTCGTTTTGATGGGTGTGACCACCGGATGCCTGGGCGGGCTGATGCGCGACGTGGTCTGCAACGAAGTGCCGCTGGTGCTGAAACAGGGCGAACTTTATGTGTCCTGTGCCTTTACAGGTGCCCTGACGGCAGTGCTGGCTGCCAGATTGGGGACAGAGCCTGCGTTTTCTCTGGCTCTCTGCGCGCTGGTGTGCTGGGCGTTGCGAGCCGGATCTTTGATGTTTGGCTGGCAGATGCCGGTCTACAAAAGCCGCCCGCCGCGCAACTGAGCCTATCTGTGGACGCCAAAGCGGCATGCTGATACCCCTGCTGAAAGCGCAGCCCGGAGGCCAATGTGTCCTTTAGACTTACATCCATCACATCTTGCCTGGCCCTGCTCGCCTCATGTGGCGCGTATTACACTCCTGTCAGTTTTGTTGCTCAGGGCGACCAGATCATCGCCTCGGGCACGATTGACGAGACAACCCTGTCTGCCTTTGAGGAAGTGATCGCCCAAAACCCCGAAGCCCGAACGCTGGTGCTGCAATACATTGAAGGATCGTTGGATGATGACGCCAACGTTATTTTCAGCCGCGAAGTGCACAGGGCCGGGTTCGATACCGTCGTGCCCTCGAACGGTCTGGTTGCCAGCGGGGGCACCGATCTGTTTCTGGCCGGAAACCGCCGCGTCCTGCAACCGGGGGCCTGTGTCGGTGTCCACAGCTGGGCCGGGTCAGGTCTGGTGGCGGCCGACTTGCCCGAGGACGACCCCGAACATGACCGATACCTGGACTATTTCAAAGACATCGGCGTGGATGAGGCATTCTACTGGTACACCCTCTATGCCGCCCCGGCCGACAGTATGCACTGGATGAACACCACCGAAGCGAACCGGTTCGGTTTGACCACCAGAGGTGCTCCGGCACTTGGGTCTGCGACGGAGTGCGACGAAAGGTAAGTTAGCCGTTCAACAAGCGCGCGCCGATTTCCTTGACGAACTTCGCGGCCACCATCGCCGTCATGCCATAGGGGTCGCGATGCGGGTTAAGCTCGACAATATCTGCACCGACCAGCTGACCTTTGAACCGATGGATCAGGTCGATAACCTCGCGCGTGCTCAGCCCGCCTGGCTCATGGTGCGAGACGCCGGGGGCAAAGGCCGGGTCCAGCGCATCCAGATCCAGTGACAGGTAGACGGGGCCATCGAAGGCAATCTGCAAATCGGGGCTCCAGCTGCGCATGTCGATCACCTCGACGCCGAACCTGTCGGCCTGTTCACGCTGATGCGCGTTCATGGTGCGGATGCCGACCTGCACCAGACGCTTGACCGGGCAGTTCTCCATCACGCGGGCAAAGGGGCAGCCATGGCCGAGCGGTCCGATATCCTGCGTTTCGTACAGATCAGGGTGGCTGTCGATATGCAGGATATTCAGCCCTTCGTACCGGTCTGCATGGGCCTTGATCAGCGGATAGGCCACGGAATGGTCACCGCCCAGTGACAACAGGCGTGCGCCGGTTGCGATCCGCTTCGCCGCTTCGGCCTCGATCCGGTCAATCGGTTCCTGCCCGCGCATCTCAAAAACACCCAGATCGCCAGTATCCCGGAATTGGGCGCTTGCACCCAGATCAGTGCCATCCTCGGCCGTCAGGTTGGCCGCGCCGGAATGCAGCGCCTCGCGGATGCGTCCGGGGGCGAATGCCGGCCCTTGCAGGAACGAGGAATGCAGATCCAGAGGAATGCCCATCAAAGCGACATCTCCCGGCTTCAGTTCGTACGGCATCATCACTCCCCTTTTTACCTGAATGTGATCTGGATGGAGGAATAGCGCCGGGTCAAGGGGTTAACGGCGCAGGTAGGTCTGCCAGATCCAGATCACCAGCAATGCACCCAGAACCGCCCCGACAAAACCAGACAGCCACCCCATAACGGTTACAAGAAACCGCAGAACGAACCCTCCGATCAAGGCCCCGACAATACCGATCAGCATGGTCGTCGGGATGTCGGCCTCGATCCGCATCAAGCGGGTGGCGAGGAACCCTGCCGCTGCGCCGATGATGATCAGGGCGACGATTGGCATGTCACTTCCTCCAATGGGTCGGCACGATGATCAGGGCCCCAATGGACGAAATCACCGCATTAAGCCCCGGAAGGCCAAAGCTGATGCCAAACATGATGCGGACGAAATAGAACAGGAACGCCCCGCCCACGCAGATGATGATGGATTGTAAATATCCGTTATGGGTGAAACCGGTCTGTTCGGACAGATACCCGACGATCCCGGCAATCACGACAGTGCCCATCATCACCATGAACATATGGCTTTACTCCGAAGACATCCGGGTGCCAATCGGGATTGGCCAGCCCCGCAGGAAGGTTTCCCTATCCTGCGCGCCTTTGCCTGCCCTTTGCAAGCGCAGCAGCTCTACGGCACCCTGCCGGCAGGCCACATACAGATTGTCATTCAGAACCTCCCCCGGTGCGCCCTGTCCTTCGGCCAGACGCGAGGCGAGGAGCTTTACCCGATTGCCTTCGACCTCGGTCCAGGCCCCGGGAAAGGGCGACAGCCCGCGGATCTGCCGATCGACCTCAACGGCGGGGCGCGACCAGTCCACGCGAGCCTCGGACTTGTCGATCTTGGCGGCATAGGTGACACCAATCTCGGGCTGCGGATCAGGAGTCAGGCCGGGCAGCTTTGCCAACGCCTCAACGATCAGAGCCGCGCCCATCGCCGAGAGCCGGTCATGCAGTTCCGCGGTGGTTTCCTCGGGCCCGATATCGGTGGCCTGCCGCAGCAGAACGGGGCCGGTATCAAGGCCCGCCTCCATTTGCATGATACAGATGCCGGTTTGCGCATCGCCTGCCATGATCGCCCGATGGATCGGGGCCGCCCCGCGCCAGCGCGGCAACAGGCTGGCATGAATGTTCAGGCAGCCATGAGTCGGCGCATCGAGGACGGGCTGGGGCAGGATCAGCCCATAAGCCACAACGACCGCCACATCCGCATTCAGTGCGGCAAAACTGTCCTGTTCCTCAGCCGGTTTCAGCGAGGTTGGGTGACGCACGTCCAGACCCAGCGCCTGAGCACGTGCGTGAACCGGCGTTGGGCGATCCTTCTTGCCCCGCCCCGCTGGGCGCGGGGGCTGGCAATAGACGGCGGCGATCTCATGCCCGGCCTCGACCAGCGCATCCAGAACCGGCACCGAGAAATCCGGGGTTCCCATGAAAACAACGCGCATCTTTATACCTGTTTTTTGGCTTTTCGCAGCAGCATGTCGCGTTTGACCTTGCTGAGCCGGTCAAAATACATCCGGCCATTCAGATGGTCGATCTGGTGCTGGACACTGGTGGCCTCGATGCCGACAAAATCGCGACGGTCCACCATGCCCTGCTCGTTCAGGAATTTGACAGTCACTGCACGCGGACGTTTTACCGTGGCCGACACGCCCGGCAGGTTCGGACTGGCCTCTTCATGTTCACGCAGTTCGATCGAGCTGTGCAGGATTTCCGGGTTCGCCAGACGCACGGCCTTGCCCCGCTCGGCCGACCCATCGACCACGGCCAGACGCAACATCACTCCGATCTGCGGCGCGGCCAGACCGACACCGGGCATGGCCTCCATCGTGTCGATCATGTCCTGCCAAATCCGGCGAATTTCATCGGTGATTTCAGTCACCTGATCCGCCTTGGTGCGCAAGCGTTTGTCGGGCCAAGGCAGACAGGTACGAACGGTCATACGCGCGTCCGTTCACGTTTGAGCTTTTGCATCTTGCGGGTAATCATTTGCCGTTTCAAAGGTTTGAGATAGTCGATGAACAGCTTGCCGTTCAAATGGTCGATTTCATGCTGCACGCAAGTGGCCCAAAGCCCGTCGAAAGTCTCCTGTTGCAGGTTTCCCTTCTCGTCCATCCAGGTGACATCGACCACCTTGGGGCGGGTCACTTCGGCATATTGATCCGGGATCGACAGGCATCCTTCCTCGTACACATTGGTTTCCTCGGAAGACGCGATGACCTCGGGGTTGAACATGATCAGCGGGCGCGGTGTTTCGCCTTCTTCCTTGACGCAGTCCAGCACGATCAACCGCTCCAGAACACCGATCTGAGGTGCGGCGAGGCCAATCCCGGGCGCGTCATACATGGTTTCCAGCATGTCGTCAGCCAGCGTGCGCAGCTCATCCGTCAGGTCGGACACAGGCGCACAGACCTTTTTCAGGCGGGGGTCGGGATGGATCAGGATATTGCGTCTCATGTGGCTGATTTAGGCCATCCCGCCCCGCGCCGCAACGCCCCCCTTGCACCTGCCCGATTTGCGGTTAGCTTTCGATCGACAAAATGGAGCAGACATGACTTTCAACGACCTGATCGACCGCCGGGGCACCAACAGTTCAAAATGGGACAAGATGGAGATGTTGTATGGCATCTCGCCCGAGGACGGTCTGGCCATGTGGACGGCCGATTCCGATTACCAAACAGCACCCTGCGTGATCGACGCGGTGCGCAAAGCCGCAGATCACGGCGTGTTTGGCTATTCATGGATGCACCCGGATTACCTGGCGTCGGTTCAGTGGTGGATGAAAACCCGGCATGATTGGGAAATCGACTCAGATTGGATTCTGACAACCCAGGGTCTGGGCAATGCAATCGCCCTGTCGCTGGATGTATGGACCGATCCCGGTGATGGCATCGTGATCTTCACCCCCGTCTACCATGAGTTCGCGCACAAGGTGAACAAATCGGGCCGCCGTGTCGTAGAATGCCCATTGGTGCGGGACAGGGATAGCTATGGCCTTGATCTGGAGGACGCCCAGTCCCGGCTGGACGGGTCCGAGAAGATGCTGCTGTGGTGTTCGCCGCAAAACCCGTCAGGTCGCGTCTGGACACCCGAGGAATTGCAAGCCGTAGCCGCGTTTGCCGAACGGAACGGTTTGATCCTGGTATCGGACGAGATTCACCACGATTTGGTCTATCCCGACGCCAAATTTGTGCCGATGGATGTGGCCGCTCCAGATGCGCGGCCTTGGACAGTGACGCTGACGGCAGCGTCGAAGACCTTCAACATCGCCGGGCAGCGGACCGGCAATATGATCATTCCCGATCCCAAACTGCGCGCGGCCATGAAGCAACGGCTGCAGACATTGGATTACGATCCCAGCGCGCTGGGTGTGGCGATGATCACCGCCGCCTACAGCCCCGAAGGGGCCGAATGGGTGGATGCCCAGATCGCGCATCTGGAGGAAAACCGGCGCCTGTTCGATCAGACCATCGCCGAAATTCCGGGGCTTTGGTCGATGCCCTTGCAGGCGACCTATCTGGCCTGGGTCGATTTCTCGGGCACCGGCATGGATCACGCCGAATTTGTCCGTCGTCTGCGCGAGGACGCGCGGATCGCGACATCGTCAGGTCCGGGTTTCGGCACTGGAGGCGAGACGTTCGAACGGTTCAACCTCGCCACACAAAGAGCGCGGGTTGAGGAAGCTTGCGTGCGGCTGAAACAGGCCTTCGGGGATCTGCAATAAGTATGCGTCGGCCGGGAATTTCAAGCTCTGCCCTGTTGTTCACAGGTGCCGGTTGATTTGGCTGACGCTGCTTTGGCCCGCGCGTGCCTGCCCTTATGCTGGCACCGCTGGCCTCTGGTATCGACCAAATCCTGGACGCAACTGGAACGCCCGTTGAAATTCGCCCTTAGTCGTCAAGCCCAAGCAGGGCGATCGGCGCGTCGGGCGCGCGATAAAAGTCAAGCGGCGCGCTGTCATGGGCCGCCGTGTTGCGTTTGAATTCATACCGCATCTCACCGCCCTCATCCTCATCCGCGACGATGAGGCATTGATAGAGGTGGTTGGCCCCGTCATAGATATCGACAAGTCCGCGCAGGCGCGGCGTGGTTTCCGCCTCAACCGTAAAACCGTCTTTCCACAATTTGAGTATTTTGTAAGTATTGTCGCCCATTTCCACCCGTAAACGACTGGCTTTTTTCAATGTGGCGATTCGTGCCGCGTCCAACTCGGCGCGTATTTCCTTTGAAACATAGGTACTCATTAATCCGTTCCCCCCGTGACTGACTACCATTGTGCGGGAAAAGTTGTAAAAATCCAGTGAACCACGTCACAGACATCCGATCTGGCGGAGGTTTCCTGCACAGAAACCCCGGCCTCGACTGTGCGCGAATGCAGGGCATTTGCGCGGGCACTCGCATAGGAAGACGCCGGGTCCGGCCCTATCTTTGGCGAAACGCGCATGCGGAGGAAAAGATATGGGCCTGTTGGTCGAAGGAAAATGGCACGACACCTGGTATGATACCAAATCCACGGGCGGTGCATTCAAGCGCAGCGCCGCGCAGTTTCGCAATTGGTTGACAGCTGACGGCGAGGCGGGGCCATCAGGCAAAGGCGAGTTCAAGGCGGAACCCGGGCGCTATCACCTTTATGTCAGCTACGCTTGCCCCTGGGCGCATCGCACCCTGATTTTTCGCGAGTTGAAAGGGCTGAACGATCTGATTTCAGTCTCGGTCGTACATCCGGACATGCTGGACAAAGGCTGGACCTTTGAAACAGACGGCCATGGCGCGACGGGCGACGATCTCTATGGGCTGAACTATGCTCACCAGATCTATACCAAAGCCGATCCAGCCTATTCGGGCCGCGTGACCGTGCCGATCCTTTGGGACAAGCAGCAGGAAACCATTGTCTCGAACGAAAGCTCGGAAATCATCCGCATGTTCAATTCGGCCTTCAACGGGATCACCGGCAATACCGATGATTACTGGCCCGAAGCGATGCGCGATGAAATCGAAGAGGTCAACGGGCGCATCTACTCAGACGTCAACAACGGCGTGTACAAGTCCGGCTTTGCCACCTCGCAAGCGGCCTACGACGCCGCAGTGGGTCCTTTGTTCGACACGCTGGACTGGCTGGAAGACCGTCTGGCCCGGAACCGTTACCTGATGGGGGATCGGATCACCGAGGCTGACTGGCGGCTGTTTACGACGCTGATCCGCTTTGACCCGGTCTATCACCTGCACTTCAAATGCAACAAACGGCGTCTGATCGATTACACGAATCTATGGGCCTATACGCGTGAACTGTACCAATGGCCCGGCGTGGCCCCCACCGTGAACATGACCCATATCGTGCGCCACTATCACTACAGCCATGACAGCATCAATCCATACCGGATCATTCCGGTGAACCCGGTGCTGGATTACGCAGAACCGCACCGCCGCGATCAGCGCCCCGCTGCGTAATGCTCGACCATCGCCGCCAGATCCTCTGGCGGCGTTTCGCTTTGCACATAAGCACAGGCATTCGGACTGTGGGCAAATATCGATCCATCCGAAAAGAAGGTGGTGTTGGTGACAAAGATCACCCGCGCCTGGGGGCGGCGATAGCTGGCAAAATCGGCCACGGCCAGAGCACTTCCGGTTTCCAGAACCAGATCCAGCACAATGATTTCGAAATCCGTGCCGTACAGCGCCAGAATGGCGGCCTCCTGCGTCTCGACCAGCGTGACCTCGGCGCCTTGCCGTTCCAGATGCCTTTTCCAGACCCGACCTAGGTCGGGATTACTCTCAACAATCAGAACTTTCATTTGCAACAACCTCGGCACTTGATATGGTGAGTGGTGCCGACCCCCGTGGTCCGTGATCTCGTTATTTCCTTAACAAAGTGTTAACAGCCGCCCCACAGCCCCGTGATCGGGCGGATTTGCTTGTATTAGAGGCGAAAATCCGCTTGAAGCAGGCTAAAAGCGGTATTTTCTCGCAGAGAGAGCAGATGAACACACCGGATCAAGACTTGGATCCACGCACGGTTCGCGACCACGGAGGTGGGCTGGACAGGGCGATTGCACAATATGGTGGACAACGCACCGACTGGATCGATCTGTCCACCGGCATCAATCCTCATGCCTATCCCGTGTCCGGCCTGACTGCGGGGGATTGGGCTGAATTGCCGGATCACGGGGCGTTTGAACGGCTCAGCGGTGCCGCGCGCGGGTTCTGGAACGTGCCGCAGCGTGCAGCGATCCTGCCCGCGCCCGGAGCGTCGTCGGTCATCGCGCGCCTTCCCGCGCTAACTGCGGCGGGTACGGTACAGATCACGCCGCCCACCTATAACGAACACGCCGCCGCCTTTTCGGCACAGGGGTGGAATGTTCAAACAAAAGGGCCGGGTGACGCCCGCGTGATCGTCCATCCGAACAATCCCGACGGGTATATCTGGCAGGAAAGCGACGTCTCAGCGCCACTTGCCATTATTGATGAAAGCTTTGGCGACGTCATGCCGGACAAGTCCTTGATCCATCTGGCAGACCGCCCCGGCGTGATCGTGCTGAAAAGTTTTGGCAAGTTCTGGGGGCTGGCCGGGATGAGACTGGGATTCGCCATCGGACGACCGGACTTGATCAACCGGCTGAACGATCTGACTGGGCCATGGTCGGTCTCAGGCCCCGCCTTGCGGGTTGGCACACAGGCCCTTGCAGATACGGATTGGGCGAACGCCACGCGTAAGCGACTGGCAGACGAGGCCGCTCGGCTGGATTTGCTGTTGACGGCCAGAGGAGCCAAGGTCGCTGGCGGCACAAGCCTGTTCCGATTGTACAAGGTCGATGATGCCTCCCGCTGGCAGGAACAGCTGGCACAGAACCATATCTGGAGCCGCATCTTCCCCTACTCCGAAACCTATCTGCGCCTCGGTTTGCCTCCTGCGAACGGGTGGGACCGGCTGGAGGCTGCGTTGTGAGCCTTGGCCTGATGCTGGTCTGTGCCATGTGTCTGGACGCAGCGCTGGGAGAACCCGACTGGCTCTGGTCGCGTATCAAGCATCCGGCGGTAGTGATCGGAAACCTGATTGGCTGGCTGGATAAACGTCTGAATCACGGGGCCGCAAATCGGGCAAAAGGGGTGGGTGTGCTTGTCCTACTGGTTTGCGGCGCATGGGGGCTTGGATGGGCTTTGTCCCTGCTGGGGCCAGTTGTCGAAATCCTGGTCTGCGCGATCCTGCTGGCGCAAAAATCGTTGGTCGCGCATGTTCGCGCCGTGGGCAAAGGGCTGATGGCCTCGCTGGCAGAGGGACGGACACAGGTGGCCAGGATCGTCTCGCGCGATACACGGGACATGACCGAGGCGCAGGTGGCACGCTCAGCCATCGAAAGCGCCGCAGAAAACCTTAGCGACGGTGTCATCGCGCCTGCTTTCTGGTTTCTGGTCGCGGGGTTGCCGGGGCTGCTGGCCTATAAGGCGGTAAATACCGCCGACAGCATGATCGGGTATCGCAATGAAAAATACCGCGACTTCGGCTGGGCCTCGGCCCGGTTCGATGATCTGCTGAACCTGATCCCTGCCCGTCTGACCTGTGTGATGATCGTGGCACTCTCTGGACAGCGGTCGCGCTGGCGCGTGATTGTGGCGGATGCACGTCGCCATATCTCGCCCAACGCAGGCTGGCCCGAGGCCGCCATGGCCCGCGCGCTGAACGTCGCCCTCGCTGGTCCGCGCAGCTATGACGGGCAGCTACGGGATCTGGCCTGGGTCAATGGCGATGCCCCGCGCGAGATCGGGGCGTCAGAGGTTTTTCGCGCATGTCACATGTTGTGGAGCGTTTGGGGGCTTGCGCTTGGGCTCGTGTCAGTGTGGGTTGTGGTCAAACTGATATTCTGAAGGGTCCCTTCATGCGTTTTCTTTCCGGCCTTATCGCCGCTGCCCTGTTTGCCTCTCCTGCCTTGGCCCAATGTGGCGGTGACTTCAATTCTTTTGTCAAAGGGCTAAAGGCCGAGGCCAAACAACAAGGCTTTGAAAAATCCACCGTGAACGCTTTTTTCAAAGGCGTGCAGCAGGATGGCGCCGTGCTGAAGGCCGACCGGGCGCAGGGAGTGTTTCAGAAGCCCTTCATCGAGTTTTCCCGTCGTCTGATCTCGGCCAACCGTATCGAACGCGGGCAAGCGATGTCGCGCAAATACGATGCGGTATTTGGCCGGATCAAGAGGGAATACGGCATCTCGCGTGGGGTGTTGCTGGCTTTCTGGGCGTTCGAGACCGATTACGGATCGTTTCAGGGCGACTTCAACACCCGAAACGCACTGGCGACTTTGGCCCATGACTGCCGTCGACCCGACCTGTTCCGCCCCCAAATCTTTGCAGCTATCGAGCTATATCAGAACGGTGATTTCGACCCGGCTCGTACAACAGGCGCATGGGCGGGTGAAATCGGTATGGTCCAGATGCTGCCGCGGGATATTCTGGAAAACGGTGTCGATGGTGACGGCGACGGGCATGTCCGTCTGAAAACCTCGGCCCCCGATGCGCTGATGTCCGGGGCCAAGATGCTGTCGCATCTGGGCTGGCGAGCAGGCGAACCCTGGCTACAGGAGGTCACGGTGCCCGCGCAGATGGATTGGTCGCTATCCGGCCCCGGCAAGCCCCGTTCGGTGGCGGATTGGCAGGCCATGGGCGTTCAGGCGCGCAGCGGGTCGCTGGCGAACCTGCCCGCCTCGCTGATCCTGCCACAGGGGCACAACGGCCCGGCCTTTCTGGCCTATCCGAACTTCGACGTCTATTTCGAATGGAACCAGAGCTTTGTTTATGTAATGACCGCCGCCTATTTCGGTACACGTCTGGAAGGGGCGCAGATTTACGATGCCGGCAATCCCGCACAAGGCCTGAACGGGGCGCAGATGAAGCAACTGCAAAGCAAGCTTCAGACCAAAGGGTATGACGTTGGCAAGGTCGACGGGATCCTTGGGGCTGGCACCAGAGCGGCCGTGCAGGCGGAACAGAAGCGGCTTGGACTGCCGGCCGACGCATGGCCGACAGTGGATCTGCTAAACCGGCTTTAAGCAGCAACCACGCTCACGCGACCCATTCCCGTTCCTGCGAAACGTGGGGTGCAAAGGCGCACGTCGTCACCACTGCACCCTCGGTTTCGATTGCAGTGTTGGGCTGTATCTCGAGCCATCCTTCATTATTGGCATCCAGTGGCTCGGACGAAATGATGATACCGTCTTTGCAGGCCTTGTAATGCAAGCTGGGTGCAAACCGATCAGAGGCATAACGGGCCGCAAAAACCCGTTTACCGTCCGACCAGCAGGCGGCAAACCGAAGATAGGGTGATGCTCCGCGGTGCCTGGAAAGGGCTTCGACCCGACCGACCGCACGGGCCATTGCACCAACAGGATCGGCGTCCAGCCCCTCTCCATGGGCGATGAGAAAGATCGCCTCGCTCTCGGTTGCGCCCATACGATGTTGGTACAGGTGCGCCGGGATCATGGTATCAAGCTCTTGCCGGATGCGTTCATGACCCCCGGCCTGACCGTTATGCATGAAGC
This sequence comes from Ruegeria sp. CDSA141, assembly GCF_059612005.1. Taxonomy (NCBI): domain Bacteria; kingdom Pseudomonadati; phylum Pseudomonadota; class Alphaproteobacteria; order Rhodobacterales; family Roseobacteraceae; genus Ruegeria; species Ruegeria sp. CDSA141. Next base: position 50,057 of record NZ_JBXWPT010000012.1, read on the forward strand.
TCCATCTGCCGACGCCAAAGGGGTGACAGTTGTTGCGCGAGGTCGCCGTACCCGTCGAGGCCCGTACATGGGCCAGAAACAGCCGTGATTTCGTGTGATGCGCCAATTGCTTCAGATTGGCATCAGACCACGCTGGATGGGTGTCCTTGTAAAAGCACGGCGTTTCACGATCAGAATACCATGCCAGACCGAACCCATCCGCGTTTATCGGTGTTTTCCCAATCAATGCGTTTCGGCTTTGAATAACAAGCGATTGTTCTTGCTCAAGGACCAGTTCGTCCAGATATCGCTGCTGCCCAACCCAAGCCAAAAAACGGCACATTTTTTTTCCCGTACATCAAAGAAGATTCTCCGGGACGATACCGCCTTGGTTGTCAGGTTTCCTCCCTTACATCATCTGGATTCGTGGTATTTGTCTATCAAATGATCTGGAAATATAAAAATTTCAGATCATTTTATTCACTACGCACCGGATACCGGTCGCCTTTTTCGTCAATCAGGATCAACCTTTCCCCGCTGCGCACGTACAAATCGCACCGGCTGAACCCGGTGCGGTAGGCGATGCAGACACTGCCATCCTCAGCAATGGAATAGGTACCAAAAGCAGAATCTCCGCTCGCGTATGTGTAGGAATAGGCCCCGCCCGCTGAGAATTTCGCTTGCCCGTCGTCGTAGAAAGTCAGTGTCTGTCCTGCCAAAGCGTCAAGCTCTGCGGTTGTCAGGGGAATATCCCCGGTTTTGACAGGCCAGTCGGCGGCAAAGGCCGGGCTGGCGGCGACGAGGGCAGAGATCAGAAAGCGCGTCATGCGCCCAGACTAGCGCGATAAAGTCGCACTCGTCATAAACTTGCAGTGAACGGGGTCACGCGACCATCTGTTCGGCCTTCTTCAGATCGACCGAAACCAGCTGACTGACACCCTGTTCCTGCATGGTGACACCGAACAGGCGATCCATACGCGCCATAGTCACCGCATGGTGGGTGATGATCAGGAAGCGCGTGTCGGTCTGGCGGCACATCTCGTCCAGCAGATCACAGAAGCGCGTCACGTTTGCATCGTCCAGTGGTGCATCAACCTCGTCCAGCACACAGATCGGTGCTGGATTGGCGAGGAAGACGCCGAAGATCAGCGCGGTCGCCGTCAGGGTCTGCTCACCGCCCGACAACAGGCTGAGAGTCGAGAGCTTCTTGCCAGGCGGCTGGCACATGATCTCTAGGCCCGCGTCCAGAGGGTCGTCACTTTCGACCATCACAAGATTGGCCTCGCCACCACCAAAGAGATGCTTGAACAACATGGCGAAGTTTGAATTCACCTGTTCAAACGCGGTCAGCAAACGCTCGCGCCCTTCGCGGTTGAGGCTGGCGATACCGCTGCGCAGGGCCTTGATCGCCTCTTCCAGATCGGCTTTTTCGCTGCTGAGCGTATCGAATTCTTCCTGAACTTCCTTGCTGTCTTCCTCGGCCCTCAGGTTCACCGCACCCATCGCATCGCGCTGGCGTTTGTGACGGTTCACTTCGGATTCCAGAACGTCCGCAGCTGGCATCTGGTCGGGGTTCACGTCCAGCTGGTTCAGCAATTGGTTCGGGGTCAGTTGCTGATCCTCGGCAATCCGTTCGGCCGCCGCGACAACACTTTCCTTGGCCGCGTCACAGCGGGCCTCGGCCGCGGCACGGCTTTCGCGCGCTTCAGATGCCAGACGCTCGGCTTCCCGTTCGGCCAAAACGATTTCACGCTGCTGAGCCTCGGCTTCAGCCAATTTGTCGGCTGCTTCGGCCCGCCGAGCCTCGGCGGCAGCGATCAGTTCGTTCAGTTCCTCACGCGCCTCGGCGATTTCGCTGGGCGCGGCCATGGCCTCGGTCAGCTCTTCTTCCGAGCTTTCCTTGCGCTCGGCAAGTTCCGAGATCCGCTTTTCAGCCGTTTCCAAACGGTGGCGCCATCCACTGAGATCCTTTGTGACCTCTTGGGTACGACGTGTGCGGGCGTCCCCTTCGCGGCGCAGTTCGTCATGGGTCGAGCGGTGGGTCAGCATGGTGATCCGCGCCGCCTCGACGGTCTGCTTGATGTCTTCCACTTCTGCACGGGCGCTGTCGAGGTCGCCCAGGCCGTTTAAAGAGGCTTCTGCCTCGCGCAGTTGCGCACGGGCCGACATTGCATCTTCCTTGTGACGGTCCACGGCCAGAGCAAGGGTTTCCAGCTTGCCTTGTGCAAGATTGCGATCCGCTTCGGCCCGGCTGAGCAGACGGGCGGTTTCAGCCATGCGCTGATCAGCAGCACGGCGGGCCTCACGCGCACGTCGGTCTGCCTCAGTCACATCCGCCAATTGCTGAGACAGTGCTTCATGTGCGGCACGGGCACCGTCAGCCTGTGCTTCGGCACGGGCAAGGTCCTGTTTCAGCGCTTCCAGCCTGTTGAGCTGCTCCAACCGCAGAGCAGCTGCACTTGGCGCGTCTTCGGCCCAGGCACGGAATCCATCCCAGCGCCACAGGTCGCCCGAGCGGGACACCAGACGCTGGCCGGGTTTCAACGACGCCTGCAACCGCGCGCCCTGATCCGCATCCACCAACCCGATCTGGGCAATTCGGCGGCTGAGACGATCCGGCCCCGAGACATGAAGCGCCAGTGGTTCAGCCCCTTCAGGCAATGGCTGGTCGCTGTCATATCCAGCCACCTGCACCCAGCCGGACGGGCCGTCGCCCTCAACCAGCGGCGCGCGCAGATCGTCAGCCAGAGCAGCACCCAGAGCCTTTTCATAGCCGGGTTCGACGCGCAGCAGGTCCAGCACCTGACCACCTTCCGCTGTGTCGCGTTCCACCAGCTTGGCCAGAGCAGTGGTTTCGGCCCGGATCGCTCCAAGCTCGCCTTCCGCTTCGGAACGTCGCGCCCGGGCCTCGGCTTCGCGCCCTTGCGTTTCGTTGCGAAGTTCATCCGCTGCGGCAAGAGCCTCTTCGGCGGCTTCGACCGCTTCACGGGCTTCTTCCTCGCCCAATTGGGCTTCTTCAAACGCCTCGCTGGCGCGGATCAGGGCTGTTTTCGCCTCGTCCACGGCCTGCCGGGCTTTTCCCTCTTCGCCCTCGGATCGGGCCAGCGTCTTGCGACTGTCTTCGACCAGACGCTGGGCTGACTGGTGCCGGGCAACTAGGCGGGCCATATCCTCGGTTTGCTGCGACAGGTGGTCTTCGCGTTCCTGTAGGATCGAGGCCGCCTCGCGGGCGATTTCCGCCGCCTCGGCCACTTTCTCATCGTGACCTTCAGCTGCCTTGGCCAACTCGCGCGCTTCCCATTCCAGCCGTTCGATCATTTGTCCCGCATCGCGGTTCAGACCGGCTTCGCGTTCGATGTCGTTGCCCAGCTGCTGGATTCGGTTGGTCAATGTTTCGATCGTCTGACGCGCGCGGGTTTCCTGATCGGACAATTGATCGCGCTGCACCTGCTGGCGTTGCAGCACGGCGGCGGCAATGGCCTCTTCCTCGCGCAGCGGCGGCAGGGTTTCCTCGATCTCGGCACGTTTCGCGGCAGCAGCGCGGGCTTCAGCCTCGGCACGGGAGGCTTCGGTGATCCGCTCACGCAGTTTTTCTTCGGCCTGCTGGCGGGCCATGTCGGCCTCTTTCCAACGTCGATAAAGCAGCATCCCCTCGGCCTGACGCAGCTGTTCGCCAATTTCGCGATAGCGCGCCGCCTGACGGGCCTGACGCGCAAGCTGGGCCAGTTGTCCGCCCAACTGCTCCAGCACGTCATCGACGCGGGTCAGGTTGGCTTCGGTGCCCTTCAGCTTCAGCTCGGCCTCATGGCGACGCTGATAGAGGCCCGAGATCCCGGCGGCCTCTTCCAGAATACGGCGACGGGCGCGCGGCTTGGCGTTGATCAACTCGGCAATGCGGTTCTGTCCAACCAACGCGGGCGAATGCGCACCGGTCGAAGCATCGGCAAACAGCATCTGCACATCGCGCGCACGAACGTCTTTGCCATTTGTCTTGTAGGCACTGCCCACATCGCGGGTGATGCGGCGTACGATTTCCAGTTGATCGCTGTCGTTGAACCCCGACGGTGCCAGACGCTCCGAGTTGTCCAAGGTCAAAACGACTTCGGCAAAGTTGCGCGCCGGACGTGTGGCAGCACCGGCAAAGATTACGTCTTCCATCGCGCCGCCGCGCATGGATTTGGGGCGGTTTTCCCCCATCACCCAGCGCAATGCTTCCAGAAGGTTGGACTTGCCGCAGCCGTTCGGGCCCACCACACCAGTCAACCCGTCCGCGATGATCAGATCGGTCGGATCAACAAAGCTTTTGAAGCCGGTCAGTTTGAGCTTGCTGAAACGCAATGGCTGCGTGTCCCATGATTCCTGTGCATTGAAAGTCTGCGCAAGGGATGGGGTCTGAGTCAACGGAGTTGCGCAGGATATGGGATTTCAATTTGAGTTATCCACAACATCTTGCCTAAATGCGCAAGAATGCGCGTGTTTTAATAAGGGGTGCATTCAAAGACCCAGTAACCGTAGTCGTCACCGACATTTTCATAGGCACCATAGTCGATGCACTCGTAGTTCGGGGTAGAGACGGCTGTCAGCAGCAATTGCTTGCCCGCCTCTCGATCACACCCCAGAACACCAACCGTGACCGCCGCATCACCCAAAACATCCAGGATCGGACAGCCAGAAACCTGCGCCATCGCCAACGCGGCCCGATCCCGAACCGGACCCAGCCGAGGGGCGTATTGTGCGTTGATCCGCACAGCCTCGGCCAGATCGCCGCGCACGCGCACATCGAACACACTGCCATTCACAGCCACGCGAGTGGCAGGAACATCGCGAAAATGCGGAGTGCCGGCGGCGCAGGCGGCCAGCAACAGAGGTGCGAGAAACCGGATCATGCCGCAAAGTTGCAGCATTTTGGTTAACAGAACCTTTCCGAACGTCAGGCCCGCAGCACCTCTCCCAGCCGGCGAATGCCTTCGCGGATCGTCGCCTCGTCGGAATTTGAAAAACTGAGACGGATCGTGTTTGCACCGCTGCCATCCGGGAAAAACGCCTGCCCCGGAACAAAAGCTACTTTGACTGTGTCCAGCGCACGCGCCAGCAGGTCAGAGCCAATCCTCCCCTCGGGCAACGTGACCCAGATGAACATTCCACCCTCAGGGCGTGTCCAATCCACCCCGTCCGGCATATGCTGCTCCAATGCGTTCAGCATCACATCACGGCGGCTGCGATAGACTTCGCGCACTTTTGGAATATGAGTGTCAAAACAGGCCTGCGCCACCTGATGCACGGCCATCTGGTTAATGGTCGCGGAATGAAGGTCGGCTGCCTGTTTCAGCAGTACCATCTGAGAAATGACTGGCTTGGACGCAACGACCCATCCCATGCGCAAACCAGGCGACAGCGTTTTCGAGAAACTGCCGCAATAGATCGTCCGACAGTCCTCGATTGACCCTTTGCGGGCCTGCTCCAAAGACAGTATGGGGGGGATCGGTTCCCCGTCGTAGCGCAGAGCCTGATAGGCTCCGTCCTCTATCAACGCGCAATCCAGCTCCTCGGCCAGATCCAGCAGAGCCTCCCTGCCCTGCAAGTCCACGGTTTCTCCTGTCGGGTTTGCAAAATCCGCTGACAGATAGGCGAACTTCACAGTGCCTTCGCCTGCTGCGGCCTTGTATTCGTCCGCCCCTTGGTTGCCATTGAGCCGGTCAAAGCGCGGCTCATAGGCGTTGAATGCCGCCAGCGCACCCAGATAAGTGGGCCACCCAACCAGGGCCGTATCGCCGGGGGACAGGAACAGCTTGCCCAGATAGTCCAGCGCCTGCTGTGAGCCCGAGGTGATCAGGATGTTGTCGATGTCACACTCCACCCCGATTTCGTGCATGTGCTGCACCAGCCACTGCCGTAATGGGACATAGCCTTCGCTGACCGAGTATTGCAGCGCCTGCGCTTGCATATCCGGCCCCAGGGCCTGCTGAAACGCCTGTGCAAATGCATCGGCGGGAAACAGGGCGGGATCAGGAATCCCACCGGCAAAGGAAATGATGCCGGGTTGGTCGAGCAGCTTCAGCAGTTCGCGAATCTCTGACGCTTTCATCCGCGAGGCCCGGGTGGCAAACAAAGGGTTTTGGGACATGAGGTTCCTCCGATCTCAATTCGGCGAAGCCTATGCCCTCTCACATTAAAGTCAATATTGCTGACCTTATTTTTCGGCGGATGTGACCGGGGATTCTTGAACAGCACCGGCGTCCATGGTCAAATGAATTGACCAATTTCGGAAGATGAGATGCCTTTTCACAAAGTTCAGACGGAAAAACTGTCGCTCGCAGTCGTTCGCCAGATCGAGCTTCTGATCCTGCGTGGCATCCTGCGCCCTGGAGAGCGCCTGCCATCAGAGCGAGAGTTGGCAGAGCGCATGGGCGTTTCGCGCCCGTCCTTGCGTGATGCAATTTCCGAACTTCAGGAACAGGGGCTTTTGACCGCGAAAGCCGGATCCGGGATCTATGTGGCCGAGGTTCTGGGCTCTGCCTTTTCCCCTGCGCTGATCCGTTTGTTCGGCAGCCATGAGGAAGCCGTATTCGACTATCTGTCCTTTCGCCGTGACATGGAAGGGCTGGCGGCCGAACGGGCCGCGCGGATGGGATCAGACAGCGACCTTAAGGTCGTTCAAGCGATCTTTGACAAGATGCAGGCGGCCCACAACCGAAACGCTGCGAATGACGAGGCGCAGCTGGATGCCGAATTCCACATGGCCATCATCGAGGCCAGCCACAATGTGGTGATGCTGCATATGATGCGGTCGATGTATGACCTGCTGGTGCAGGGGGTGTTCTACAATCGCCAGACCATGTTCCGTCAGCGCGCCACCCGCGAGGCCATCCTGGATCAGCACCGCGCCATCAATGTGGCTCTGCAACAGCGTGATCCTTTGGCTGCACGAAATGCAATTGAATGCCATTTGGACTTTGTGGAACGCTGTATGGCGGACCAACAAAAGACCGATCGGAACGAAGCTATTGCGCAACAAAGGCTGCAACACGAAATCGGGCGGACCTAAGGGCCGTCCTGATAATTCAGACAGAGCAGGGCAAGGCCTGGACTAGGCGGCGCCTGACGCGACTGGAAGCAGATGTCGGGGAAACGGAGCCCCGCTGCCTTCTCCCAGACGGTCCTCAGCGGCCAGTGTTGTCAGGGCCGGGTCGATGAACAGCCTTGCACCGCGATCCCTCAGATGTTTGTGCAGCACAACATGTTCGCACACTTGTTGGCCTTTTTCGTCCCGGCAAGAATAGCGCAATCCCCGCAGCGCGCGGGATTTATACAACCCGGCACCTCCGAAAGCGCTGTCGACCGGGATCAGGGGCGTATCGGCAGGAATGTGAAACTGGCGGTCAAAAACAGCGGACTTCATAACAGACCGGCGCCATTTACGACGCCCGAACAGCGGCCTGCGCGTGCTTTGAATGCGTTGCCACACGTCTTCATCACACCAGCCAGGGCATCGCAGCGCGTAGATATCGTCATACGCTGGTTTGGGGTTGGCGAAAACACCTTCCCACAACGGAGCGACCCGCTGCGCTGCTGCCAGAACTGCCTGAGCATCCAGGCATGTATTCGGACCATCCATATCCAACACCAGTGTCAACTCCAAGTCCCTGTCTTGGTCCTCGAGTTTTTTGAGAACTGCGTTCCTGGCCGCCGTGATGCGCTCGACCCGGTTTGGCAATTCTGACGCTAGACCATCCAGTCGCATGATATCGACATGCCTGCTTTGACCCGCATAGTCGGACAACACTTGATCCGTACCGTCCGTGTTGTCGTTCGTCGCAATGGTGACAGTGAACCGGCGCAACTGCGCGGACAGGTTTTCGATCCTGTTGATCGTGTCGATCAGCGCCGACCCGCCATTTCGGACGACGCCGACAATATTCATCGAAACTGCGTTGCCTGACACCGCCTGTCTTTCCCTGCTATTGTCACGCCCCCAGCGGAGCGCTCCTATCAACCTGATCCCCGGCAGGTCGTAGGATTCGGAGTGTTTCGAACAACAGAAACAGAAGCGGGCCAAAAACAAAAGACCCGACAGCCAAAAGCTCTCGGGTCGTCTGTTTCATTTGTCTGTCGGGGTCACCCTTCAGTGCAGCTTGGCACCTACATCTGCAATCGATGCATCGATCAGCTTGTTGGCCTGCGCTGCGGTCATTTGCTTCGCCAGAACCGAGCTTGCCGCGGAAACCGCAACCGAAACGGCCTGATCACGCACTTCCTTCACTGCAGATGCTTCAGCCGAAGCGATCTGGTCCTGAGCAGCCGCAAGACGACGCTCGATCGACTTTTCCAAGTCAACTTTCGCCTGTTCTGCTGCCAAAGCCGCGTCTTCCTTCGCTGCTGCAACAATCGCATCTGCCTGCCCCTGAACTTCACGCTGCTTGCGCTCGTAAGAGGCCAGCAAAGTGCGTGCTTCTTCATGCAGCGCACGGGCTTCGTCCAGTTCGGATTTGATGCCTTCGGCACGGTTGTCCAGCGCACCGCCGATCATACCGGGGACCTTGAAGTAGAACAGGACCGCGATGAAGACGATGAAGCCCAGAAGGACGACAAAGTCGGTATTGCCAAGCGAGAAAAACGGGCCGCTTGCGGCAAAGGCCGGGCTGGCTGCACCAACGGTCAGGACAAGAGCAAGAGTGTTCCGCATGTCACTTATCCTTTCGTCTGCGCGTCAACAGCACTGGCAATAGCATCAGCTTCCGCTTCGCCGCCCAGCGCAATTACCAGTTCAGCCGCCGTATCCTTGGCAACCACCTGAATGCTTTCCAGCGCACAGACACGGATTTCGGCAATCGCCTTTTCCGATTCAGCAGCCTTTGCAGCGATTTCCGCGTCCGCCTTTGCAATCGCGACATCCAGACCAGACTGGATTTCGGCGCGTGCTTCGGCAGCGATCCGCTGCGCTTCGGCACGGGCATCGGCCAGCGCCTTGTTATAGGCCTCTTCGGCCTCGACCGCTTTGGCCTTCAGATCTTCGGCCGCAGCCAGGTCATTTGTAATGGTCCCCTGACGTTCCGCCAGGATTGCCGCGATGCGCGGCAGGGCCACGCGGGACAGGACCAGAAAGATGACGACCAGCGTAATGACCAGCCAGAAAATCTGGTTGGGGAACCAATCGAAGCAGAGCTGTGGCATCCCGATGGCAGAGCCATGCGAGTCGACGCACGAGCCAACTACTTCTTCTGAAATGGGTTCAGTCGCCATGATGTCCTCCGTCGGAACGTTGTCTTTACAACAGATGGGCCGCTATGGCTTGGGCCCACCTGCGCGTAAGGATCAGGTTCCGCAGATTAGACGGCGAACATCAGCAGCAGCGAGACCAGGAATGCGAAGATCCCCAGGGCTTCTGCGAATGCGATACCGATGAACAGGGTTGCTGTCTGCGAAGCAGCCGCCGAAGGGTTGCGCAGGGCGCCGGCCAGGAAGTTGCCTGCTACGTTGCCCACCCCGATTGCGGCTGCGCCGGAACCGATTGCTGCCAGGCCTGCGCCGATGTGTGCGAGATCGCCTTCCATGATGTTTCTCCTTACGAATTGGAAGTTTCGATGTTTGGGTATCGGACCTTAGTGCGACGGATGCAACGCATCCTTCAGGTATACACAGGTCAGAATGGTGAATACGTAGGCCTGAATGAAGGCCACCAGGACCTCAAGGCCGTACATTGCGGTGATCGCTAGAACCGACACGGGCGAAATCACGGCAATCGCGGCGAAGCCTGCGAAAACCTTGATCACCGCGTGGCCCGCCATGACGTTACCCGCAAGACGAATGGAGTGGCTGACGGGACGCACGAAGTACGAGATCAGCTCGATGATTGCCAGGATCGGGCGCAGCGCCAACGGCGCGCTGGACACCCAGAACAAACCCAGGAACCCGGCGCCGTTCTTGACGAAGCCCAAAATGGTCACGGTCAGGAACACGGCCAGCGCCAGCGGGATGGTCACGGCGAAATGCGATGTCGTGGTGAACGAGGTCGGGATCAGACCCAGGAAGTTCGCGGTCACGATGAACATGAACAGAGTCATGACATAAGGGAAGTACTTGACGCCTTCCTTGCCGCAAATGTCTTCCAGCATCTTGTAGATGAAGCCATAGGCCAGTTCCGCCACCGACTGCATACGCGTCGGCACAATGGCACGTTTAGATGTGGGCAGAACCAGCAGAGCTGTCACGGCCAGCACTGCAAAGAACAACCACAGAGTCACGTTGGTGACCGTGAACATGCCTATCGCACCGTCGCCGAACAGCGGCTTGACGATGAACTGATCCATCGGGTGGAATACCAGGCTGCTGCCTTCTGCTGCGGTGGTCTCAGTTGCCACGTTCAGTCCCTCTCGTCCTTCTCGGCCGCCGATGCCGCCGTTTGTTTATCTTGAACCTCTTTCGCGCTGCGGAGCATAACCTTCACGCCCGCGACAAGGCCCAGCAATGTGAACAGCACCAGAAAGATCGGGATCGTCCCGAGCAGGCTGTCCAGCCCGTATCCGATGCCAAATCCGATCCCGAGACCGGAAACCATTTCAATGACCATCCTCCAGGCAAGCTCGCCCCCGGACACGTCAGCGTCCGCACGAGGTTTTGGCGCCTTGGCCTTTTTCGCCGCCTCGATCTTGGCCTCCAGCTGCGCCATCCGCTGCTTTTGGTCATCATCGGTCACGGGCGTTTCCCTCGTACAGTCTTGGGCATGGTGCTAAGGCGCGAAAGGCGCAGAGTCAACGACCTAGAACGCCCTGATTGACGCACCTTAACACTTTGAAAAAGTTATATTTTCCAGAATACCCAAGGCACGCCAATCGCTCCGATGGCCACCGCTGCGCCGCCAGAGCCCTGAATCTCCATATTCAACCAAATGGTTGACCAATCCCGACGGCTATGGTTGAGCGGACACATGTCCAACGATCTCGACACAGTCTTTGCAGCCCTCGCCGACCCCACCCGCCGCGCTATTTTGGCGATGCTGCTGGAGGATGATATGGCCGTGACAGATGTGGCCGAACCGTTCGAGATGTCGCTGGCCGCGATTTCCAAACACCTGATCATACTGACCAAGGCAGGTCTGGTCAGTCAGGAAAAACGCGGGCGGGTAAAGTGGTGCAAACTGGAACCTGACGCCTTGCGCGCCGCTTCGGTCTGGATGCAGGGGTTCGGGCAATTCGAGCCCGTCAATCTGGACGCGTTCGAACGGTTTCTGGAAATTGAACTGCCGAGGGCGGACGAGGCCTAACGCACCACAAAAACCGACATGCTGGCGTGTTTCGCCAGATAACCGGCGTGGCTTGAGAAGATGTAGTCGGTGATCCGGGGTGCGTGGGTGCCGACAATGACCAGATCCGCGCCAATCTCTTCTGCAGCACGGGTCAGATCGCTGTCCACTTCGGCGGCGACGTCGACCGAATGCACCTTGCGCATGGAAACGTCGGATCCACTCTCAGCAGCCAACTGTTCGGTGAACTCCGCCAGTTCCTTGTCGATCTCAGCTTCGGTTTCCGAGGATTCACCCATATGGGCCCCGGTGACGCTGACCAGAGTAATTTTAGCCCCCTGCCATTTTGCAACTTGTGCAGCGACATCGGCCGCTTTGCGAACCTCGGGCGGTAGATGCCGGTCAATCGGCAACATGATGTGTTTGAACATGATCTCCTCCTTTAGCTTGCTGACGAAGCTAATGGAGGTGCCGCAAGGGCGCCTTGATCTGGCTCAACAAAATCTATCTCTGGGATGTATCTTGGATTCGCCCGGTTCCGCCCGAGAAGATGGGCCTTATTCCATGACGCGGCGAACTGGCACCGAGGGCGGGATTTCCTCTTTCAACAGCATAAGCAAAGCGATGATTGTCAGCGCCACACCACCCAGGATCAAACCGGGTGGCACGCCTTTGCCCAGCGCAATCTCCCACAAAATGACCCAGCTGGGAACCAGGTAGGTATAGGCCATGACCTTGGCCGACGGCAGCCGCAAAGAAGAAAACTGCACCAGCACGAAGCTGGCTGCCGTTGCAAAGAACGAAATATAGAACAAGCCGATCCAGACAATGGCCGGAAGCGCAGCCCAATCGGTGGCCATCAGGTCAGACCAGCCGAGCACGACCAACAACAGGCACCCGGCGACCAGCGTACCGAAGGTAAAGACCACGGCGGGCTCTCCTCGGTTCAGCTTGCGGATCATGGGCGTATAAATCGCATGGGCGACGCAGCCCCAGAAATAGATGATCTCGCCCCCACCGATTTCAAAGGCACGGAACGTCTGCCAGTCGGCCCGAAAAATCACCCACAGCGCGCCCACCGCACCAATGGTCAGTGCCAGCGCCATGCGCGGCGTGGTGATCTGGCGCAACAAGACCCACCCCGCTATGGCAGAAACAACTGGTGTCAAAGTGAATACCGCGGCCGCACTGACAGGCGGGGCGGTTTGCAGCCCATAAAACATCAGGACGAAATAGGTGGCGAATAGACCCCCAAGTACCAGATAACGCCAAGGCGCCTGCGCGGCGTTGCGTGGCAGGCCGGTTGTTGCAAGCGCGGCCAAACCAATCACCGCAGCGGCAATCGCAAAGCGCACCGCGTTCAGAGCGGCCGGGGCAATCTCGTTGGCGATCATGGACCCCAGCGAAAAGCTGCCCGCAACAAGGGCTGAGAAGGTCAGCATGGCCAGATGGCCACGCATCTGCGCATTCATGGCTGCCAGCCTTTGGCTTCTTCTTTCAGATAGCTCAGGAACGCCTGCACCTTGGTGGTGCGATGCAAATCCACGTGGGTCACCAGCCAAAGATTGCCGAACCATTCCGGGAGCGGATCAATCACCTCGACCAGATTGTCGTGGCGGGCGGCCTCCCAACGGGCCATGAAACCGATGCCTGCACCGGCCAGAACGGCCTCGCGCATGCAGAAATTATTGGTACAGCGGAAGGTGATGCGATCGGCAGGTACCGTCGCGCGCAGCCAGCGGGTGAACGGCGCGCGGCTGGTCTCATCGTCAGAACTGACGAAGTGATAGTTTCCGAAATCCTCGATGCCGGATGGCCTGCCGAACCGTTTGATGTACGAGGTACTGGCATAAAGGCCGACTTCCTCTTGCCGGAACGGTTGGACAACATTGTCGGGTTGATCGGGAGCCGATCCGGCGCGGATCGCCACATGCGCCTCGCCATATTCCAGCCGGAACAGCCGGTCGCCGGTCAGGTATCGCACGATCAGGTCCGGATGCATCTTTTGAAACGCGGTGAGCGTTGGCACGACCAACGGCGCAAGAGACCCCAGAGATGTCACGACCAATTCACCCGAGACGTCGTCTCCGCGACCCTTCATCCGGCCGACAAGCTGATTGAACTGATCTTCGGTAGCCTGCGCCACACGCAGCAGATCGTCGCCTGCTTCGGTCGGTGTGTATCCCCGCGCATGACGCTGAAACAGTTTGACACCCAAACGCGACTCGATCGCATCAATGTGACGGATCACGGTGGCATGGTGAACACCCAGAACCTCTGCCGCGCCGCTGACCGTACCCATGCGTGCCACCTGATATGCGGTTCTCACTTCATCCCAATTGTCCATGGCAATGTCATCACTGTGCAATTTCCAACAATAACTGTTGATGTATCCGAGTTTCGTTCGCAAACGCAATAATCATATTGGCGGCAGGACAAGATTCCCGTGACCAAAAGGACCTGAACAATGGCTAAAACTATCCTTCATATCGACTCTTCTGCCCGCCGCGTGAATTCGACCACCCGCGATCTGTCCGACCGCGTGGTCAAGCAACTGGGCGCAGAACGCATCATCCGTCGTGATCTGGCCACCCCCCTGCCCCTACTGACGGAAGACTGGATCGCCGCCAATTTTACCCCCGCCGACCAGCGCGACGACGTACAGCGCGACCGGCTGGCCCTGTCGGACGAACTGGTTTCCGAATTGCAAGACGCCGACACCATCGTCATCGGCCTGCCGATCTATAACTTCTCGGTCCCCGCGGCGTTCAAGGCGTGGATAGACCTGGTTGCCCGCGCGGGTCTGACCTTTTCCTACACGGAAAACGGCCCCAAAGGCCTGCTGGAAGGGAAGCGTGCCATTCTGGCCATCGCATCGGGCGGTGTTCCTGTCGGGTCCGAAGCTGATTTCGCCACCAATTACGCGCGCCACGTTCTGGGTTTTATCGGCATTCATGACGTCGACGTCATCGCCGCGGATCAGATGGCCGTGAACCCGGATGCGGCGCTGGAAAATGCCCGCAAAGCAGTGGCGGAGCTTGCAGCCTGATCGCCTCTGGTCAATAGGCGTTGAAACGTCCAGTCTGCCGGTCAGCAAACAGGCAGACTGGACGGGGCGCATGAAAAAAATAGGTATTCTGGGTGGCGTGGGCTGGGCCTCGACCGTCGACTATTACAGGGCCATTGCCGAAGGGGCCGGGCGTTATTTCGCTGAACGTGGTCACGGCTCGCCTTTGCCAATCCCTCCGATGACCATCGAATCCGTTACGCAGGCCAGGACACGTGCCCTTCGTGGTGTTGTCGGGGATGAGGCAAGCTGGGCGGATTTTGACGCGGTGTTCCGCGACGCCCTGCTGACTCTCGAACGCGCCGGGTGCGATTTCGGCATCATCGCGTCCAACACCCCCCATGCGCGGCTACACGCGATACGGCAGGGTGTCTCGATGCCAATCCTCAGCATCTTTGACGCGACCGCCGAAGCCACTGCAGGAACTGGCGCGTCCAAGGCTCTGGTCTTGGGAACAGCCGTGACGATGCAGGCCACCAACTATGCGGATCGTCTGGACGCCGAAGGCATTGCCGCAAATGAACGGTTGCCCGAACCCGAGATTTCCGAGATGCAGGCCATGATCGACAGTGACTTCTACGGCGGCGCATCCGACGCGGCCCGGGCCCGACTACTGGTCTTTTGCGACAAGTACGCCAGCCCCGGAACCGCGATTCTGCTGGCCTGTACCGAGCTTCCACTGGCTTTTCCGAACCACCTGGACGATCCGGTGTTCGAGGCTGACGGACACCTGTTCGTCAACCCGTCAGCCGCGCACGTTGCCGCCGCACTGAAAGAGGCGCTGATGTAATCAGGGCAACCAGGTGACCTCGCATCCGATGCGATCGAAGAAGCCCATCATATCTGCCCGCTTCAGGGCCACGGTGCGGTCGTTGACAAGGGGGTGCATGTAAATCACCTCGGCCTGTTTTGCCGCCGCATCCATGAAGAACCGTACATCATTCTGAACTCCGTTGATCATCGCCAGCGGGCTGACCGCGCCGGGACGTATGCCTAGGTTCTGGAACAGACGGTCCGCCGAGCCAAAGGACAGGTTGCCAATGCCCAGCTCGGCCCCCAGCGCCTTAAGATCAATCTCGCGGCTTTGCTCCAAGGTCACCAGATAGTTGCGCTTTTTCTTGTCTCGCAGATACAGGTTCTTGACCCGAAGCGCGTACTCTCCCGGCACCATGAACTGGTCTTCAACCGCCTTGGCATCCTCAACCGTACGCAAAGGCGCATGGGTATGCAGGCGATAGGTCAAGCCCCAGCCAGCCATCCGCGTCAACAATGCGTCGGAGCTCAGCGGCAGTGTGTCCTGATAGGCGGATGAAGCGTCCACGAAACCCTCCTGTTTAGACTGCTCATCGCGCACCAAGGCTTGGAATTCAAGCGCGGGACATACAATCGCCCGGGTGATAGCCTGTCCGAATGAAAGTCGCGCGCAACACACCCCAACAGCTGATCCTCAGCGATACCCCTTGGTTCTTCGGAATTCTGTTTGCTTTGAATACCCTGATTTTTGCAGCGCTTGGCCTTTTGCTGACATGGGCTGGCGGGTCGGCTTTCTGGTACGGGTTGAGCATGATCATCTTTGGTGGCGCTATGGGTTTATGGAGCTTTCACCTGCTGGTGAGGCGCGTTCAGGTAATATTTGACCGGACCAAGGGCACGTTGGTGATCCGTCAGAAATCCATCTTCGGATATGCAGCTATAGAGCACGCTCTGTCCGACCTGTCCCATGCAGAAGTTGAAACCATACTGAACAAGCCCGCATGGTTGTTCGCAAGCCGTCATCGTCCGGTTCTGTTGCTGGACAAGGGTATGAGTGCGGGTCGTCATCCGATCATCCAAGCTTTTTCGACCGGAACCTGTGCCGAACGCATCACCGGCACGGTCAATGACTGGCTTGCTGCACGTGGAGGTGACCCCGGCACCCGCTCTGCCTGAAATCAAGGAGATGCGTTCTTGGTGCCTGCCTGTTTGCGATTCCATTCGCGCAAGGCGCGGGCAAATCAAACTGGAACAGGATGTTGGAACGGTGCTAGCGTACCGCCATGAAAGTGACCCGAGACACCCCGAACCAACTGATCATCGCCAATACGCCCTGGTTCATCGGTATCATGCTGGTCATTTTCATTCTGGCCTTTGTCGGTTCCGGTATTTTCCTGATGAGCACGGGCGGCGAAGGCATCTGGTTCGGCCTGATCTTCGCCCTGGGCGGAGGCGGTCTTGGCTTTGGTGCCTTTTGCGCTTTTGTAAGACGGGTTCAGATCATTCTGGACAGGAGGAAGGACAGTATCCTGATCCGCCGCCAATCCGTCTTTGGCTATGAAGCGGTTGAACACACGCTGTCCAACCTGTCCCACGCTGAAGTCGAAAGCACGACATCCCGCGGCAAAAACGGCACCTCGACGCTGTATCGCCCGGTCCTTGTTCTTGAGAAAGGGATGAGCGCCGGTCGCCATCCCATTGTCGAAGCATTTTCCAGCGGGTCTGGTTCTCATCGGTTGGCTGATGCCGTAAATGACTGGCTTCCATCGAAGCTCGGGCAAGACCGTCGTGAAGTCGGGGCGGGTTAAGGGGCCAAGCCGCGTTCCAGCCACAAGCGTTCTTCGGGTGAAATTAACTCGGACATACAGGCACCGTAACGCCCCATGTCTTCCGCCGTTAACTTGCCTTCCCATTTCTCGCTGGTTCCTGAGGCAAAGAACTGCGCGTAGTCGTGGAAGACAGTTTGGAAGCCCGGCGCTTGTGCCGCGCGTTCGGCATTGTTTTTCATCGAACCGAAGCTGCCTGCCTCGGCGATATCGTTGACCAGTTTTGGATCGATATTGATATCTGAAATCCGGGCTATCCGGGCCACCTGACCCGGCAGGTCACGACTGAGTTCTGCATAGTGCAGAAAGTGAATATTGGGCAGCTGCCGGTAACCCCAGAAGGATCGAAAGTGATGAATGATCGATCTGAGAGTCAGATCATCCGTGCCCTTGGACGATGCGGGCCGTTCCAGAAACATCGCAAACGCCTCGGACAAATCATCGGGAAACAGATAGTCCAGCCAGTCTTCCTTCATATTGGCAACATGATTTCGAAGCGAGAAATGCACGTCAACCGGGTGGCGATGCACCACAAGATAAGTCGCATCTGGTGAATAAGTGATCCCGTCCAAAGGCGTATGAGTCTTGATGCAGCGCCGATGCGTCTGCGCCTCCAACTGAGAGGCTTGTTCTTCCTGATCCCTGAATCCAGCGTCCAACCATGGCGAGACCTTGTTGTCATAAACTGCAGGATCCGCTCTACCGGTGATCAGCATCCGAACCAGCGTCTGCGTCCATGTTGTTCCACACTTGGGCGGTGTGCAGACAAAGATATCGTCTGGGCGGATATCGAAACTGGACCAGATGTCTGTGTTGGTGACTTGTCCGACATACTCGTTCGTTCTTTGCGGAAGATTGTCCTTCATAGCGCCCCCTGGACTTGGTACATCCAGATTACACCACGCGCGGTGCGTTTACCTAGGGCCCACCTTGACTCGGGCAGTTCATCGGCGTAGATGACGCCCCAACATCCGGAAGCGTCTGATCTTCCGGTCCCTTGAGTCGTTCAGGGATCGCCCCCCACCAGCGAGTTTCGCCCGTGGGGGCAATTGTGCATTTAACCGGTGTTTCTTATCTAAGAAGCGCCACGAGATAACCGGCTAAGGAGGCCGAAGGCATGTTTGAAAATCTATCCGAACGCCTCTCTGGTGTCTTCGACCGGCTGACCAAACAGGGCGCCCTGTCCGAGGAAGACGTCAAAATCGCCCTGCGCGAAGTGCGGGTTGCCCTGCTGGAGGCTGACGTCTCGCTGCCGGTTGCAAGGGAATTCGTCAAGAAGGTGCAGGAACAGGCGACCGGTCAGGCTGTTACCAAGTCGATCACACCCGGCCAGCAGGTCGTCAAGATCGTGCATGACGCTTTGGTTGACACCCTGCGTGGCGAGGAAGACCCGGGTGCGCTGAAGATCGACAACCCGCCCGCGCCGATCCTGATGGTCGGCTTGCAGGGCTCTGGTAAAACGACGACCACCGGCAAGCTTGCCAAACGCCTGAAAGAGAAAGAGGGCAAGAAGGTCCTGATGGCCTCGCTGGACGTCTATCGCCCGGCGGCGATGGATCAGTTGGCCGTTCTGGGCACGCAGGTTGGTGTAGACACTCTGCCGATCGTGCCGGGCCAGAAACCGGTAGACATTGCCAAGCGCGCCAAGCAACAGGCGACGCTGGGCGGCTACGACGTCTATATGCTGGATACCGCGGGTCGTCTGCATATCGACGAGGTTCTGATGAACGAGGTCGAGCAGGTCCGCAACGTGGTCGACCCGCGTGAGACGCTGCTGGTCGTCGACGGCCTGACCGGTCAGGTCGCCGTCGAGGTGGCCGAGGAGTTTGACGCCAAGGTCGGTATCTCGGGCGTGGTCCTGACACGGATGGACGGTGACGGGCGCGGCGGTGCGGCACTGTCGATGCGCGCCGTGACCGGCAAACCGATCCGCTTCGTCGGTCTGGGCGAGAAGATGGACGCGCTCGAAACTTTCGAGCCGGACCGGATTGCCGGTCGTATTCTGGGCATGGGCGACATTGTTGCCCTGGTCGAAAAAGCCCAGGAAACGATGGAGATGGAACAGACCGAGCGCATGATGAAGCGCATGGTCAAGGGTCAGTTCAACATGAACGACCTGAAAATGCAGCTGGAACAGATGATCCAGATGGGTGGCATGCAGGGCATGATGGGCATGATGCCGGGCATGGGCAAGATGGCCAAACAGATGGATCAGGCCGGACTGGACGACAGGATTCTGCGCCAGCAGATCGCCATGATCCAATCCATGACCAAGCGCGAACGCGCCAACCCGCAACTGCTGCAAGCCAGCCGCAAAAAGCGCATCGCGGCGGGTTCCGGGATGGAGGTCAGCGACCTCAACAAGCTACTCAAGATGCACCGGCAGATGTCGGACATGATGAAGAAGATGGGCAAGATGGGCAAAGGCAAAATGCTGAAACAGGCCATGAAAGGCATGTTCGGCAAAGGCGGCCCCAGCCCCGAGGACATGGCCGCAGGAATGGATCCCAAAGCGTTGGAGCAGGCGGCCAAGGCCATGGGCGGCAAGATGCCCGGTCTGGCCGGCGGCATGGGTCTGCCACAGGGCCTAAGCGGGTTCGGAAAGAAAAAGTGACGCCAGCACGCTGCACCCAGCCCCCGTCCGGAAAGGCGGCGATGGCAGCAGCGCAATATCGCGCAGCCCTGCCGGTCATTCAGACCCGGCGGCTGGTTCTGCGTGTGCCCACCCTGGACGACCTGCCGGTGTGGACGTCGATCTGCAACGACAGCTTTGGTGATACCGCGCAAGACGCGTGGACCGAGTTTTCCTATTATACCTCGGGCTGGCTTCTGCATGGTCACGGGCTGTTCTCGGTCACGCTCAAGGGTGATGATCGCGCAATTGGCTTCGTCGTTCTGGGCCTGGAATGGGACGATCACGAACCGGAACTTGGCTATATGTTCAGCGCTGAACACCGCATGCAGGGCTTTGCCACCGAGGCATGCGCCGCCGTACGTGATTTCGGATTTGACCTGCTCGGATCCGGGCAGTTTGTAAGCTACGTTTCGCAATCCAACACCCCTTCGAACGCGCTTGCACAACGACTGGGCGCAGCGCGTGATGCCAATGCAGAAAGCACCTTTGGACCAACCCAGCATGTCTGGCGGTACAGCGAGGGGCAGGAATGACATTCGCGATGCCAATCCCGACGCTGGAAACCGAACGCCTGATCATGCGCGCGCCGTCCGAGGCTGATGTCAACGCGGACACTGCCTTCTTTGCCAGCGAAGCCGCGAAGTTCGTCGGCGGTCCTCTGCGCAAGGATGAGGTATGGCGGGTGGTTGCCTCGCTGCTGGGTCACTGGGCCATGCGCGGCTATGGGTATTGGAGCGTCGATGAAAAGGACACCGGCACCTATGTCGGGCGGATCGGACTTTGGTTTCCAGAAGGCTGGCCGGAACCCGAGATAGGTTGGACCCTGTTGAACCATGCCACCGGCAAAGGTTATGCGACCGAGGCCGCGCTGACTGCACGCACCTATGCCTATGATGTATTGAGTTGGGAAACCGCGATCTCACTGATCGACCTGGACAATCACGCCAGCAAGGCCGTGGCCAAGCGTCTGGGCGCGCAGTTCGAGTATCACTATGACCACCCCAAGTTCGGAAAGTCCGAAATCTGGCGGCACCCGGCACCCTCGGATCTGGTGAATGGCGGAATGGAGGCTTACGTATGACCTCTTTCACCATCCCCACCATTGAAACCGAACGCCTGATCCTGCGCGCCCCGCATCTGGATGACCTACCCGCGATGACCGTGTTCTTCGCAACCGAGCGCAGCCATATGGTGGGTGGCCCCAGGGATGCGTTCGAATGTTGGAACTCATTGTCGAACCGACTGGGTCATTGGGCGCTGCGAGGTTATGGCCTTTGGCACCTGACCGAAAAGGCTGGCGGGGCATTCGTTGGTTGGGCCGGAATGATCTACGTGCCGGGCTGGGCGGAACCGGAATTGGGCTGGACCTTGCTGGAAGAAGCCGAAGGTAAAGGGCTGGCCTTTGAAGCCGCCCAGGCTGCGCGCGCGTACGCTGCACGACATCAGGGCCTGAACGGCGTGATCTCATACATCGCTCATGCCAATGATCGTTCGCGCGCCTTGGCTGAACGGCTTGGTGCCACGCTTGAGCTTGAGAATGCCGAACTTCTGGGCAAGCACGCTCAGATCTGGCGCCACCCGCAGATAGACTTGACCACCGAGAGGACCGGCCAATGACCAACCCCGTGACACAGGCTGCCACGCTGTTGAAAGAGCATCGCGAAAGCATCGACCGACTGGACGCGATCCTCGTCTATACGCTGGGCGAGCGGTTCAAGCACACGCAGGCCGTTGGCAAGCTCAAGGCCGCACACGACCTTCCCCCGTCCGATCCCTCGCGCGAAGCTGCGCAGATCGCACGGTTAGAAGACCTGGCGAATGAAGCCGATCTGGATCCCGACTTCGCCAAGGCTTTCCTGAACTTCATCATTCAGGAAGTCATCCGACACCACCGGAAGCATCAAGAGTGAACCTCCGGTTCAACAAACACCAGAACTAACCGGCACGCATGCCGGATACGCCATTCAAAGGAGATACCACCATGGCAATGAAAATTCGTCTCGCCCGCGGCGGCTCGAAAAAACGTCCTTTCTATCGCATCGTTGCGGCTGACAGCCGTATGCCTCGCGATGGCCGTTTCATCGAGAAACTGGGCACCTACAACCCGCTGCTGCCGAAAGACAGCGAAGAGCGCGTGAAAATGAACATGGAGCGCATCCAGTACTGGCTGGATCAGGGCGCACAGCCCACCGACCGTATCGCTCGTATGCTGGAAGCAGCCGGTGCCAAAGATAAGGCAGAGCGCAACAACCCCAACAAGGGCACCCCGGGCAAGAAAGCCCAGGAGCGCGCGGACGAAAAGGCGGCAAAGGCGGCTGAAGCGGCGGCTGCACCGGCTGAAGAAGCCGCCGCAGAAGAATAAGCAGGCGGACGCGTGCAAGATCAAACTTTTTCTGACGATTTTCGCACGCAGTTCGACCTGTTGTTGCGGCTCCGGCGTGATGTGCGCCGGTTCCGCTCCGAGGCGATTGACGAGGCAGTGCTGGCGCGCTGCCTCGACGCATTTCGACTGGCCCCTTCGGTGGGGCTCAGCGAACCCTGGCGCGTGATCCGCGTCGAAAGCGAAGCGGCTCGGGCCGCAGCGCTGAAGAATTTTCGAACCGCCAATGACCACGCTTTGGCTGGGTACTCGGGTGACAAGGCGCAGCTGTACAGCAGCCTGAAGCTGTCCGGGATGCAAGAAGCGCCTGTGCAGCTAGCTGTCTTCTGCGACGACGGCACCGAAAAGGGACTGGGGCTAGGCGCCGGTACGATGCCCGAGATGCGGCGCTATTCTGTCGTGTCCGCGATCACCCTGTTCTGGCTTTCACTTCGCGTGGAAGGGCTGGGACTGGGTTGGGTTTCTATACTGGATCCCGACCAGATGATGCGCGATCTGAATGTTCCCGAGACCTGGCGTCTGATTGGTTATTTCTGTGTTGGCAGGCCAGAGCAAATGTCGGACATGCCTGAACTGGAACAGGTCGGCTGGGAAAACCGGGCACAGGGCCTGATGATCGAAACACGTTAAGACCTCATGTTCGGATTGATACGACTTCCCATTCTGCTGCTGATCGCCTTTATTGTAGGCGTGTTCTTTGAGCGCAACAACCAGCGCGAAGCCTGCAATGGGCTTGGCGAATGGAGAAACGGGATATGTTTGACGACAGGGGCAGCCAATGAGTGATCTGATCTGCGTCGGCAGCGTTGCGGGGTCTTATGGCGTGCGAGGTGAGGTGCGACTGAAAAGTTTTTGCGCCGTTCCCGAAGATATCGAGGCCTATTCGCCGCTGACCGATGAAGCGGGCAAAGAACGTTATCCGGTGGTATTGACGCGCGCGATCAAGAACGGGTTCGCGGCCCGCCTTGGTGGCGTTGAGACCAAGGAACAGGCGGATGCCCTGAATGGTTTGCGCCTTTTTGCGAGGCGCGACCAGTTGCCTTCGCTGCCCGATGACGAGTTCTACCACAACGATCTGATCGGGCTGGACGTCTATGACACCGGCGGCACCCTTTTGGGCAAGGTCAAATCCGTGCAGAACCACGGAGCGACAGACTTGTTGGAATTGCACGGGCCGGGCTTGAAAACCACGGTTTTGCTACCTTTCACGATGCAAGTTGTACCCACAGTGGACTTGGAGCAAGGCCGTATCGTAGCCGACCCGCCCGAAGGCCTGATCTGATGCGTCGGGTCCTGCTGCATCTGGGCCTGCACAAGACAGGCATGACTGCAGCACAGTCCTTCCTTCATGAAAACCGGAAACTGATCTGGCCCCGCTTCGCATTGGTTCTTCCCTATAAAACGCGCAACTGCGGCTTAAGCGAGATGGCCACGCGTCATTCGCTTTATCGGCTGGATGCAACCCTGGCGGGTTTTGGGAGTCACCTGCACGCGTTTCTCGACAAGCTGCACTTCGGTGCATACCGGGGGTTGATCCTGAGCGAAGAAAACTTCGCAGGCTTGCGCCCCAGCAGGAATAAGCATGAAGGTTACGGGGCCGCACCGGAACTGGCGGAAACTCTGGTCAGCGTCGTTCGGCGTCGGTTCCTGGGCAACAAGACCGACATCACGATCTACATGTCCTTGCGCAACCGCGATCAATGGCTGCGGAGCCTGTGGGCCCATGACTTGCAGAAATCACGCATGGTGCAGGACTTGGACACTTTTTCGACCGACCTTGCCCAATTGCCATCCCTTCAGGAAACCGCCGACGCCGTCAGGAACCGGCTGCCGTCTGTCACAGTCCGAACGGAATGGATGGAGGCGTTGCAGAACCACCGCTTTGGTGCAGGTGCGCCGTTGGCCGAATTTCTGAACCTGCCGCCGGAACAATCGGCACAGCTTGTCGGGCCTGCACATAGCACGCCTGCATTTTCCGACGATGTGCTGCTGGAAATCCTGGCTCTGAACCGTTCCTCGCTGGACGAAACCGCCATGATCGCCCAGAAGAAAGCACTGATTCACTCCGCACAGAACGAACTGGCCCGCCAGACATGACAGAGAAACCCAGCAAATCACATGGCCGTAAGGCAATCCGTCCTGCCCTGAAACCACGCGAGCTGATGACGCCGAGTCCTGACCTGCACGGGGTCTGGAAAGCCAAGATCATCACTCTGTTCCCGTCCGCCTTCCCCGGTGTTCTTGGCGAAAGCCTGACAGGCAAGGCCTTGCAGGAAGGGCTCTGGCAACTGGAAACAGTGGATCTGCGACAGTTCGGTATAGGCAAACATCGCAACGTTGATGACACCCCGGCCGGGGGTGGCGCCGGAATGGTTCTGCGGGCCGATGTTCTGGGTGACGCGATCGAGCATGCGATGGCAGGCGTTCAAGGGAACTGGCCGCTGATCTACCTCAGCCCGCGCGGGCGCCGCATGGATCAGCGCATGATGCAGAATCTTGCCCGTTGTGACGGCATGACCCTTCTGTGCGGTCGTTTTGAAGGCGTGGACGAGCGCGTTTTGGAACATTATGGCGTGCAAGAGGTGTCGTTGGGTGATTTCGTCATGACCGGCGGCGAAATTGCGGCACAAGCCCTGATTGATGCCACAGTACGGCTGATTCCCGGAGTTCTTGGAAATCAGGCTTCGACCGAAGAGGAAAGTTTTGCCTCGGGTCTGCTGGAGCACCCCCAATATACCCGTCCGGCAGATTGGAAAGGACGCCCGATCCCCGAGATTCTGATGTCGGGCCATCATGGCCGGATCGCGGAGTGGCGCCATAAAATGGCAGAAGACATCACGCGCGAACGGCGCCCTGATATCTGGGCAGAGTATGTCAAAACCAACTCCGAATCTCAGGACTAAGCCCGCATGATGTGGCCGGGTTGCCGAAGGTTCTAAGTTTGTCAGATTGCCAGTTGTAGTTGATCACACCTCAATGTATTCGCTCTTAGGTTCCATGGGGTTTGGGATAAAAAGAAGTGAAACTGAAGTTACTATGAAAAAGCTTCTGCTTGGCACTTTATTGGTTGCCTCCGCCTGTACCACCAAACCGCTTGGGATGTCCGTTCCGACGCAAGCCGGTCATAATCTGCACTCTGCGAAGGTTGCCGTTGATTCCTGCTCTCAGGAAGCTGACGAGGGCGGCAACAGCGCCGTAATCGGCGGTTATGCAACCAATATCCTGCTTTGGGGCATCATCATCGGGCCTGCGGTCACCGCGCCAATTCAGGACGAGCTGCGTCAACAGGGCGAAATCGATCAGGTTGATCGCTGCCTACGCGCACGCGGTTTCGAGCGGCGCGAACTGACCGCGGGTGAGTCGTTCTGGGTGCGAAACGCCTTTGGTGATGAACGCGAACGGCGGCTGGACCACCTAGTCGGGGGCGGCACTATCGAAACCTACGGAACATCACAAAACTAGCGCCGCGCTTTCCAGCTGGCCCAAGTCTCTGGGGTGCCGTTGAACGTGTTGATGTCCACCCTACCCTGAACCCCCGGCACCAGCCCGGTGCCGGTGTATTGCCAAAACCGCCAGACCGTGCGGGGATAGACCTGACGCGGATGGCCTGCGACGGATCGCAACCAGAACTCGGTTTTGGGCAAACGCCCGATATCCGTATCCGCAAAGAAATCCACTGTCGTGTAGACGATCGGACGCCGACCATAATGCCGTTCGAGAATGTCCAAAAAGCGCTGCGCTTCGGCGCGGACAGTTCTGCCATCGGGCCGCAACGTGCAGGTCTTGGAATGCGGCGTCCACTCCATGTCAAGAACATGCGGCAGATCTGCCCCTTTCGGGACGTTCTGAATGAACCAACGTGCCTGTTCCCGGGCCGATCGGCAGAAATAATAGTAGTGATAAGCCCCCCACGGCACGCCCGCTGCCTGAGCACCGCGCCTGTGGTCGTCGAATAATGGATCCGCCACATCGCCGCCTTCGGTTGCTTTCAGAAACGCAAAGCTTACGCCCGAAGCTTTGGCCGTGCGCCAGTCTATCGGTCCCTGCCAGCGCGAGACGTCAAGCCCGTGGATCGGATACAAGCCAGGGTGACGGCCCTCCCAGTCATGTGGATCGGCGTCACCAAAATCAGGATAGATTACGGACGGTGCTGTCCTGTCCACGCCCGGCGTGGGTTCCACGACCTGCGGTTTCGGGCCGCCGCGTCCACACGACATAAGCAAAGCGGCTGCAATCGTCAGCATAAGTCCAATTCGCATCATGGGGTCCTGTCTGAAATTTCTGCTCTTTCAATTCCCTTCAGAATGCCTGATCTGACTGCTGTGGCAACGGTGGGATTTTCGAAAGGCGGATTCCCACTGCTTCGCCATACGATTTGTCCTTGATCCCGGCACACAATACCCTTAAACGACCGCAATCCGGTGCCGCATTCTGCGACTCCGGTGTTTTGGTTTGATTCATGGCTTGAAGCTCGGCTTTCTTCGGCGGGGATGTGTCAGATCAAACCAGACCAAAGGAACATTCGATCTGACCTCTGGCGGGCTGCATGCAGGACCCGGTGAAGACCAAGAGCTCTCAGGCCGTGCCCAAACTTCGTGGACCAACCACGAGCATATAGGAGTACCTGCGATGGATCTTATCGCACAGCTTGAGGCGGAACAGATTGCCGCCCTGGGGAAAGACATCCCCGACTTCAAAGCGGGTGACACCATCCGTGTCGGCTATAAGGTGACCGAAGGGTCGCGCACCCGTGTGCAGAACTATGAAGGCGTCTGCATCGCGCGCAACAACGGCAATGGCATTGCCGGTTCGTTCACCGTTCGCAAGATTTCGTTTGGCGAAGGCGTGGAACGTGTGTTCCCGCTGTATTCGACCAACATCGACAGCATCACCGTTGTCCGCCGTGGCCGCGTTCGCCGCGCCAAACTGTACTATCTGCGCTCGCGCCGTGGTAAATCCGCGCGTATCGCAGAAGTCACCAACTACAAGCCCAAGGCTGGCGCCGAAGCGTAAGGAACGGAAAGATGAAAAAAGACATCCATCCCGATTATCACGTCATCGACGTCAAAATGACCGATGGCACCGTGGTTCAGATGAAGTCCACCTGGGGCGCCGAAGGCGATCAGCTGGCTCTGGAAATCGACCCCTCCGTGCATCCAGCGTGGACCGGTGGCTCGTCGCGCCTGATGGACGCTGGCGGCCGCGTGTCGAAGTTCAAAAAGAAATACGAAGGTCTGGGCTTCTAAGTCTGACTGGTTTCGAATTCGAAAGGCCGTCCCTTGGGGGCGGCCTTTTTTTGTAAGCTTCCATGTGTCTTATGGACGCGACACCGGACAAACCGGACAAGATGCGTTTGGGCACAGGCTCAGTGATGCTACACTCCGGGTGACCAACGCCCAGCTTCCACGGAGACCCGGACATGCCCCAGTACAACGACATGATCGAGCTATCGGTCGAGGATATGGATCTGATTGAAACGGCATTGCGCGGTTCGATCGCTTCGTTGTCACAAACTGCACTGGACGAACCAGAGAACAACAGGACCAACCGTGAAGACACATTGCGGCGCATTCACGAACTTCTGGGCAAGCTGCACGATCAGAAGGTCTTTTTTCGTCCTCAAAAAGGGGTGTACCTCGGCGGTTAGGGACAAGGCTATCGCGGTTTGCGCGTCAAGTCCGCTGCACTGTGGGGAGGGGGAACTGGTCCACGCAATAGCATGAGTGCCAGAGTCATCCCGGCCAGCGCCGCGATCGCTGCAACCATCATGGCACTGTTAAAGGCGTTGTCCTGCATATCCCTTAGGGCCTTCGCCAATTTACTTCCCGTTGCCGGATCCATCTCCGAGATCAATTGCTGTATCTGGCTGGGCGCTCCATGTGTCAGCGCATGGGCCAGATCCTCGCGCTGGGTTGACCCGGCAGGCAACGCGTCGATCACCTCGGACAGACCGCGGCGTTTCGTGATTGCTTCAGCCAGACCTCCGACCACGGCGCCAAGTGTTGCTCCGAAATAGAGACAGGCGTTTATGACCCCCGAACCCTGCCCGACATGTTGCTCGGGTAGCAGGCGCAGACCCAGACGAGGCAACAGCGAAAAGCAGATGCCCAGCCCGACCCCGACGATCAGCAGCTTCCACCAGATTTCGGAAAAATGCGTGGTGTTCGTGGTTGTCGTCAGCAGCAGGAACCCGCAGGCCATTGCCCCCAGGCCAATCGCGATCGGCCACTGAAAGCTGTACGGGGCAAGAAAGCGGGGCGCGGTGACAGATATCACAAACATGCTGAGGCTGAGCGGCATGATCGCCAGCCCCGCACCGATGGACGAATACCCAAAAGCATCGGGCGATTGGACGAATGTATTGAAATAGACAAAGAAGCAGAACAGCGTGAAGCCGGTAAAGAACATCCCCGCCGCGGCCATCAAATAACGCGGATGGCGAAAGTACCGAAGCTCGATCAGGGGGTCGTCGCTGCGGCGGGATACGATGACAAGGGCAATTGTCGACACGGCCGCCACGCCCAGAGGCACCAGCGTCAGAGGCGAAGTCCACCCACCGCTTTCCCCATTGCTGAGCGCAAAGGACAATGGCCCGAGGAAAAACAGTATGGCAACGGCCCCTGCATAATCGAACTTTGCGTCGGCAAGGCGGGTTTCGGGAACATATTTCCGTTTTCTGACATGCAGACCGATGGCAAAGGCCAAAGCCAGCAGAACCAGGTCGGCTGCAAAGACCGCGCGCCAACTGACATAGTGGCCGAATGCGCCGCCGACGATAGGCCCTACACCAATCGCCAGTCCGACAATCGCGCCCCAGATGCCGGTGACGCTGGCGCGCTGCTCCTCGGGCGTGGCTGCCGTCAGCAGTGACAAAGAGGTGCCAAACAACGCCGCCGCGCCTGCACCTTGCGCGCAGCGCCCGATGAGCAGCATGGCCCCATCCTGCGCAAACAGGGCCGAGGCTGACCCGATTGCAAAGACAATCATGCCAACGAAAAAAACACCCATCTTGCCGGTGATGTCCCCCAACCGGCTAACGATGCAAACAAGCGTCGCACTGGTCACGGAATACGCGGCCATCACCCATTGCAATCCTGACGGGGTCAAATCGAACTCGGCCTTGAGGTTGGGCAAGATGGTGGTCACAGCAGTGGTGTTAAACCCCACGACCATCATGCAAATTGCCGTCAAGGCCAGCACCACGCGGGCGCCGGATTGCGGAGATACATTTGCCGAGGTCTCGTCGCCCATTAAGCACTCGCAAACCAAGATTGTTTGATACGATTATTCATCAGTTTAGCGATTTCTGACCCTGAGCATAGGGCTGCGTCAGATCCAGTAGGACAGGGCAAACGGCAGCACCAGGATTGTGCTGAGCGTGGAGACAAGAATATACCCGGCCACATCTGCCCCGTATTCCGGAACATGCTGGTCGATAAACAGATAAGTCGCCACGGATGAAGGCATCAGGCAACACAGGATCAGAGCACCCCGTTGCGCTCCCGTAAAACCAAACAACCAGATCAGAACGCTGGCAATTGCAACGGCCATCGCCAGATGCAAGGCTGTTAGCAGAACAGCACGGCCCAGGCTTTTCACTTGCAACGTCGCAAGAGTATGCCCCAGTGTGAGCAGCATGAGAGGGATCGACAACCCACCAAGGATGTCAAAGGACTTTGCGACCGGTTGTGGCAGGCTTTGCCCGGTCGCCATCAGGATCAGAGAGAACCCCACGGCGTAAATAATCGGGGACGTCGCCAGTTTTCTGGCTGAGAATTCTCCGGCGGGAATCCACATGCCCACGGTAAAGATGCTGATGAGCACCACCACCACGAACGCCATGGTGTAGGCCATACCTGCATCACCCAGCGCCAGCAGAGTGATCGGCAGGCCAATGTTGCCGACATTGCCGTGCATCAATGGTGTCAGAAACGCGCGCACTGGCAAGCGGAGACTCCTGAGCGCGACATACCCCAAAACACCGAAACCGGCCACCGCAAGGGCAGCGGCGGTCATCATGTCAAGAAACGTGCCTACGGCCAGTTTGGTGGTCGACAAATGAGAAATGATCAGTGTCGGATAGCCGACTTTCGAAACGATCCCGCCAATGACCTTGTTGTCAAATGGGGCCTGAATCACGGCAAGAACATAGCCAATACCAGCGCAGATCAGAACTGGCAGAACCACGTTCAATACGTTCAGGAACAGGTGCTCCAAGCAGAATTCTCCTAGCCGAAACCGTTTTTCGACAGTGAATCAGTGTCATTGCATTGGCAAGCGCCCTGTGTAACCCGTGTTCTGCGTTAGGTTTTCCCAAATAGAGTCTGATATTGCCCGAAAGCGCCGCTTGAGGTTCTTTTCATCGCGGTCGACACAACATATAGTGGGCACCAACAACGTGTAGTGAAGCACGGCGAGACTTGGGAATACAAGCATGGCACATATCATTGTGGTCGGGAACGAAAAGGGTGGCGCAGGCAAATCGACCGTGTCGATGCATGTGGCAACCGCACTGGCCCGATTGGGGCACAAGGTCAGCACCTTGGATCTGGACCTGCGTCAACGCAGTCTGGGACGCTATTTCGAGAACCGCAACAACTTCCTCAAAAGCTCGGACCTGACTCTGCCAAGCCCGCGCCATCACGACCTGCCCGAGATTGATGCCGCCACGCTGAAACCGGGCGAGAATATCTATGACCATCGCCTGTCTGCCGCCGTTTCCCAACTGGAAAGCGACAGCGACTTTATTCTGATCGACTGCCCGGGGTCTCATACCCGGCTCAGTCAGGTGGCGCATTCGCTGGCCGACACACTGATCACCCCGCTGAACGACAGCTTCATTGATTTCGACCTGTTGGCACGGATCGACTCGCAGGGAGAGAAGATTCTTGGCCCCTCTGTCTATTCCGAGATGGTCTGGAACGCACGACAGTTGCGGGCGCAGGCTGGACTAAAGCCCATCGACTGGGTCGTCGTTCGCAACCGCGTCGGTACACAACGCATGGTCAACAAGGAAAAGATGCAGCGCGCGATCGAGATGCTGTCGCAGCGCATCGGCTTTCGCGTCGCCTCGGGCTTTTCCGAGCGGGTTATTTTCCGCGAGTTGTTTCCCCGTGGCCTGACCCTGCTGGACCTCAAGGACATCGGCGTCAAACAGCTGAACATCTCGAACATCGCCGCCCGTCAGGAGCTGCGCGACATGATGAAAGAGCTGAACCTGCCGGGTGTGGAGATTGATTTCTGATATGCTGTTTCGGCGACGGCTCTGCGGACAAAGTTACCGTTCCGCTTGGAGGACCATATGTCCGTTTAGCTGAGAGACAGTAAGTTTTGTTTCAAAGTCCCATACTCATCTCATGCCATGCCATTCCTCCGTGGTCGGAGGCAGAGCGTCTCAGATAGCTATAGCCCAGCTTCTCGTAAAGCGACACGTGATGCTCTTTGCGCATCAGATGGATCGTTGCCTTGTTCATCTGCTGCATTCGCCTGACAAACTCATCCATCAGAGACCTTGAATAGCCCTTGCCTTGTTCGGTCGGGTCTACGACAACGGACATGATGACCACATTGGGCGCGTCAGGGTCGTGGCCGATAAGTTCCTTGAACTCCTCGTCAGACATTTCAACCTCATGAGCGCATCCGCAGTTGATAAAGCCAACGACCGTTCCATCCACTTCAAGGATCAGAAAGCCATCGGGGTAGGTCTCAATCCGCCTGCAGATTTTGGCGTGTGTCGCAGCCTCTTCACCTTCGTAGGCCGCGGTCTCGATTTCGAAGCAGCGATCCGCATCAGCGGCATGGGCATTTCTAAACTTGCACATACAGTTCTCCCACTTGTTATGGAGAGATATAGCCTAAAAAACCCGAAGCTGTCTCGCGGCCGGCAAAGCGTATCGATAACCAGACAAAGGCGCGAATTGCAGCCTCTGCCGAATTGGCTTGAACTGTTCATCTGACGGTTTCAGCAGGTCATCCGGTCGGTTCAGGGGATATCAAAACCGGCTAGCGGGACAAACTTGCCAGTCGCTGCACGCGCATAATCACAAAGAGTTTGCTAAAGTCAGCGGCGAACGGCCGAAACGATGACGGACGGAGCCGGGACCAGAAAACCGCCATTGTGTTTAATACCTTGAGAGCGAGTACGTGCCGCCAGATCAGAGCGAATTGCATCTCGTTTTAGGACTGGCTGCGCTCCCAAAAGTGATGCTGCGCGAACGGCGCCTTGGTCAAAGGCATCAAACAAGTCTTCAGGTTGCTGCACATGCAGTTCTGACGGCACCTCGATCAACTGAACCTCTGCAAATCCCGCTTTGGTGACTTTAGTTTCAGCAGCAGCGCGGTCCGCAAGCATATGAGCATCAGGTCCGAAGGGCAA
Source organism: Ruegeria sp. CDSA141 (assembly GCF_059612005.1). Classification (NCBI taxonomy): domain Bacteria; kingdom Pseudomonadati; phylum Pseudomonadota; class Alphaproteobacteria; order Rhodobacterales; family Roseobacteraceae; genus Ruegeria; species Ruegeria sp. CDSA141. The sequence goes on from NZ_JBXWPT010000012.1 coordinate 82,311, forward strand.
TGTGACCGAGGGGTCGCCCAGACGTCCAACCGCATCGAACAACCAACCGAATGCACCATCTGATCCTTTCCCTCTCCAGATTGAAAATGCGATATGCCCTCCCGGTCTCAATACCCTTGCCGCTTCCGCCAAACCACGTTCGGGATCGGGAAAGTGCGGTACGCCGAAACCAATAGTGACAGCATCAAAGCTTTTATCGGCAAAGTCCATTGACATCGCATCTCCTTGAATGAAGGAAGCGTCCGGCACAGCTGCTTGCGCAAGGGAAATCATTGCCGCAGAAAAGTCGAGCCCGGTTACAGTAGCGCCTCTTGACGTGAGTTCTGCAGCGACCACACCATGCCCGCTGCATAGATCAAGAACCGTTGATTTAGGTCCAGCCGAAACTGCATCCGAAAGCCTTTGCGCCACAACGAGCGTAGCTCGGTCGAACCCATCTGCATAACCCTTGGCGATAGCTGGATTGGCCCAGCCTTCGCGCTCCATCTTTTCAAAATCATTGAGGTCGGTCATGCATACTCCAAATCAGGTCAACGTAGCATCAACAATTTTCTGAAGCCAATGGAAGCCCTCTTCGCGCCCTACGATAGCCTCCCGGCAGTCTTGCCACGACCTCCGCTGGAAGCTCAAACCAGCTATTGGATTAAGGCCGCATTATTCTTGAACGTCCGGGCTAACCCGCCGCTCATGCCCAGCTAAACCAAGACGTTCCATCTAGTCCTTCAGGTTCGGAAATGCTGAACGTAATAGCCGCAGTTTCACTCGGTTCCTTATGGTTCGCCGGGACTGTATACCGTAAACAGCTCTTTCGGCTCATTCACACCCCGCAGCATGTAGCGACCGACCGAGACAAGTTCCTGCGCGCAGGGTCGTGCAGCGCGGGCGACGTCGTCCGAGATCAGGATTCTCTGACCTAAAGACCGGTGCATGCCCGCGATGCGGGCGGCCTGGTTTACAGCCGGGCCGATCACGGTGAAGTCCAGTCGCGTCTCGGACCCGATATTGCCATAGAGAATTTCGCCGGAGTGTAGCGCCAGCGTATAGTTTGCCACAGGCAGGCCTTGCGCACGGCGTTTGGCGTTCAGTTCATCCATGCGGGACTGCAACAAAGGCACGGCGCTCAGCGCAGCGCGAGCGTCTTCGTCGATCTCTCCGACATCGAACATGGCCATCAGCCCGTCGCCCATGAATTTCAGGATGTTACCGCCCTTGTCATGCACCACACCCACGGCAACAGCCAGATAGTCGTTCAGCATGTCGATGATCTCATGCCCTGGCAGGTCTTCGGACAGCGTGGTGAAGCCTTCTAGGTCGAAATTCCAGATCACCGCATCGATTTGCTGTAAGGACCCGCGCCGAATTTCACCCGACAGAACCCGGCGACCGGCATCCCGCCCCAGGTAAACCCGCATCAGATCCTTGGCCAATTCCTGGTTCTTTGCGGATTTGAGCGCCAGCCCCAGATGCGGCAGTACAGTGTGTATTCGGTTCAGATCGCTGTCTTCAAATCCGTTCGGTGCGTCGCTGGTCCAGGACATCAGAACGCCATCGCTGACCTTTTTCGTGCCGTCGGGGCGCAGTTGTTTCGCTCCTTCATAAGACAGGCCGGTGGCATAATAATCGGTTGCTCCGATTTCACGCAGATCGTTCAGCAGGGGAAAGCGGCTGGGTTCGTTGTGCTCGACCAGTTTGACCCGGATTTCATCCAGATCTTCGTTTAGCAGCGCATAGAGAGGGCTTCGCTGCCAAACTTCGCTGGGCGTGTCCGTGTATTCAAACGTCTCGGATTCGCCACCCGCGCCGTTGTACCAGCTGTAACCGGTGCCGCCATAGACCGGATGCAGGGTCGATTGCGCCGCATGAAAGCGCAACAACGGAACACCAATATCTACCAATCGGGTACAAAACCCTTCCAACAACTCTTCTTGCCCGGCGCCCTCAAGCCCCTTGTTGACCAACCAATCGATCAGAGAATGTGTGGAATCCGAAGCGGAATCTAGCGAGGTCATTTTAATGTCCGTATCAAGCATGATCCCCATTTGGGGGCGACACGCATCAATTGCCATAGATCAGTCCAAACCGGCCAACCTTTGCAGCATTTGACGCAACAACGCGGCCTCTTCCGGTTTGAACAGGCCTGACAGTTTCGCATCGTACTTGGCAGCAACGCCGCGCAGGTCACGATACACAGCCTGCCCTGCCGGTGTCAGTGTCAGCCATTCCGCCCGCCGATCCGCTTCGTCCCGCGTGCGTTTCAGATATCGACGTTCTTCCAGCTTGGCGACCGCACGGCTGATCTTGGTTTTGTGCATTCTGGCGCGCTCTCCGATTTCCTTGGCGGTCATCTCGCCAAACAGCCCCAAATGGAACAACACCCGCCATTCGGTTCTGAGCATCCCATAGCGGCCCTTGTAAACAGCCTGAAACTCAAGCGAAGCCCGTTCGGCAGCCTGATTCAGCAGGAAGGGCAGAAAATTCTGCAAATCAAAGTCATCATTTTTTTCGGATTCATCGTGTGTCATGCTTGTTAGTTACAAAATCAACTATTAACCGACAAGCAGCAAACGGAGGAAAACGCAATGAATCGTCCGACTGATCCGCATACGCTGACACAGGCTGCAACGCCTGTCGGAACTCACGCAGGCTATATGCCCGGGTTTGGGAACGACTTTGAGACCGAGGCCCTGCCCGAGGCCTTGCCGCAAGGGATGAACAGCCCGCAACGGTGCAACTATGGTCTTTACGGAGAGCAGCTGAGTGGCACGGCCTTTACCGCCAACCCACCTGAGCGCACCTGGTGCTATCGTATTCGCCCATCCGTAAAGCATTCGCATCGTTATGAAAAAATCGATCTGCCCTACTGGAAATCGGCCCCATGTATTGATCCGGATGTGATCAGCCTTGGTCAGTACCGTTGGGATCCCATCCCGTATTCCGATGAAGGTCTGAATTGGATGACGGGTATGCGGACCATGACGACCGCAGGTGATGTGAACACGCAGGTCGGCATGGCAAGCCACATCTATCTGGTCACGGAATCCATGGTCGATGACTATTTCTTCTCGGCTGATTCCGAATTGCTGGTTGTGCCACAGGAAGGGCGCCTGCGATTTGCGACAGAACTGGGAATCATTGACCTGGAGCCAAAGGAAATCGCGATCATTCCGCGTGGTTTGCTGTACCGGGTTGAGGTTCTGGAAGGCCCTGCGCGCGGCTTTGTCTGCGAGAATTACGGTCAGAAATTTGAATTGCCGGGTCGCGGGCCGATCGGGGCCAATTGCATGGCCAATCCGCGCGACTTCAAGGCACCGGTGGCGGCTTATGAAGATCGTGAAACCCCTTCTACCGTGACAATCAAATGGTGCGGGCAATTCCACACCACCAGGATCGGCCACAGCCCGCTGGATGTCGTGGCATGGCACGGCAACTATGCGCCCTATAAATACGACCTGCGCAACTATTGCCCCGTCGGCGCGATCCTGTTTGACCACCCCGACCCGTCGATCTTTACCGTTCTGACGGCGCCGTCCGGCCAGCCGGGTACGGCCAATATCGACTTTGTCCTGTTCCGTGAACGCTGGATGGTAATGGAAGATACCTTCCGCCCGCCATGGTACCACAAGAACATCATGTCCGAGCTGATGGGCAACATTTACGGTCAGTACGACGCGAAACCGCAGGGCTTCGTGCCGGGTGGGACTAGCCTGCATAACATGATGATCCCGCATGGCCCTGACAGGGAAGCTTTTGACAAGGCGTCATATTCCAATCTGGGGCCGGACAAGCTGGATCAGACGATGTCGTTCATGTTCGAAACCCGCTTCCCACAGCACCTGACCCCGTTTGCTGCCACCCAAGCGCCACTGCAGGATGACTACATCGACTGCTGGACATCCCTTGAGAAAAAGTTCGACGGGACGCCGGGCAAGAAATGAGCCGCCCACTGGTTCACTTTCATTGCAGCCGTTCTGCTGGCGTGGAATTGAACCGGTTGCTGAGCTAACATTCCTCGGCAACCGGTGTGCAGTGACGCGCCCCTCGCATACGATGTGCCACAACCGAGGCGGCTTCGTGCTATTGCAATCGCTGTTCCGGAGTTAAGATCCTTCAGAACCTCTTAGAACATAACAAACAGGGGCAAGATATGCCTTTAATGACTTCTTGGGTTGCGTCGGCCAATGACGCGACACATCCGTTCCCACTGAACAACCTTCCGTACGGCGTCTTCTCGACCGAAGGTGATGATCCGCGCTGCGGCGTGGCCATCGGTAACATGATCCTTGACATTACCGCAGCCGAGGCCGAGGGCCTGATCTCCCTGACCGATGAGCCACTGTTCGACATGCCGTTCTGGAACCCTCTGATGGAGGAAGGTCCAGCCGTCTGGACCGCGCTGCGCGAACGGCTTATCAGCCTTCTGGCCGAAGGTTCAGACGAGCAAGCCAAGGTCGAACCTCTGCTTGTCAAACAAGAAGACGCGGAAATGCATCTGCCCTTCGCCGTCAGCGAATACACCGACTTTTATGCGGGTCGAAACCATGCCTTCAACGTCGGCACCATGTTCCGGGGGCCCGAAAACGCTTTGCCGCCGAACTGGCTGCATATTCCGATTGGCTATAACGGCCGGGCATCTTCGGTCGTGGTATCGGGAACGGAAATTCGCCGCCCCTGGGGTCAGCTGAAAGCGCCCGATCAGGACTTGCCCGCCTTCCTGCCCAGCCGTCGCTTTGACATCGAGCTTGAGATGGGCGCGATTGTCGGAACACCCTCGGATGGTCCGATCACCGTGCAGGAAGCGGATGACAATATTTTCGGCTACGTGCTTCTGAATGACTGGTCCGCGCGGGACATCCAGGCATGGGAATACCAGCCGCTGGGCCCGTTTCAGGCAAAGGCCACGGCCACCTCGATCAGCCCATGGATCGTGACCAAGGCGGCCCTCGAGCCATTCCGCTGCGACACACCGCCCCGCGAGTTCGAGCTGCTGGATCACCTCAAGGATTGCGGCCCGATGCTCTATGACATCGATCTGGCGATCACCATGGCACCTACCGGGCAAACCGCCACGACGATTGCCCGGACCAACTACAACCAGATGTACTATTCTGCTGCGCAGCAATTGGCGCATCACACCACATCAGGATGCCCCATGAACACGGGCGACCTACTGGGATCCGGAACCATTTCCGGGCCAACCAAACCTGAACGCGGCTCGCTGCTGGAGCTCAGCTGGGGCGGCAAGGAACCCCTGACATTGGACAGCGGTGAAACCCGCAGCTTCATCGAGGATGGCGACACGTTGACCCTTACCGGTGCGGCCAGTGCGGACGGCTACACGATCGGCTTCGGTGAGTGTGTCGGCACCGTTCTGCCTGCTCTTGAAAACCCATATTCACGATAAGGAACCCACCATGGCCAAAGCATTCGCGTCCCAGGGGGACATGTCGGAAAAAAAGATCAGCTTCACTGAAGTCGGAGAAGGGCTCTATGCCTTTACCGCCGAAGGCGACCCGAACTCGGGTGTGATCATCGGTGACGACAGCGTGATGATAGTCGAGGCGCAGGCGACTCCGCGTCTGGCAAACAAGGTGATCGAATGCGTGCGTTCCGTCACCGACAAACCGATAACGCATGTGGCCCTGACCCACTATCACGCAGTACGTGTTCTGGGCGCAAGCGCGTTCGGCGCGCAGCAGATAGTGATGTCGGACATGGCCCGCGCCATGGTCGTGGAGCGAGGTCAGGAAGATTGGGACAGCGAATTCCAGCGTTTCCCGCGCCTGTTCGAAGGGCACGAAAGCATCCCCGGCCTGACCTGGCCCACCACCACCTTCAGCGATACGATGACCGTCTATCTGGGCAACCGCCGGATCGACCTGATGCATCTGGGCCGCGCGCATACGGCAGGCGATATCGTCATCCATGTGCCCGATCAGAACGTGATGTTCACCGGAGATATCGTCGAGTATCACTCGGCCTGCTATTGCGGCGATGGGCATTTCAGCGACTGGGGTGACACGCTGGACGAGATCAAGTGGTTCGATGTCGACGCCATTGCACCGGGGCGCGGCGATGCGCTGGTCGGCAAGGATATGGTGAATGCGGCCATTGAAAATACCCGCGATTTTGTCGAAAGCACCTACCGCCCGGCGGCCAAAGTTGCGGCACGTGGCGGCAGTCTGAAGGAAGCATGGGATGCAGTCCGAGCGGAATGTGACTCCAAATTTGCCGATTACGCGATCTACGAGCACTGCCTGCCGTTCAACGTGGCTCGCGCTTATGACGAAGCTCGCGGCATCGACACGCCCCGTATCTGGACCGCACAGCGCGATCTGGAGATGTGGGAGGCTCTGCAAGGTTGACGAAAAACGGTCGAGTTTGATCCAGATCGTTTTTTGCGGCGGGATTCGATGAAACCATAAGCCAAGGCCTCCGGCGCCCGTCGCCGGGGGACAGGATATGCAGCACATCGGTGCATCTGTTTGGGGGGAGCCCATGAACAAGATCTTTGAATCGCCGCTTTACGGATATGAACGCAGCCCGGATCAGGACAGCCCGATGCCCGTCAGGCGCAAGGTCATCGTGATCGGTGCGGGCCCGGTTGGTCTGGCCGCCGCTATCGATCTGGCCCAACAGGGGGTCGAAGTCGTGGTTCTGGACGAGAACGACAAGGTCAGTTTTGGCAGCCGTGCCATCTGTTTTTCCCAACGCACGCTGGAAATTGCAGACCGGCTGGGTTGCGGTCAGCGATTGGTCGACAAAGGCGTTCTTTGGGACCGCGGCAAGGTCTTTTTCGATGATCGTCAGGTCTATGAATTCAACCTGCAACCGGACGAAGGTTACGCCAACCCGGCCTTCATCAACCTGCAGCAATACCACTTTGAAAACTACTTTGTAGAACGTGTTCGCGAGTTGCAGGCAGACAGCGCGCCGATCGAAATTCGCGGGCGCAACAAGGTTGAGGCGATCGGCACCCACGAAGACCACGTTCGGCTGGAAGTCGAAACCCCCGAAGGCCCTTATACACTCGAGACCGAATGGCTGATCGCCTGCGACGGCGCGGCGTCCCCCACCCGGCGGATGCTGGGTATCGATTTCGAAGGACGCGTTTTCGAAGACAACTTCCTGATCGCGGACGTGATCATGGATGCCGATTTCCCCTCGGAACGCTGGTTCTGGTTTGACCCTCCGTTCAATCGCGGGCAATCCGCGCTTCTGCACAAGCAACCCGACAATGTCTGGCGTATTGACCTGCAACTGGGTTGGGACATCGACAAGGAACGCGAAAAGCGCCCCGAGAATGTGATCCCGCGCCTCAAGGCAATGCTTGGGGATGACGTCGAGTTTCAGCTGGAGTGGGTCTCGATTTATACATTCCAGTGTCGCCGCATGGAAAGCTTCCGCAAAGGACGGGTCCTTTTCGCAGGCGACAGCGCGCATCAGGTCAGCCCCTTTGGCGCGCGCGGTGCCAATTCCGGCCTGCAGGACACTGACAACCTGTGCTGGAAGCTGAAACTGGTGCTGGATGGGAAAGCCCCCGAAAGCCTGCTGGACAGCTACAACGCGGAACGCGTGCACGGGGCTGATGAGAACATCCAGAAATCCAGCCGTTCGACCGATTTCATCACTCCGAAATCCGAGATGTCGCGGGTTCTGCGGGATGCGGTTCTGGACCTGAGCGAGCAGTACGAGTTTGCCCGTCCGTTGGTGAATTCAGGACGCCTGAGTCAACCTTGCACCTATGACAGCTCTTCGCTGAACTCTGCCGACGCGCTGGATGGCCCAGCCGAGACACGCCCCGGCTCGGCCTGCCCGGACGCGCCGCTGGGTGATGAGTTCCTGTTGCCCAGACTGGCAGGCAAATTCACCCTTTTGACAATTGACGCAGATGCCCCGGAGGTGCTGGAAGAAGACGGGGTTGAAGTCACGCGGTTGGCGCTGTCGGTCAAGGATGACCTGACCCTGGCGCTGAAACGTCGCTATCTGGGCGACGCAGCCAGCGCAGTTTATCTGATCCGCCCCGATCAGCACGTGGCGGCGCGACGGGACAGCTATGAAGAAAACAGTTTCCGGCATGCGATCCGCAGAGCCTGTGGTAAGGAGTAAGCGCGATGTCTGACCTGATCCTATCCCCGAATATCGACAATGCTGACGACTTCTATGCCGAGCTGTTGGCTGCGCATGAAGGGCTTGATAAAGCCGACAGCGACGCGCTGAACGCCCGACTGGTTCTGGTGCTGGCCAATCACATCGGCGACGAACAGGTGTTGTCTGACGCCATTCGCGCCGCCGCCTTGACCGACAATTGACGGATTGGAATGTGAGCGAAGTCGTCCTTTATGACTATTGGCGCTCCTCGGCCAGCTATCGGGTGCGGATCGCCCTGAATCTGACCAGGATCGACTATCGCGCGGTTGTCGTCGACCTGGTGGATGGCGAACACAAGGGTGACGCACATATCGCGCGAAACCCACAAGGGTTCGTTCCGGTTCTGGATATTGACGGGCAGCGGCTGACGCAATCTCTGGCCATTCTCGACTATCTGGACAGAACACGTGAATTGAACCTTCTGCCCGACGATGCAGCGGGGCGCGCGCGCGTGCAGGCGCTGGCCTATGCGATTGCGGTGGACATTCACCCTGTTTGCAACCTGTCAGTTGCACGACATGCGACCGCCCTCAGTAAAGACCCATCCGATATGCCCGGAGAGTGGATGCGGCACTTCATCCAGCCGGGATTGCAGGCCTTTGAGACCATGTTGGGTGAGTTTGAACAAACCCCCTATTGTGTTGGTTCGCAGCCCGGCCTCGCTGACATTTGCCTGATCCCGCAGATCTACAACGCGCGCCGGTGGAAGGTCGATTTATCGGACATGCCCCGTCTGTTGGGGGTCGAAAAGGCCTGCGCCGGTCACCCGGCATTTGCCGCAGCACATCCTGAAGCGCACGCACCCCAATAACCTTGCACAGATCCTGTGTGCTTGTGCGCCTAGGCGTCTGGCCCGATCGGACTTAGCTTTGTTTCATCAAAGCAATAGAGGTTCTGATGCCCGAGATCACCGGCTACCATGCCCATGTCTATTTTGACGCCGACACGCAGAACACGGCACAACAGGTCTGCGAAGAGGCCGCCCGTCTGTTCCCTGTCCAGATGGGGCGCATGCATTGCCGTAATGTCGGCCCCCACCCGCGCTGGAGCTGCCAGTTGAGCTTTGCGGCTGATGCCTTTGATCAGGTCACTCCGTGGTTGATGCTGAACCGGCAGGGCCTTACGGTTTTCACCCACCCGGAAACCGGCGACCATCTGGCCGATCACCGCGATCGCGCGATCTGGATGGGTGAAATGCTGGATCTGGACCTGTCGATCTTTGCCAAGCTTCAGCCCAGCGCCCGCGCCTGATCCCGCAGAACGAATTTCTGCACCTTACCGGTTGAAGTCTTCGGCAGGGTGCCAAACACCACGGTCTTGGGCGCTTTGAAATGGGCCATGTTGTCCCGGCAAAAGGCAATCAGCTCTGCCTCGGTCGCGGTTGCGTCAGGCTTCAGCTCAACAAAAGCGCAGGGGGTTTCGCCCCATTTCTCGTCTGGCCGGGCCACAACCGCCGCTTCCATGACTGCCGGGTGTTTGTAGAGGATACCCTCGACCTCGACGGACGAGATATTCTCGCCGCCTGAAATGATGATGTCCTTGGACCGGTCTTTGAGCGCGATATAGCCATCCGGGTGCATGACGCCTAAATCGCCGGATGCAAACCAGCCGCCCTTGAAGGCCCCATCCGTGGCATCAGGGTTCTTGAGATACCCTTTCATCACCACATTGCCCTGCATAAAGATCTCGCCCATGGTTTCGCCGTCCGCGGGAACGGGCTCCATCGTTTCGGGATCGGCTACCATCAGACCAGACAGCGCCGTATACCGCACGCCCTGCCGTACTTTCAGAGCGGCGCGGTCTTCGGGTCCCTTGTCGTTCCATGCATCCTTCCACGCACAAACGACCGAGGGCCCGTAAGTCTCTGTCAGGCCATAAACGTGTGTGACTTCGACCCCCATCGCCTCCATCGCTTCGATCACGGCGGCAGGCGGCGGAGCGCCCGCGGTCATCACCTTGATTTGATGGTCAAAGTCTTTCAGTTCATCTGGCGCGTGGGCCAACATGTTCAAAACGATAGGAGCGCCACAGAAATGGGTGACTTTCTCATCGCGGAATGCCGCATAGATAGGTTCGGCACGCACGGCGCGCAGACAGATGGACACGCCTGCATTGGCTGCCATGGCCCAAGGGAAGCACCAGCCATTGCAGTGAAACATCGGCAAGGTCCACAGATATTTCGAATGCTTGGGCATATCCCAGTCCAGCAAATCCGATTGCGCATTAAGGGTGGCGCCGCGATGGTGATAGACCACGCCCTTGGGATTGCCCGTTGTGCCAGACGTATAGTTCAGTGTGATAGCGTCCCATTCATCCTCGGGCAGTGACCAGTCAAACTCGGGGTCTCCCCCTGAAATCAGGGCGTCATAGGTCAGGCTGCCGAGCCTTTCACCGCCATCAAAGCTGGGATCCTCGATGTCGATTACCAGAATATCATGATCAACCTGCTCCAGCGCCTCTTTCACGACGCCGGAAAATTCGGGATCAACCAACAACGCCTTGGTTTCGGCGTGGTTCAGGATGAAAGCGACTATCGGCGCATCCAGGCGCGTGTTGATGGCGTTCAGAACGGCGCCCGCCATAGGCACACCAAAATGCGCTTCATACATTTCGGGGATGTTTGCAGCGATAATTGATACGGTATCACCCTTTACGACACCTCGTGCGTTCAAGGCACCCGCCAGCCGACGGCACCGGGTATAGGTTTCAGCCCAGGTATACCGCCGCTCACCATAAACGACCGACGGGTAATCGGGATAAACCTGCGCCGTGCGCTCAATGAACGAGAGGGGCGACAAGGGTGTGTAATTCGCCCGGCATTTGTCCAAATGACGCTCATAGATATTGGTCGCTGCCAACTGCTGATCCTCCCTGCACTCGGTTTGCGCGACTTGAGCATAAACTTGGTGCTCTGACAAATCCGTAGTATCACGATACCCTTATTGACTGGCAATACGAGATGGTGCGATCTGGCCCTACTTAGATCCGGCCATTCGCGGTGATCTGAAGCATCTTAAACATAGGCCGGGGCATACCGTTTCCCCACCCCTGCACCGCATCTCACTGAAAGGACTTGTCATGGACGGCACGTTCAACGAAAACGATCTTTCCCGCGTGGTCGAGGCTGACCGCGCCCATATCTGGCATCATCTGATCCAGCATAAACCCTTTGAAACCAATGACCCCCGCATCATTGTCGAAGGCAAAGGCATGCGCGTCTGGGACCAGAAAGGTAAAGAGCATCTGGATGCGGTTTCCGGCGGTGTCTGGACTGTCAACGTGGGCTATGGCCGCGAATCGATCTGTAAGGCCGTATACGACCAGCTGATGAAGTTGTGCTATTTCGCCAATTCGGCCGGCTCGATCCCCGGCGCGATCTTTGCCGAGCAACTGATCGACAAGATGCCCGGCATGAGCCGCGTTTATTACACCAACTCGGGCTCTGAGGCGAACGAGAAAGCGTTTAAAATGGTGCGCCAGATCGCGCACAAGAAGTACGGCGGCAAGAAGACCAAGATACTGTATCGTGACCGCGACTATCACGGCTCGACGCTGGCAACCATGTCGGCAGGTGGTCAGGACGAACGTACTGCACAATACGGCCCCTTCGCACCTGATTTCGTGCGCGTGCCCCACTGCATGGAATACCGCAAGCACGAGCTGGACGGCGCCCCCGAAGAGAACTTCGGCGAATGGGCCGCAGACCAAATCGAAGCCGTGATCCTGCGCGAAGGCCCCGACACCGTTGGCGCGCTGTGCCTTGAGCCGGTGACCGCAGGTGGCGGCGTGATCGAGGCGCCTGAAGGCTATTGGCAGCGCGTGCAGGAGATCTGCAAAAAGTACGACATCCTGCTGCACATCGACGAAGTTGTCTGCGGCGTTGGTCGTACCGGCACCTGGTTCGGGTACCAGCAGTACGGCATCAAGCCGGACTTCGTGACGATGGCTAAGGGCGTTGCCTCGGGCTATGCGGCGATTGCCGTAATGGTCACCACCGAAGAAGTCTTTGACATGTTCAAAGACGACATGTCGGACCCGATGAGCTATTTCCGCGACATCTCGACCTTTGGTGGCTGCACCGCCGGTCCGGCCGCTGCGATCGAGAACATGCGCATCATCGAAGACGAGAACCTGCTGCAGAACTGCATTGATATGGGCGACCGGATGTTGGGCAACCTGCAGGCGCTGATGGATAAGCACGAAGTTATCGGCGACGTGCGCGGCAAGGGTCTGTTCCTGGGTGCCGAACTGGTTTCCGACCGGGCCACCAAAGAGCCCATGGACGAGAAAAAGGTTCAGGCGGTTGTTGCCGACTGTATGGCGCAGGGCGTCATCATCGGGGCCACCAACCGTTCGATCCCCAGCCGCAACAACACGCTGTGCTTCTCGCCCGCACTGATTGCAACCGCAGACGACATCGACCAGATCACTGATGCGGTCGACGGCGCACTGGGGCGTGTATTCGGCTGAACCTAACTGAATAAATCTGCCACCACTCATGCAATCACGGCGGATGAACTTAGACCGGCGCGCCCACCGCGCCGGTTTTTTTGTGTTTACACACACGGGTTTGTCAAAAGCGCCAACTCAAGTACCCTGTGGTTATTACACCCCATGCAGGAGACGTGTCCAATGGTACTAAAGCTCATCCGAAGCCTCGCGGCCGTGGCCATCCTTGCGGTTGCCACCCCTTCCAGCGCCAATGAAGGCAGCGGCTTTCCCCAGATCGTCGGCACCTGGCACGGCACCTATCTGGTGGCCTTCGCCAAATCGAACCCAAACCACGGGAAAGGCCTGCTGAAAACCGAGATGGAGCTGGAGATCACCAAGCTGGACGGCAACCTGATCACCGCCACCAATCGCTGGCGTCGGATCGGCGACACCGATTGGATCGTAGAAGAGGCTATGGGCACATTCAGCCTGGACGAACCCACCCGCTTTGTTCTGGCCGAGGCCGGGATTTCGGGGGATGACGTATCCGCAGGCATCTTCAACGGAGTCTATCTGGATGATGTGATCATGGTCACTTATGCTGGACCGGGGACCGGCGTGGCCTTTGCGGCACAGTTGGTGAAGAATGAAGGTAAAAACTAAGCCTTACAGCGGGTTGGTACGACATAGAGGTTTCAAATTCCTCAATCCGATTTGCCAATGTCAGCAAGGCGGACGAAGCTGACCTTGACCCATTCGGGTTTCACGTGTCTTGGCTTTCTAGGCATCTAATCACGGACGCTTCAAGTAGTTCGCGATTGAAAGGCATACTTTCGGCGGATGTACCCAAGAGGACAAAGGCCATCTTCCAAGTCGCGTCGCAAAACCCTGATGCATTCATCCATGCAACAAAGGCAGCGAACCGCATTCCATTGTGCTGTATCTCGTCGGGTTCATTGCTCGGTTCAATCGGAGACAATTCTAAATCCGGTGGCCGGCCTTGGGCGATGTCCAGAGCAATCTTCAGTCCAACGCCATCAATCGTATCATTGATATAGGCATCTTTTGTTTCCGACATCAGATACTCCAAAAACTCTTGAAGTGTTTCGGCTTTGGTGTCCGGGCTCTCAAGCAGCTTTGCAAAAGTAAGCAGTCTTCTTTGTTGGTATCCGCCCGGCTCTAGGCGTTGTGCTAAGTTGCGAAGTAACTCGGTATCTCCGGTCGCTATTGGCATATAGTATTGGCTTGTCAGCGGGTTAGTCGCTGATGCAAGTAATTCGAGCGCTTTCTCAACGCAACCGTTTAGCCAGAAAGCCGCGATAATCTTGCTTTGATCCCTAGGATTTGAACGGGAAAAATCAGTTAGTTGAATGACATCATAAAGCGAACCTTCTTGTAGTTTCTTTCTGAGCGCTTCTTTGTCGCCATCGAATTGCATTAACGCCGTACGCATCAAAGGCGCTGTAACTCATCCCGCTGTGCGTGGGCGGGTTCATTGGACATAAGCAACATATTCAAACTGGCTAGCCTAACGTCTTGCTCCAAGGCATCACCCAAACTATCCAAATATGACTGAGTAAGCGGTTCGTCATGCCATGTTGGCGTATCAAAGCAATCCGCAAGTGCGGGCATGGTGGCGCACGTTGTTCCTAAAACTAACAAGAGAGTTCGAAAGTTCATAACGGTACCATACTCAATAGGTTTATCCCTATTACCAAAGCTCAGGATTGTACGCTATGGGCTCAAAGCGGCCCAACCGGCTCTCCAACAAAAAAAGGCCGCCCCACATGGGACGGCCCTTCATTCACTGTCTCTCTAAAAGAGGATCAGGCAGCCAGAGCGGCCTGAGCTTTGGCGACGATCGTGCCGAACGCTTCCGGTTCGTGCACGGCCAGGTCGGCCAGAACTTTGCGGTCCACTTCGATACCGGCCAGGTTCAGGCCGTTGATGAAGCGGGAATATGTCAGTGCCTCGTCATGCGAACGGACAGCAGCGTTGATACGCTGGATCCACAGCGCGCGGAAGTTGCGCTTGCGGTTCTTGCGGTCGCGGGTTGCGTACTGGTTGGCCTTGTCTACGGCCTGACGGGCAACCTTGAAGGTGCTCTTGCGGCGGCCATAGTAACCTTTGGCAGCCTTGATGACCTTCTTGTGACGGGCGTGAGTTACGGTTCCACCTTTAACGCGGGACATGTCTTAATCTCCTCTTATCGGTCGTAGGGCATATAGCCCTTGACGATTTTGGCGTCGGGGGCGGACAGGGTGGTGTTGCCACGGGCGTCGCGGATGAATTTCTTGGTCCGCTTGATCATGCCGTGACGTTTGCCGGCCTGGCCAGCAAGGACCTTGCCGGTCGCAGTCACCTTAAAGCGCTTTTTGGCGCTCGACTTTGTCTTCATCTTAGGCATTTCCGTCTCCTTTTCCGGGTTCGGTTTCAGACGCGACTCGGCATGCCATCTCGGCCGGTCACGCGATCAGAAGCGCCGTTTACGCAAGTTCGACTATACTGGCAAGGGGGTTTGGACCAGAATCTGCACTTTTTACAGGCTGATCAGGCACTGGGGCGACAATGGCCGCCCCAGTGATTGGGTTTAGTGTTCGAATTTGCGGATTTCACCGGTTTTCAATCGCTCAGAGTAAGAGGCCAGCTCTTGACGCACCACTTTCATCAGGAAGTAGAGCGCAAAGACGTTGACCACCGCCATCGCAAAGATCGCTGCATCCGAGAAGTCGATGACCGGGCCAAGATTGGCCGCCGCCCCGATGACGACGAAGATACAGAAGATGACCTTGAAGATCAGCTCTTTGGTGTGGCCCTCACCGAACAGGTAAGTCCAGGCCTTGAGGCCATAGTAGGACCAGCTGATCATGGTCGAGAAGGCAAACAGAATCACCGCAACCGCCAGGATATACGGGAAGAAACTGAATGCGCTGCCGAAAGCGGCAGAAGTCAGACTGACGCCCGAGTTGCCGTCAACAGTGGCAATCGCCGTACCGGCCTCATTCAGCATGTAGTTGCCGGTTTCCGGATCGATGATCAATTGCTGGGTGATGATGATGACCAGAGCGGTCATTGTGCAGATCACCACGGTATCGATAAACGGTTCCAGCAACGACACGAAGCCTTCGGTGATCGGCTCCTTGGTCCGAACAGCCGAGTGTGCAATCGCCGCCGAGCCAACACCCGCTTCGTTCGAAAACGCCGCACGTTTGAAGCCCTGGATCAGCGCGCCAACCATGCCGCCTGCAACACCCAGACCGGTGAAGGCACCGGCGAAGATCTGGCCAAAGGCCCAGCCGATCATATCCGCATTCATCAGGATGATGACAAGAGCGGTCAGAACGTAGAGAACGCCCATGAACGGTACGACCTTCTCAGTCACCCGCGCGATAGACTTCAGGCCGCCGACGATGACCATGAAAACAACCGCTGCGAAGACCAACCCTGTGATCCAGCCAGGATAATCACCGACGATGCTCGCGATCTGCTGATGCGCCTGATTGGCCTGGAACATGTTGCCCCCGCCCAGCGCGCCAAGGATACAGAAGATCGAGAACAGAACAGCAAGGATTTTGCCACCCGGCAAGCCCAATTCGTTGAACCCCTTGGACATATAGTACATCGGGCCACCCGAAACGGTGCCATCTTCGTACTCGTTGCGGTATTTCACGCCCAGCGTACATTCGGTGAATTTCGACGCCATACCCAGAAGACCCGCTAGGATCATCCAGAAGGTTGCGCCCGGTCCGCCGATGCCGACGGCAACGGCGACGCCCGCGATATTCCCCAGGCCGACTGTGCCCGAAAGCGCCGTGGCCAGAGCCTGAAAGTGGCTGACCTCGCCCGCATCATTGGGGTCGGAATAGTCACCTTTGACAAGACTGATTGCGTGACTGAAGAACCGCATCTGCACAAAAGCAAAGTACAGAGTGAAGACCGTCGCAGCGATCACCAGCCACATCACGATCCACGGAAAGCTGGTCCCGGGAAATGGCGCGAAGATGAAGCCAACGAATGGACCGGTCAGGTCAGCGAAAGCCTGGTTGATTTTTTCATCAAGCCCCGGAGCGTCTTGCGCAAAGGCAGGGCTAGCGACAATAGCGGCGGCCGTTGAGGCGCCGAGTTGTTTTAGCATTCTCATTTTGTCCCTCCCTTCAGTTCACAACCGTGACCGGAACATCGGCATGCATCACAAGGTTTTGCGTCGAGCTGCCGAAGATACGTTTCTTGATCCCGTCCGCCGAAGACCGGCCAACAACGATCTGCGAGCCGCCCATTTCCATTGTAATGGTGTTCAAGGTCTCCGCCACATCGCCATGACGAACAACACCCTGCGCTTCAAAACCAGCCTCTCTGAGGGCCTCAACGGCAGGTGTCACGATACGCGACGTAGCCAGATCAACCTCTTCTTCCCTTCGTTTGTGACGCTGTGCGTTTTCTTCCGGTGTCTGAAAGGTGTAAGGGGACCATTCGATCACATAAGCGACCACCAATTCACACGTCCCGATCAGCTTTGCCAAATCCTTTGCAAAGGCAATCACGCGCTCACCGGTCTCTGTCCCGTCGAGTCCTATGACAATCTTTGTTGTCATGTCGTTCCTCCATTTTTTTCATTTGGCCGGGGCCCGTGCCCCCGACAGGGCAGCCGGAACTTGGAACTTTCAATAAGACCGCCCTTTGGTAAGTATCAGGAATTTTCACTAGGAATTGGAGATTTTTTTGGTCTATATTCAGTGGAATTTGTCGTTTTACGCTAAAAATACAGGGAATATTACTGATTAGCAGAGAATTGGATAATATCGACCAACGCATCCTGAACGAGCTTGAGGCCAATGGTCGGCTCTCAATAGTTGAGCTTGCGGCGCGCGTAAACCTTACGAATACGCCCTGCTCTGAACGTGTGAAACGACTGGAAAAGAACGGCTATATCAAGGGCTACAGCGCCATAGTCGACAAAGAACGGATTGGGCTGGCCCTACTGACCGTCGTGCAGGTGTCGCTGACCGCGACCGCAGAACAATCCCTGGAAAAGTTCAACGAGGCCGTACGCAATGTGCCGGAAATCGAAAGCTGCCTGATGGTGGCAGGGTCGTTTGATTATCTTCTGACTGTCCGCACCCGCGATATTGCGCATTTCCGGATGATACTGGGCGAGAAAATAAACAAGCTGCCCGGAATTCACCAAACCAGCTCCTTCACGGTCATGGAAGCCGTGAAAGAACCTGTTGGCCAACGGGTACCGGAAACCTGAAGCCGGTTTCTGATTATTCGGGATCAGTGCTGTAGATCAGACGCTCGTCACACGGGGCCACACGTAGAATGTTGGTCGTGCCAGGCACGTTGAACGGCACGCCCGCAGTGACGACAATCTGATCGGTCTCGGTTGCAAAGCCTCCTGCCCTGGCTGCGCGAGCCGCGTTTACTACCGCGCTTTTGAACCGTTCGAGCTCGGGCGTCATGACGCAGTTGCAACCCCAGGTCAGGCAAAGTCTGCGCGCCGTTCCCATCAGCGACGTCATTGCGATAATCGGAACACCGGGACGTTCGCGCGCGGTCAATGCGGCTGTCGTGCCACTTTGCGTAAAACAGCAGATCGCCTTGATTTCGGTTTTCTCGGCTATTTCGCGCGCCGCGGCAACGATCGCGTCCGCAACGGTGGTTCCCTTGGCGGTACGCGAGGCGGCGATGATCTGCGTATATGTCGGGTCGGCTTCGACTTCGATGGCAACCTTGTTCATCGTCTGCACGGCTTCGATCGGATAGGCACCGGCTGCCGATTCCGCGCTGAGCATGATGGCATCCGTACCTTCGTAGATCGCTGTCGCAACGTCCGACACTTCGGCACGGGTCGGCATCGGGCTTTCGATCATGCTTTCCAGCATCTGTGTTGCAACGATGACGGGTTTGGCCGCCCCACGGCATTTTCGAACCAGGCGTTTCTGGATCGGAGGCACGGCAGATACAGGCAGTTCCACGCCCAGGTCGCCTCGCGCCACCATGATCCCGTCCGACGCATCAAGGATGTCGTCAAACGCCTCAACTGCGGCAGGTTTTTCAATCTTGGACAGGATCGCCGCGCGGCCGTCAGCAAGTGCGCGGGCCTCGAAAACGTCTTTGGCGCGCTGCACGAAGCTCAGCGCCAACCAGTCGACACCCAGTTGGCAGACAAACTCCAGATCCTCTCGATCTTTCGCCGACAAAGCCGCCAGCGGCAGCACCACATCGGGAACATTGACGCCCTTGCGATTCGAGATCGTACCCCCCACCTCAACCGTGCAATTTGCATAATCCTGTCCGCAGTCCTGAACAGTCAGACGGATCTTGCCGTCATTAACGAGCAGGCGCGCGCCCGGTTCCAGCGCCGCAAAGATCTCGGGATGCGGCAGGCAGACCCGGTTGATGTCGCCAGCATCAGGGTCGAGGTCGAGACGGAAAGCTGCGCCTTCTTCCAGATCCTCTGCCTCATTGGCAAAAACACCAACGCGCAGCTTGGGCCCCTGAAGGTCGGCCAGAATGGCAATCGGGCTGTCCAGGTCCTTTTCCACCTGTCGAATGATCTTGTGCCGTTCTCGGATCTCATCATGGCTGCCATGGCTCATGTTCAGACGAAAGACATCTGCGCCAGCCTCGTGCAGGGCACGAATCGTGTCATAGTCATTTGACGCTGGCCCCAGCGTCGCCACGATTTTCACATTTCTCAGGCGTCGCATTAGCATAGACCTCCTTACGTCATCTCAGGTTTGCAGATCAGCTTCCGCAAAATGTTACCGCAAACATCATTTCGATGCTTATTGCGCAATTCCCTTTTCAAAGCAACTGCCCTACACCTGCGGCAAACTAGATGACAGGCTCATGACATACACCCCGTTTTTCGTCCACGGTGCGGATCGCCCGTCGCGCTGGCTGATCACATGCGACCACGCAACCAATACTGTTCCCCCAGACGTAAATGGCGGCGACCTCGGTTTGCCGCGCGAGGATATGGAACGCCACATCGCCTATGATGTCGGCGCGTACGAGGTGTCGAAACATTTAGGTGAGATCCTGAACGCGCCGGTGATCGCCGCCAACTTCTCGCGGTTGGTAATCGACCCAAACCGGGGTGAAGACGATCCGACGCTGTTGATGAAACTCTATGATGGCTCAATCATCCCCAGCAATCGCCATGCAGATGATGACGAACGCGAACGTCGCCTGAACATGTGCTACCGCCCCTATCACGAGGCACTGGCGCAAATGGCGGCCCTGCCCCATGCGGTGATCGTTTCGATGCATTCCTTCACCCGCCAACTGCGCGGTCGTGAACCGCGTCCATGGCACATTGGTGTGCTGCACACCTTGGACGAACGGTTCTCGCGCCCTCTGGTCGCAAGACTTCAGGCCGAGGATGATCTGTGTGTTGGCGTCAACGAGCCGTATTCCGGAGTTTTGCCGGGGGATGCGATTGACAAACACTGTACCGCGTTCGGACGCCCAAACGCACTGATCGAGCTGCGCAACGACTTGATCGCGGACCATGCGGGGCAAAGGGAATGGGCCGAACGATTGGCTCCTATGCTGCAAGATGCATTGGAAGCCAGCGACCTTTGACCGCAAGTCTCACACGCGCTTTAACGTTCATCACGCTATTGTGAGAAAACCTCTCGATCCCCATATGAACAGGGAAAGGGGGTCATCGTGACACTAGAGCTTCTGACGACTTTTTTTGGTTGGATGGCCGTGCTCAATATCGCGGTTCTTCTGTTTACCACCCTGATGGTTCTGCTCTTGCAGGATTGGATCGCAGGCATTCACGGCAGGATGTTTCAGATGGAACGCCCCGATGTGAAACGCGCGTATTTCAGGTACCTTGCAAACTACAAGATCCTGACGCTGGTCTTCTGCATCGTACCGTGGCTGGCATTGAAACTAATGTGAAAACGCACTGGTGCAGGTCAGATTGTTGTAACAGGACCGCTGGGTTGTTAGGTCAGGTTCAACACAATCGCCATCCGGAGCCACATCATGGACAAGCAAACCGAAATCGAACTTCAGGCTGCCGCGTTTCGCCGGTTGCAAAAGCACCTGATGGAAGACCGCACGGACGTTCAGAACATCGACATGATGAACCTCGCCGGTTTTTGTCGCAACTGCCTGTCGCGCTGGTATCAGGAAGCCGCGAACGAAAAGGGTATCGAGCTGGGCAAGGATGAAGCCCGCGAGATTTTCTACGGCATGACAATGGATGAATGGAAATCCAAGTATCAAACAGAGGCCAACCCCGAGAAGCAGGCCGCCTTCAAGGTTGCGTTCGAAAAAAACGTCGGCAGGAAAGACTGACAGCGCAAAGTTCAAAAAGGCCTGCCAATCCGGCAGGCCATCTGATGTGGATTGCCGCCTCAAGCTGTTATGCCGCGCGCCAAACAAATCAACGGCTGCCCTGAGCCCAGAACAGGTTTTTGGCGTGCATTATCCAACTGACTCGCAGATTACGTGGTGGCCGCGGCGCTGAGCTGGTCCGCAAGCTGATCGAACACCAACCTGATCCTACGCCTGTGTTAAATTCCAAGTTGGCGTCAAGCTAAACCGGGAACTCAGGGTTAGGACCCTTTGATTTCCGTTTGGAGAGATGACTCACGGTTCGAAAAACGAGCGGTGAACTGATCTATTCTGGCGGAGCGCGCGCCCTCCGCCTAGGGGCCGCACAAGACGAGAGGGCAACCGTGATGCCCCGCCGGGCAATGGACGCGACCTTTCTGAAAGCACATCACACTGCGACAAGCTTGGGCGTTAAAAAAAGGCGTGGACGCCTGAAAGAAAGTCGTCAAATTTATGGGGCGGGTAGTCGCATTTTAGAGTACCTTGGAGCCGTTGGTCAGGGAACCAAAACCGCTGCCCCTTGCAACCGCCCAGCACTCAGATCCGCGAGGGCTATGTTGGCATCCCTTAGTGAATATCTCTGCGTCTGTGTCTGGATGCCTGCGGTTTGGACAATTGCGAAAAACTCTTCACCATCCTTGCGCGTTAGGTTTGCGACAGACAGGATATGTCGTTCCCCCCACAGATCGCTGTATGGAAATGTTGGGATGTCGCTCATGTGAATCCCACCGCAAACCACGCGGCCGCCCTTTCGTACGGCGCGCAGCGCTTTGGGCACAAGGGACCCGACGGGCGCGAAAATGATCGCAGCATCCAGTTCTGCTGGTGGTTGTTCGTCAGACCCACCCGCCCATACTGCTCCCAGATCACGCGCGAATTCCTGTGCCTCGATATCGCCGGGTCGGGTCAGCGCATAGACGTTTCGACCCTGCCAGACGGCCAATTGCGCCAAGATATGCGCGGCGGCTCCAAACCCATAGAACCCAATGTTCCTGGCATCTTCAGCCATTCGCAAACAGCGGAACCCTATAAGCCCGGCACATAACAACGGGGCCAGTGCAACCGGATCGGCGACCTCTGGCAGCGCAAAGACGTAGCGTGCATCCGCGAGGCAGGCTTCGGCAAATCCTCCGTTTCGTGTGTATCCAGTGAATATTGGCGCATCACACAGGTTTTCCTGTGCGCTTCGGCAATAAGGACACTGACCACAGGTGGACGCAAGCCAAGGCACGCCGACGCGCTGCCCGATTTCCAAGCCTGTCACTTCATCGCCCTTACGCAGGATTCGTCCAACAATTTCGTGACCGGGAACCAGTGGAAGTTCAGGATGCTTGAGGTCTCCATCGACGACGTGCAGATTAGTGCGACAAACACCACAGGCCTCAATCTGGATCTGTATATCATGAGCGCCTGGTGCTGGAAGTTCGATGCCTTCCAGTCTCAGCTCGCGGCCGACACCTTTGAAAACCATTGCGAGTGTCATGTTGTAGCACTCCAAAAACAATTACTCGGGATCATCCGCGTTCTTTGCTTCCTTCGTTGCAAGTCACGGGGCGCACGAACCCGGCTTTCGGACGATCCCCAAACGTGGAACAGAGTTTCGACTATCGGCACGATAGCACACGCGCGCCTTAGAAACGCTTGATCCATCGCAAAGCCTCCGATCCAGACACGTACTAGACTGACCGTCGAATTCAATGATCAGGCAAAAGCTATGAAGAAGAGTTCGCCCATCTTTTTTGCTCTGGCAGTCGTCGTGATCGCTGGCGCGGTTTTTTATTCCGTTATTTCCCAAAACGGCAATCAATTGCCGAATGATTTCGTTCAGGGAAATGGACGAATTGAGGCCGAGCAGGTTGAGATTGCACCGACAATCGCAGGTCGCGTTGCCAAGGTTCTGGCACCTGAGGGCGGCATGGTTGCCGCGGGTGATGTTCTTGCCGAGATGGACATAGATGAATTGTCCGCTGCGCTGGATCGGGCAAAAGCTGAGGTGGCGCTGGAGCGCCAAACAAAAGCTGAAGCCGAGGCTTTGGTTTTGCAACGCCAGAGTGAGCAGCGCAGGGCAGCGCAAGAGCTTGAACGCGCAACGGCGTTGCTGACCGGGAACACTATCTCTGAGACGGTTTTCGAAGAACGCGAAACCATCCATCAAGTTGCTGCTGCTGTGTTGGGTGCCGCCAAGGCCCGTGTTGCAACCGCAGAAAGCCGGATTGCCGCTGCCGAGGCCGAAGTGCGCCGGATTGAGGCGCAGATTGAAGACAGTACCCTGCTGGCACCAATGCCGGGGCGTGTACTTTATCGATTGGCAGAACCCGGCGAGGTCGTCGGATCGGGCGAGCCGATCCTGACCCTTCTCAGTCTTGAGAACGTGTATATGGAAATATTTCTTCCAGCGCGCGAAGCCGGGCTGTTGCCGATTGGCGCCGAGGCTCGCATCGTGCTTGACGCTTTGCCCGAATACGCCACGCCCGCATATGTCAGCTTTGTCTCTCCCGAGGCACAGTTCACACCCAAACAGGTCGAAACCCTGGATGAACGCGAGCAACTGGTCTTTCGCGTCCGCGTCCGTATCCCCCAGGACCTGGTTGAAAGCCGGATTGAACATGTAAAAACTGGCCTGCGTGGGATTGCCGTGATCCGGATCAACCCTGCCAGCGCGTGGCCCGAGGCGCTTGAACAGCGCATCCCGCAAGAGCTGTTCGAATGAATTTGGCGGCCGCCGCGTCAGAATTTCGCATCGCCGGTGTTACGCACAGGTATCGAAAACACGTCGCGCTGAACTCTGTATCCTTGGAACTTCCGACCGGACAGCTTGTCGGTTTCATAGGACCGGATGGGGTGGGCAAGTCCACATTGCTTGGCTTGATCACAGGTGCAAAGAAACTGCAATCCGGGTCAATCAACGTTCTAGGCGGTGCAATAGATGAGCCCGCTCATCGTCGACGTATATGTCCCGCGATCGCATTCATGCCGCAAGGTTTGGGTCGGAACCTCTATTCAGAACTGTCGGTACGCGAAAACTTGGAATTCTTCTCGGGGCTGTTCGGCCAGGGGCACGTTGAACGTGATATACGGATCGCCGCGTTGCTAACGGCGACGGGGCTTGCGCCTTTTGAGGATCGCTTGATGGGCAAACTCTCTGGCGGGATGAAGCAGAAGCTGGGCCTGTGCTGTGCATTGATTCATGACCCTAAGCTCCTGGTTCTGGATGAACCGACAACCGGTGTCGATCCGTTGTCACGTCAACAGTTCTGGACGTTGATCGGAGCGATCCGAGCGGAAAACCCTAAGCTCTCTGTTCTGGTGTCGACAGCCTATATGGAGGAGGCCGAAGGCTTTGATCGGATCGTTGCGATGGACGCAGGTCGCGTCATCTTTCAGGGCAAACCCGCCGAATTGAAGCGCGCCGACAAGGATTTCGAAACCGCATACCGACGCTTGCGGGCCGATGGGGCGTCTGGTTCAGAGCCGGATCAAACAATCGTTCGACAGATCGACACGGATCCGGTGATCACTGCTCGCGGGCTGACACGGCGCTTTGGCGATTTCACCGCAGTGAACAACGTCGACTTCTCAATCAATCGCGGAGAAATTTTCGGGTTTCTGGGATCAAACGGCTGCGGCAAATCCACGACGATGAAGATGCTGACCGGTTTGCTACCGGCCAGCTCAGGTGAGGCATCGCTATTCGGCAAACCCGTTGACGCCCGGGATCGAAAAGTGCGTCGCGATATTGGGTACATGAGCCAGGCTTTCTCATTATACGGCGAATTGTCGGTGCACCAGAACCTGCAGTTGCATGCCCGCATTTTTGCGATCCGTGACCGTGAGGCGCGCATTGCGGAATTGACGGAACGCTTCGGACTGGCCGCACATCGTGATACCTTGGCGGCCACTTTGCCCCTTGGGATCAAACAGCGCCTATCTTTGGCAGTTGCAATCATCCATCGCCCGCGTGTGCTGATTTTGGATGAGCCGACCTCCGGGGTGGACCCCGAGGCACGAGATACGTTTTGGGCATTGCTCGTTGAATTGTCGCGAAAAGACGCGGTAACGATCTTTGTCTCCACCCACTTCATGGCAGAGGCAGAACGATGTGACCGGGTTTCGTTCATGCATGCAGGCCAGGTCTTGGCCGAAGGCGCCCCAGCCGAACTGATCGCCGCCGAAGGTGCAGACAGCCTTGAGGAGGCCTTCATCTCAATTCTAGAGGCGGCGGAAAAACCAGCGCCGGTTGCAGCGCCAAAAGTTGACGTAACGACCAGTTCAAAACATGTGGGCGGAAGTGTCGGGCGTGCACTGGCTTATACACGACGCGAGGCCGTCGAAGTGGCGCGCGATCCTGTTCGCCTTGCCTTTGCGTTTCTTGGGTCCGCCATTTTGATGTTAGTTTTCTGCTTTGGCATTACGCTAGACATTGAAGAGCTGGATTTTGCAGTTCTGGACCTTTCTCAGGGTCCTGAAAGCCGGGCTTATGCGACTGAGTTCGCGGGGTCGTCCTACTTCAAACCCACGCCCCCCTTGAACAGCGCTTTGGAAGGGCGCAACCGGCTAAAGGCCGGAGACGTTTCACTGGTCATAGAGTTGCCACCGGACTTCGGCCGTAAGCTGCGCACAGGAGAGCCGACACAGGTCCTCGCGACAGTCGATGGTGCCATTCCGTTCAAAGGCGAGACGGTTGAAGGATATGTCGCGGGGCTGCATCAGACCTTTCTGGATGAATACGCCCGTAACACCGGACAACGTGACTTCGAGATTGCCCGGATAGAACCACGATTTCGCTACAATCAGAGTTTTGAGAGCATTGCAGCAATGGCCCCGGCCATGCCGGCGATTCTGCTTATCATGTTGCCGGCCGTCTTGACGGCGGTCAGTGTCGCGCGTGAGCGGGAGCTGGGATCTGTAGTGAACTTCTACGTAACGCCGACAACTCGGCTCGAATTCCTGATCGGCAAGCAAATCCCCTACATTGCAATAGCTTTCGCGAACTTTCTGCTGCTGGCAGCGATGACAATTTTCGTCTTCGGCGTGCCCCTCAAAGGCGATCCCATTCCGCTGGCGGTTGGTGCGTTATTGTATGTCTGGGCAACGACGTCATACGGATTGCTGATTGCCACAATGACATCCAGTCAGGTGGCGGCGACATTTGCGACGGCCATCGCCTCGGTTGTGCCAACCATCCAATTCTCGGGCCTATTGCAACCTGTTTCCACATTGGAAGGGGGAGCTCAGGTTATTGGCTCGCTCTGGCCGTCTTCTTACTTTCTTCATTTGAACGTCGGCGCGTTTACCAAGGGCTTGGGTTGGGAATCTCTTGCGCCGGACATTCTGGCGCTTGCCTGTTTCGGGCCGGTGCTGACACTAATCGCCGCTCTTTGCCTCCGTGCGCAGGAGAAGTGAATGCAACGCCTCTATTGCATATTCTGGCTAGGGCTTAAGGAAGTGATGAGCCTGCGCCGCGATTGGGTGATGATGGCCTTGCTGGTCTGGTCGTTCACGCTGGCTCCGATCATGGAGGCAACAGGCGTTGCAAGCTCGGTGAACAACGCCTCGATCGCATTTGCAGATGAGGATAACTCTCCATTGTCGCGGACACTTGCCACCGCGTTTTTCCCGCCGGAGTTTCAACCGGTAGTGCAAATTGAACCGGGGACCGGCCCAACGCATATGGATGCCGGGCGGTTTATCTTTATTGTCGCCATTCCGCCAGGGTTCGAAAAAGACCTGCGTGCCAGGCGCACGCCAGAGATTCAGGTTCTGATAGACGCCACGGCCATGGAGCAGGCAGGTATCGGCGCCAACTACATCACCAACATTCTGAGCGCCGAGATCCATCGCTTTGCAATCGGTGTAGATCTCATGGATTTACCCTCAATCAATGTCATTCTGAGAAGCGCCTTCAACCAAAACAGAGATACGGTGCGTTTTGCAGGCATCGTTGCGCTGATTGGTCAGATCATGTGGCTCACGACCATCCTGACGGGTGCTGCCATGATCAGGGAGAGAGAGCACGGAACAATTGAGCATCTGCTGGCCATGCCCCTAACCCCGCTTGACATCGCTTTGGCGAAAATCTGGGCCAATGCGGCCGTTGTCCTGATCGCTGCCGGGTTATCGCTGGCCTTCGTCATGCAGGGCTCGCTGGACATTCGAATTGCCGGGTCAAAAACACTGTTTCTTTGTGGAACGGCGCTCTTTCTGTTTACAGCCACAGCACTTGGGGTCTTTCTGGCCACGATCGCGCGCTCAATGGCACAGTTTGCGCTTCTGGTCATGCTGATTGTCCTGCCAATGCTTATGCTATCCGGAGGGGAAACACCTGTCGAAGGGCAGCCAGCCTGGCTGCAAACCGGAACGCTGTTTCTGCCGTCGCGCCACTATATGTCAGCCAGCCAAGCAATCGTTTTCAAAGGTGCTGGAATCGAAATGATCTGGCCGGAATTCGTTTGGATGGCTGTGTTGGGTTTGGCACTGTTAATGACAAGCCTGTTTATGTTCCGAAGGTCGGTCGCCCAGATGACCTGATATGAACCGGTCGCGTGCGCCGTCTCCAGGCATATCGGGAACGACAGTGCGCAAATACCTCGCGAATTTGATCTCGGTTAATGTGAATGCGCCTGTAGACATGGTAAAATCGGCTCACCGTCTTCTTTCTAGGGAGAGTCCAAATGCCTACAAAATCCGCCAAACCCGAAATACAGGAAGCCCTTACCGACGCGTTGAAATCCATGCCGGGCGTGATGTCCATGAACCCGGTGGTCGCACCGCAGATCGAACAGTTTTGGAAAGCGCAGGACCATCTGCTGAGCGAGGCGGAGGAATACTCGCGTCTCTGGTTCAAACGCCGCCACGAAGCTACACGCACTGCGCTGCAAACAGCCCGGGAAACCACGACTGGCGACAACCCGGATCCGGCCAAAACGATGCAGGCCGTCGCCGAATGGCAACGTCATTCCATGGAACGAATGGTGGAAGATGCACGCGAGTGGTTCGAAATGGTGTCACGCTGTGCAAAACACGTGAGCGAAACAGAAGCAGACGCCATCGGCGAAAGCATGGAAGCTGCCTCCAAGGTCGCGGGCAAATCCAAAAGCTAGAACCGATTAAACCCGTTTGACGCAGCCTGTCTTCGACAGGCGCGGTACTATCTGACCATTCACGTATCGCAGGCCAAACCGGGTGACTATTATTGCGATAGCGCTCTGCCAGTTTTGCATGTTTGTCCACACATGGTTGACCAAGCAAAGCTGGGGCCTAGCGTTCAGGTCTGATGAATGTAAGTGCCCGGCGCTTTGGGCAGTTTTGCGACCCCGTTTCGTTTTCCCCCCATCAGCGGGGGCGCAGTTTCACCAGACGAACGGCCTTTTATCCAATCCGCCATCGCTGGCCACCAGGAACCTTGCCGTATTTCCGTCGCTTCAAGCCATTCATCCGGTGAGGTATACAGCGCATCCGCAGGTCTATGGCCCTGACGATAGTGGCGGTGCTTGTGCCCCGGTTCGCTCAGGATGCCGCCGTTGTGACCGCCATTGGTCAACACGAAGGTCAGGTCTCCGTCAGTAAAAAGACGTATCTTGTAAACTGAGCGCCACGGAGCAATGTGATCTGATTCCGTTCCGACCACAAACATGGGAACGCGTATGTCCTTAAGCGCGACAACCCGTCCTTCGACGGCGAACCGTCCGGCGCTCAGTCGGTTTTCTAAGAACAGTCCGCGCAGATACTCGGAATGCATCCGTGCGGGCATCCGGGTTGTATCATTGTTCCAGACGGTCAGGTCTGTTGGAAGATCGTCTTCACCCAAAAAATAGCGCCGCACTGCCCGCGCATAGATCAGGTCTTCGGCGCGGATAGTTGTAAAAGTCCGAGACATCTGAGGGCGGTCCAAACAGCCCTGCAACCACATCAGGTCTTCGACAAAAGCGACTTGGCTCTCGTCGATAAACAGCAAAAGCTCACCGGCCTCGGCAAAATCAACCTGCGCTGCCATGAGTGTGACGCTGGCAAGCCGGTCATCACCATCACGTTGCATCACCGCAGCCGCAATCGCCAGAAGTGTACCGCCAAGGCAATATCCATTGGTGTGTATCTTTTGACCCGGGATGATTGTTTCGATGGCGTCAATCGCTGCCATAACGCCATTCAGGCGATAATCCTCCAAGCTAAGGTTAGCTTGATCAGCCGTAGGATTGACCCAAGACATCATGAACACAGTAAAGCCCTGTTGGACAAGGTACCGCACCATGGAGTTTTCAGCAGAGAGGTCGAGTACATAGTATTTCATGATCCAGGCAGGCACAAAAAGGATAGGTTCGGCCTGCACGCTCTTGGTGCGCGGCGTGTATTGAATCAGCTCGAACAGCGCATTGCGAAAAACGACCCTGCCGGGAGTTGCGGCAAGGTCTTTGCCAACCTCATAACCCTGAGGGGCAGGTTCGTGTTCTTGCGTTATGGTATGGGCAACATCCTCAATGAAATGCGCGCTGCCCTCTACCAGATTGCGACCACCGGTCTGGAAAGTGCGGTTGATTATTTCCGGGTTTGACCATGGGAAATTCGATGGGGAGATGAGATCTAGGGCCTGGCGGATTTGAAACTGAGCTCGTTCCGCGTCGCGGGGGGCGATGCCCGGCATTTCGTCCGTTGCTGCCTGCCACCAATCCTGTGCGCTTAGAAAGGCTTGCTGCCATAGAGAAAATGGCGCCTTCTGCCAGCCGGGTGCACTGAAGCGGTGGTCTTGTTTGCGTGGCTGAAAAGGCGGAGTAGCTTTTGCTCCAATCGCCATCTCGCAGGCATAGACCCAGAGTTTTGCAGTATCGCGCGCCGCGCGCTCTGTCAGTTCAAGCTGGCGCCCGGGGGAACGACCCAGATGCATGGCCCAATCCATCCAAGTGGCCATAATCGAATGCGGCGATACACCGGCGGTGGCACGGGCTAGTGCCGCGCGCGTAGCGCGGTCAAGTTTCTCATAGGGGTGTCGCGGAGTATTCTGCCCAGTGTCTGCCGCAGGAATCTTGTCTTCAGCAGACAGCTTGTCAGGAGGTAATTCAGTCATCTGGGTTCTCCGATCTGGGCAAAGTGCTATAAAGCTGCGATCTTAAACCTTCGCGGCCACCAAGCCCGGAACGACCAGGCAACCGCCCATCTTCATTGGACATACTTGTTGCCGCCGCACGGAGTCTGCGACCCCTTCTGCAGAAGCAGCGAGCGTCCGGCAACCCGTATTGCTAGGCATCTTTCGCTATTTCGGCAGCATAAAGAACTCTTCCAGTACAATCTTGCCATCCTCAACGGAATAAATGGCAATCTCGCTAAGAGTCATGCTTTGTCCCGTGTCTTTCTGCACGACCTCGGCGTTGAAACCCACCCCAAAGCGATTGGGAGGATGAACATAGGGGCCGTCTACAGTAAGCTCCTTGATTTCATGTGTTTTCAGCCAGTCTTCTCGCTTCGCCTTGATGGCATCGCGACCCTTTGTAATCCGAAATTGCCTTACCGGAGGCACAACCGCTTCTACGGACTGAGCGTTTTCTGCGTACATTTCGTCAACGCTTATTAAGCCTTTGCGATCACGCATCGCCTGAACAAATGCCCGGCCTATTTCGACTAGCGCTTCCATGCAAGACCTCCTGTTATGTTGATGACTGTACTTCTGCGCACTGCGTTCAACCTTGACGAAGATCAAAATGGAACAGCCCTGAGCATTTGATTGTACGGCCTGCGGTTCTCATTCACGCGATGGAACCGAAAGATACCCTTTGGAACCGGGACGTCACTGCTGTGCTATACAACGCACACAATCCGAATTGCATAAAGGAAGCTGTGAAAATCGCGCACACTTCAATCCCGCGTCGTTGAGTTGAACCACATCAAATACGGCCACGGCGGGACCGTGTATAAAGGAATCGCTCAACCATAAGCCTATCGTGACGGTGCGACTTGGCCGTCGTCACGAGGGCGCATCAATCCCAAATTCACTGCTGCAACGACATCTCTGAGACGTGTCTTAAACGGAGTTTGAAATGCCAGAACGCCTTAAAGTTCTGCCTGAAACACCTGGAGCCCTGCCGCACACGCAAGAAAGTGCTGATGTGCTTAAGGACCTGCAAACAATGGCCACCGGGCTTACTTCAGAACAAGCTAAACTCCGTCTTGAGAAATTCGGACGCAACGAGCCGCCGCCGTCACACAGGCGAAATGTGATCCTGCGGTTCCTGGCTCACTTCCACAATGTTCTGATCTACGTGCTTGTCGGGTCAGCAGCTATAACCTTTTTGCTGGGGCATTTGGTGGACACTGTCGTCATTCTTGCCGTTGTTCTGGCCAATGCCTGCATCGGGTTCGTGCAAGAGGGTCGGGCTGAAAAGGCAATGGATGCGATCCATCAGATGCTTGCCCCAAAGGCTTCAGTCTTACGTGATGGGCGGCGGATCGCAATCGATGGTGCCGAAATTGTTCCCGGCGACATCGTTCTGCTCGACGCCGGTGACAAGCCCCCTGCCGATATGCGCCTGATCGAAGCGCATGGCATGAAGGCACAAGAGGCTATTCTGACAGGCGAGTCAGTCGCCGTTGACAAAGAAGACATAGCAACTGACGCAGACGCAGCACTTGGCGACCAGCGCGGCATGGTGTTTGGCGGCACGTTGATCACGGCCGGTCAGGGACGCGGCGTTGTGACAGCAACAGGCACGCGGACCGAGATCGGGCGCATTGGCCGGATGATCTCTGAGGTCGAGACACTCTCGACGCCGCTGGTACGCCAAATGGATACCTTTGCGCGCTGGCTTACACTTTTCATACTGGCCGTGGCCGCGATCCTTCTGGCTTTCGGTTATTTCGTAGCTGAATACAGCTTCATTGATTTGTTCATGGCGGTCATTGGTCTTTCGGTCGCCGCAATTCCCGAGGGGCTTCCTGCGGTCCTGACCATCACTCTGGCGATCGGGGTGCAGTCCATGGCACGCCGCAACGCCATTGTCCGGCGCCTTCCCGCAATCGAAACGATTGGCTCGGTCTCGGTCATCTGTACAGACAAGACCGGCACCCTGACTCGCAACGAAATGGTGGTGACCAATGTTGCTGTGGGAAGCCATTGCTTTGACATCCAAGGCGACGGCTATGATCCCGCCGGTGCTATTGTGTGCGATGGTTCAGAACTGATACAGACTCTGCCGCCAACCCTGCGGGATTTGGCAACCGTCGCGCTCTGCTGCAACGACGCGACACTTGAACAACGATCCGGTGTTTGGGATGTAAACGGCGACCCGATGGAGGGTGCGCTTCTGTCCTTCGCCGCAAAGGTCCTGGGCCCTCTGGACGGGGCGCGGGCATCATGGAACCGTCGCGATGTTCTACCCTTCGATGCGCAACGGCGTTTTATGGCGACGCTGGATCAGAGTGAGGCCGGAGCACGTAAGATTTTTGTCAAAGGCGCGCCCGAAACGCTGCTGTCTCTTTGCGAAACGCAGCTCGACGCCGATGGGAGCGCACTGCCAATTGACCCTGTAGAATGGTCCGCGATCGAAGATCGCTTTGCCTCGGCAGGGTGCCGGGTATTGGCGTTCGCCTCCCGTCCTGCACACGAAGGTGAGACATGTCTAACGTCTCAGGACTTTTCGGGGAATCTGGTCTTCCTTGGGCTTGTTGGCCTGATCGATCCGCCACGCAAAGAAGCGAAACATGCGATTGCTGCCTGTCAGAACGCAGGTATTGCGGTCAAAATGATAACCGGTGATCACGCAGGGACAGCCGCAGCAATCGGCAAGGACATTGGTCTGGTCCACGCCGACAACATTCTGAGCGGTGCACAGATCGACAAATTGGACGATACCGCGTTATCAGTCGCGGCTCTGAAGGCGGATATCTTCGCGCGCACAAACCCGGAGCATAAGTTGCGCCTTGTCCATGCGCTGCAGGCGCAAGGCCTGACGGTTGCCATGACCGGCGATGGCGTCAACGACGCCCCGGCCCTGAAACGCGCGGATGTAGGCATCGCCATGGGCCAAAAGGGGTCAGAGGCCGCCAAAGAAGCTGCCGACATCGTCCTCGCCGATGACAACTTTGCCACCATCGCTGCGGCGGTGTGTGAAGGGCGCACGGTGTTTGACAATATCAAAAAAGTCATCAGCTGGCTTCTGCCCACAAGCGGGGGTGAAGCCCTGGTCGTCATCGTCGCCCTGTTGTTGGGATTGACGCTGCCGGTTTCTCCGATTCAGATCCTCTGGATCAATCTCATCACAGCCATCACGCTTGGCATCGCGCTTGCCTTTGAACCGACCGAAGAGAACACGATGTTTCGACCGCCCCGTCCGCGCGACGCGCCGATCCTGGGGGGTGAACTGGTATGGCACATTGCGCTTGTCTCTGGTCTGTTTCTGGCCGGGGTCTTCAGCATTTTCACCTATGCTGAACGGCAAGGTTACTCTGTAGAACTGTCGCAGACGCTAGCGCTGAACACTTTGGTGGTGATGGAGATTTTCCATCTGTTCTTTGTACGCAATATCTATGGCACGTCGTTGACTTGGAAGGCGATCCAGGGAACGCCAACCGTTTGGGCCTGTGTGGGTGCCGTCTCAGCGGCGCAACTCGCCGCCACTTACGTTCCGGGTTTTCAAAATGTCCTGGGAACCGCTGCTGTGGGATTAAAGGACGGCCTCCTTATAATCGGCCTGGGTATTGCGCTGTTTGTTCTGCTTGAGCTGGAAAAACAAATCGCTCTCACCCTGGGGGCGCGACCCAAAGCCACAATCAATCGGCATCGGCGCTAGTGCGCAGAAAGCGTTATCTGTTCAAGAATGCCGTCACGACTGCTTCCAGTGCGGCCCAATCCGTAAACTCCTGTATGCCATCTCGCAGATCGACGCGCCGACCCCTTAAAACAACATGACGGACAACTTCTTTCTCATAATAGTCATAACTTTCGGGACGCACTGCACCCGCGACCAGAGCGCTTTCGTCCGGTTCAAAACCGGTTCGCAAAATCATTTCAGCCAGATAGTTCTCTGCCTCCTCCCGACCTTTGGCGAAAGCCGCTTTAAGACTTACCGATAGCATCAGCGAGCTGCCGGCTAGCAAGGCGTCACGATGTGTTTTTATAAATGTCTCAAATGGCTTGGGATGCCGTCGCTCGTGGACCGAGGCCGCAAGGATGAATTTGTCCAAGCCTTCAAAGAAGAGTTCATCTATCTCCCGACCAGTATCGATCAGAGTAGCTTCGAACCCGTTCTTTGTCGCAACACCCTTTATGAAGTCCGCGATTTTTGCAGTCTGACCTTCTATGCTGCCGTAGGCAATAGTTACGATCATACCGACCTCCTCCAAACGGTCTGAAACGCGCGCCCATAATAGCAGTTCTTCTCGCGGTTAACGCTGATCTTGGTCAATCGGCTTGGATTGGCAGCCTTGCCTTCCAGCCACCGTCGGGAAAACAATCCGCTCGCAATCCCTTAAAAGACCACCATGCAAAAATGCTAACTTAATTGCGATACCCTCACCCTAATCGCACGAACGAAGATCGATTTAAAATATATCAACGTGTTACGTGAACCGCGCACTTTGCGTGATGAACGACCCTGTTGGCTGTTGAGCCAACAAAGATGTTTTCCAAACCAGGTTTGTGCGAGGCTATCGAAATGCAATCTATTTCGTTGTCGTTCGCGAAATCGACGATCGCTCTGCCCGGATGCCCTGAGATCAGCCGTGCCGATGCATCAGGCAGTTCCGATGCCTTCCGATGTAGTTCTTCCAAAAGCTCGTGTCGCGTATTGTCAAAAACGTCTTCAGGAATTTGAGATGCCACGTAAGCCGGGATCGGCTCCTGTACATGAAGTATGGTGAATTTGGTGTCGGCGTCTGCCAAATGGCGAGCGGCTTCAAAAGATGCCTTAGTATCATGATCACGATCCAGCGCTACAGGGATCAGGATGTTCTTGTACATGTGAACTCCCTTTTAACGTTCCTGATGCCTTCGGACTGACATCAGCGGTAGTTAGATTTCTGAACTGTCGCAAGTCGCGTTCCGCCGGGCGAGATGTCCTGAACTGCCTTTGGCGAACTACTCGATCTGTAAGGTCTCAAGAAAAGAGATTAAATTCGCCAGCGGCACGCCCGTCATCATCTGCTGACCATTTGGCAAAGAAAGCGCGACTTGAAGGTCTGAATTCAACGCTGGTCCGAAAATGGGCATGTCTCCCCCGTGGGCAAGCACCGCCGATCGTCCATCAATCCTCAGTGCAACCGTCTCGGTCGGGAATACTCCGTCGTTTTGTGCTGCCAATTGGGTAAGATCAGGTGTCCTGATCGCCAGCATTTCAGCCATTGGCCCGTTTCCGATCGCTTCAAAACCATGGCATTACCAGCAATAGGTCCGATACAGCTCGTTTCCTTCCTGAACGTTGACTTCCTGTGCCAGTACGGCACCCGAAGCAAATAGCCCCACTATTATTACGCAAATCCCAGCAATTCCTCCTCCTTTGCAAATGCGTTTTCCAAGAGAAGTTTGCCAGGCACCCTTCGGTTCTGCTTTGATTTCGCTCATGATGATCAGGTTACATCGAGTGTGTTTTTGGCGAGACAAGCAAGCCATGTCCGACAAATATCAATGGAATCCAAGGCGTATCAGCGATACCTGGTAGAAAACAAAATGGGCTATCTTCTATCGCAGACCGAAGCCCAAAACTGCGGCGCATAGAATGACGACGATCAACCAAATTGCCAGCGAGATCCGACGACGCAAGGACATTCGCCTGAATTGATCAATCATAGTCGAACCTTTCCAAAAGTATGCGATCCGATGGGGTGCCTTGAGCGATCAGATGATCCTCGACAACGTCCATCATTACTGCAGGTCCGCAGAGCACAAAAAGCCATTGCGCGTAGTGGTCAGGAGTCAGGACACGATCAAGGAGGGCTCCATCAATTACTCCGGTTTCACCGTCCCAGTCTTCCTGCGGCTCTGAAAGGGCGAAAACTGCGTTTTCCGCCGCCAGCTCTTCGCGATAGACGATCTGGTTTTTCATGCGGTTCCCATAGATCAGTTTGATATCCTTTGGGACGTCGGCGAAACGATTTTGCCGTAAAATGCTGAGCATCGGAGCTATTCCGACCCCTCCCGCAACCAGCACGACCCCAGGACCCTGCCGCCCATTGATCGTAAGACTACCATGCGGGCCATCCAGATAGGCGAAGGTGTCGGGCCCGAGTCGCTCAAGCGAACCGGTAAAATCGCCGAGTTCTTTGATCACAAAAGAAATCTCTGGCCCCTCTGCCGGTGCCGAACTTATTGAAAAGGGGTTCTCGTGCAGTGAGAACACACTGTTTCCTACGTTCAGACAAACAAACTGGCCCGCCTCGTACACCAGCCCGTTGTGACCGTCAGGGCCGATCACAAGTTCCCACTGCTTGGGGGTCAGTCTGCGTCTCGATACCACCCTCCATGGCCTGCGGCGCTGCCCCAACGGCTTAAAAAGATACACAAACAACAGCGATCCGACTGCAATCGCTACCATAGCGGACCACATAACAGTCAGGACCGAATGCGACCCGTAGCGCCCTGCTGCTATGGTGTGATGTAGTAGCAATCCCGCAAGCAACAAAGCTCCAATCCCATGCGTGAAACGCCAGGATTCGTATTTGTATTCTTGCTTCGTTCGGCTGGCTGCAGACAGGATCAGAGCAGGCAGTAGAAGATAAGCGAGAATCCCGGTTGCGAGGGCTGTCAAATCCGTTGTGAGTGATAACTGCCGCGTTTCATCCCAAGGGCGAGAACCCCCGGAAACCGAGCCTTGATAGAACAGTGGATGCACAACGGCAAAGGCCAAAGCGACACGCGCCATAACCTGGTGGACCCGCATTGTAACGTCCATGCCGATACCTGTTGAAATGCGTTTGAACCGGCCAGACAGGATGAATTCAACAAGAATGATCGAAAAGGCCAGGATGCCCAGTCCGGACGCGATTTCCTGGTGCCATGGCCGAGGCGGCCAACCAAG
Source organism: Ruegeria sp. CDSA141 (assembly GCF_059612005.1). Lineage (NCBI taxonomy): Bacteria > Pseudomonadati > Pseudomonadota > Alphaproteobacteria > Rhodobacterales > Roseobacteraceae > Ruegeria > Ruegeria sp. CDSA141. The sequence goes on from NZ_JBXWPT010000012.1 coordinate 119,243, forward strand.
AGCATAAGAAAGCCCGAGTGGTAGCAAGAGTACTACCAGGTAGGCTGATATTAGAAACGGCGCACTCATTGCATTTGTGTGTTACGATCAGAAGAGCCAATTGAAAGGAGGTCAATTGGCAACAGCGCCGTTCTCGGACGGCGCACGCTCATGCACTTTGTTCCTGCAATAGCAGAAGCGGACAAATCCTTGCAAAGTCCCACGGCGGCCTCCACAAATCGAAAGTTATGTTTCAAATCCTATTCACAGATGATTGAGCGGAAAAAGAGAATCCTTTCGCTGTTACAATCCATTAGACTTCCAGGTAAAATGTTGCGATCCAGTCAAGCCATTTGATCCCCGTTAACGTTTTCGCGAAAGCAAATTCGCACAACTAGTGACTCAGTACTTAGAATATAGCACCTATCGAAGATGATAATGTCGAAATCACCTATTTTGATCACTAGTTTTCATTCCCAGTTTTCGGGTGCTCGGAACATGAACCGGCTTTTGAATCTTGGTATGTCTGACGTCAGCGCCCACCGGACAAATTTAGGGGTTTGAGCAACGGAGGATTTCTGGTTCATCGAAGCCATTATGGAGCGAAGATGAACAAGAGAGTTCCAGTTGCGCTAGTCGGTTATGCAGACTTGGAACAAAGTCTAGAGTCATATGACCTTTCCGACGTTCATGATGCCGTTTGGAAATCGGTTGAGCAGAAGTTTCATGGCTATGAGTTATCGGGAGTACTTAGTGACTTTGCCGAAAAGCGGGAGAGGAAACCAGACTATGACTACTCTAGTCTTGTGAAAGTAGCCGCCCCTTGGTGGGGTGAGAAAGCGTGACAGTTGAAAGGCATATATCTTGATTGCAAGCTTCTGAATTACTTCACTTTCTTGCAGATCTTTCAGCCATGAGTGTTTAAATTTGTGCTTCCGGTCGAATCTACTCGTGCCATTAATAACCAGCCCTCGCAAAATTCTTGCTACGCCGACCACACGGCCTTTGGAACGCTTCTCCTTAAAGCCGCCACCATCTGGTCCCAGTCCTTATCAACCAGTGTATTGAATTCCCATTGTGTAAGTTTGTGCTATTGACTGTCTCGGTTGCAGCGAAGGTTGGCTTCCACCCATTCTTTAGAAAAACAACGTGTTCTGGCGCAAAGAGTTACGGCGCAGACCGCGCCGACGCACTTGTTTTGGGGCCCGCGGGATTTGGACAAGCCAAACGCCCCTGGCCATCAGGGGTAAGACGCTGCCTTCCCCCTCGGGCCACCCTATTAGACAACACCGTGTCCTCGGCTGCGCCTGCGGGCCGCACCACCATTGTCGAATAGCATTGCCTCGCTCCCATCCGCGTTAGCCATGTGGCAGGTCAGCAGGAACAGGGGCCTTCGGCGTCTGATCTGCAAATCAGCCCCGGTATTCCCAAAAAGGAAGTCAAGATCAATGAAATCGGTCTAGGTGCTGGATGAAGGAAGTGAGGCGAAAATGGCAAGGTTCTGTCGCTGGTGGCAGAACTATGTGTCGCCTTACAGGGAAATGTGGAACGTTACTGATCTTTGACTCAATTTACGGCGAAAACCCCAATAAAGTTGTAAAATGCATCATTCATTTCTGACCCAAACGTCAAGCATTTCTTACCCAATCTGTATAGCGACCCTTCATCAACTCTGTGGCTAATGTCTCAATAGAGCCCACACCTTCCATTTTCTGCACATCATCGAATGACTTCTTTTTGCAGCTGAACTCTCAGAACCCGTCGGTTGCCAGACACCCTCTTAGCCATCGTAATATGTTGAGTTCCAATCCTCGTCAGACTCGCCGTCCGAGGGGTTCTTAAGCCCACCGCCGCTCACTTGGATCGCGGCGCCAATCCGTGGGATTCCTGCGTAGTCGCCCGCATATTTCGGTGGTTTCGGTGGTTTCGGTTTCTCGGCTGGTTGCGACGTGCTGGTCCCCTTGTCCTTGGATCTGCTCGACCTTTCCGATTTTAATTTCTCCCAGATCGGAAGGCTCACACCTGTCTTGAACTTATAATCATCCTGATCATTTTCACGTGCCACTTCCGGCCCAACTTCCAGGCTGACCGGGACTTTTCCCTCGATGTTGAAAAATTTCTCAAGGCGCAAAGCGATCACCTGGGGCAGATCAGACTCTGCGGCGTCCAGGATCTCCTGCCAGAACGGCGGCAATTCATACATCGCCCGGCACAGCGACAGCATGATCCCTCTCTTGATATCCGCGGGGCCGTAAAAAGCACCCTCAAATACGCTTTCTGTCCGCTCCCGAAAATTCGATTTGTGATTACCGTCACTGCGAAGCTCGGTAAAGGAATGTTTAAAAACAGCGCCGGTCACCACGGCGTTGTTGCTTGCTGCGTTTTCGGCCAGGACTTGGGTCCGGCGCATATAGGTGCAATCTCCTTCTCCTTCTCCTTCTCCAGCCAGGATCTCCACTACGCCGCCTCGCCCATAGGGGTAGAGCATGTCCCGCAGCGTGATCCAGCTGTCGTTCATCCATTCCGAGTTCACATTGGTTCTGACAACGAACTGATACTTGCCAAATCTGGTCTCCATAGCGCAGGTATGGGTCTCAACACGGAAGTAAACGAAAAGGGTATCCTGGCGTGCGCTAGCCTCACCAGAGCCAGTGTTGCCGTAGCTTGCAAAAATATTTTGTGCGCGGTTCTTAACCACCTCCCCCGACAGGATACGCCCAGACGCCATGATATTTCTGACGGTGGCTTCGTAGGAGGTGCCATGTTTCCAGTAGAAGTCAACCTTTTCAAACGCGGCTTCGAGCCGTTTGAACCCGGTTTTGAACCTCTCCTTCTCAGCCGCGTCCAGCGTGCTAATAAGACCTGTTTTCCAGTTCTCGAGACGCGTGACATTCGCTTTCGAAAGATCCTCATGAGAAATCGGTTCGTTGCGCTCCAGCCCGTAACTGTAAAGCTTATCCAGGCGGCGCAGCCCTACACTGTAAAGGGCGGACCCCTGTGATGAGTCATAGGCCATCTTCCCACTATACAAAGAGAAATCCGTCATGTCGGAAAGATCTCATCCTCGGTCTTTAGGTCGCGCAGCGACACGTCATTCATGAGTTGCGCGTTTTTCTTCATCCGGTTCCGGGCGGCAACGCTGACCGCGCTCAGATCAACCGAAATCATCGTACGCCCGCGTTGCGATGGATCGATCCGCGCACGGCTTTCTACTTTGCCAGCGATGACCAGAGCCCATTGGGCAGGTGACAAGGGCAAGGAAAGGCTCAGCACCAGGCTGCGACCATCCTGCGACAACAACACCCCGATGATCGAGTTGCCACCGACCACCCGCGCCTGCCCCGCAATGCGTGTGGCTTGCGCCAGCGACAGCTGCGCCTCGGACTGTTCGCGCTGGACCCGAGCGGCTCGCAAACGGATTTCCTGGGCGCGCATTTCTTCGGAATAAGGCTCTGTCGCGGGACGCGCGCCGACCATTGAGTCCATGTAGAGGCCTTCACTGGCCACCAGAAGATCGGCCGAACCTGCACCACCCACGGGCAAGGACGTGGTGTTCAGCGTGGCCGCGAGATCTTCGATCATCGCGATCCGGTCGCTAAGCGCGCTTGGCAGATCTGCGCCCAGCGCGCCGCCTTTTAACGGTGGCGCGTCAGGAGTCATCCCATCGCGCAGCTTCTGACGCGCCGCATACGCGAGGGCCCGCAGCTCCGGGGCCGCATCCACAGCTGCCGCGCTGGCCGCATCCTCGGGCAATACCTCTTCTTCCTCGCCGGGTGCGCTACCCAAGCGCGGTGTCTGAGTGCCCTCGTCAGGTGGCGTCAGATACTCCGCAGAGAGCTGCGCTAGGATCAGATCAAGAATGCTCGACAGATACGCCTCGATCCCGTGCGCGTTCATGTCAAAGGGCAGCGGCGCGGCGGCGACATCTTCCAGCAGCGCCCGGATCTCACCCAACCGGTAAGAGCGTTGCTCATAGAGACCACTGCCCGCGATCAGCTCCACGCCGGTGGTCACGGAGAAGCGCAAATCCTCCAAAAACAGCCCCGTCTCAAATCGGTTGTAAAGCCGGTTGAACACCAGATTGAGAGACCGACCCTCATTGATATTGGACAGTTGTATCACCGTGGTTTCGCTGTTTTGCGTGCTGATCTTGTGAGAGCTGTCCGTGGTAACAGTGGTCTTGGTGCGCTGATTGACGGAGGCGCTGGCCTTGCGGGCAATTTTGTTGAGGCTTTGGGTAAAGACCTTCAATGTGTTGGACGCCCCTGCTGCGTATTCCGAGCGGATAAAAGGCGGACCCGCCGTCTCCGACGTTCCACCGCTGGTGTTGCCCCAGACATTGAGCTCGTTGTCAAACTGGGTCATCTGCTCCATCTCAGTGGAGATATCAGTGCGGTTTTTCTTGGTTAATTCCGCCACCGAGGTGCGGGTTTCGCGGGTTGAGGTTTCTTCCTCATAGATCTGGGTCAACCGGATCTCGCGGTTTTCGCCGGGGGCCAAAGTGATGGTGCTCACCAACTCACCCAGCTCCGCACCTTTCCAGGCAAGCCGATACGAGAGCGCTTCGTTGACCGACAGGCGCGTCAGACCAGTGGGGAAGATCGCTGGCAGTGGATGGTGATACACATGCCAGGCGACGATGGGTTTTTCGACCGAAACAGATTGCTCATAGCCAGGGATCATGACGACCGCGCGACGGCGAAAATCTTCGTCTGCCGCGCAGCGCGCCATGATATCAGACAGAAACTGACCATCTTCGGTCTGATACCCTGCGGGTGTCTCGCGACAAACGAACACCTCCGCACCTTCACTTTCGAGCGCGAACCTCCGGGCGATCATCGGGTCAAAGCCGGTATCGACCGGGATGTAATCTGTCACAATCCGCGACTCGCGGCTGAACTTATACCGCTGTACGCGCTTCACTTTTGGCGTGCGGAACGGGTTTACCAACGTACGTAGCGTTTCGTCTACCAGGTTACCAGCACGCTCTAGAACGGTACGTTCTTCGCGAACAGTCCAGGACGCCTTGCGTCGCCTGGTGGTGTAAAGCTTGCCGTCTTCAGCGGTGATGGACGAGCCGTCAGGAACTTCTTCGGCAATGGCGGACGCATTGCCGATAAACAGCACATAGCCCATCGCGGCTGCATCTTCCTGCAGCTTACGCAATTGCTGATCAATGCGATAAGGCTCGAGCTTGGCTTCCAGATACAGCGGCTCGAACTGCGCTGCCTGATCGGGGTCTAGCAATAGCGTCGTATCGTCTAGTGAGCTGTCAAGTGCTGCTTCGGCGCGGGCAGATTTGGCATCAGCAAGTTCCTTGAGGATTTTCAGCTCGGCATAGCGTCGTTCAATGAACTGCGCCCGCATGTCGATTTCCTCATAGGTGGAGACAAGGCCTGCCAAATCGGCCTCGCTGCTGGCGAGAAGGTGCAGGGTGACAGCGCGCTTGCTCCAGAAGGTCTCGTAGCTGTCGACATCAGTGAACAGAACCGGTGCAGGCGCGGTTGGGCCAGTCCCGGTCGCGTCCTGAGCAGTGGCTTGCGGGATCGCCTTTGGTGCCGCCTCAATCAGATACATGCGCCCCGACGTGCCATGGCGCAGGAGGGAACCTTGTGTCACCGGGACCGCCTGCGACCCATCGTCGGCGGCGCGGTAAAAGACCTGAGGCGGGGTGTCCTCGGGATCCTCAGGCGGGGTCAGAACAAACGCCCATTTGTTTTCGAGCACCCGCGTGACGTCATCTTGCGTCACCTCGGCCATTGGCGTGCCGAACCAGGAGGACTCAAAGAATGTACGCAACGCCGCGCCCGAGGCTGGCAACTTCGGATCCTCCGCGATGGTGCCCAGCACCTGATCCCAGCGGATCGGAACATCTCGCAACCTGTCAAAGGACAAGGTCAGCGGTGCAGTGTCGAGCCCTGTGGGCAAAAACAGATCAAGTTTTCGCGACAGGATCTGGTTTTCAGTCGAGGCCTTTCCCAGCACATCGAGGCGTGTAGGAACAGGATCACCCGGCAGCACTGGTAGGCCCCCGAGCGATGTTTCGGGAGTTTCTGTCCTGTCGTTCATGGCAATCGCCTCTCTTTGAATCAAGCAAAGCACGCGGATACACCGCTCAGGGCCTTCAAAATTGGTCCAGCCTCTGGCCGACTATAGTCAGATATCTCGAACCAAAGGGAATAAATCTGGGCGCATGATTGCACCACCGTCCGGACCGCGAAGACGCATTATAGACGTACCGGCCTTCATCGCGCGTTTGGACGCGCAAATGCGAGGCTGCAAGATGCTGTAAACTTAGATTGCGGCAGCTACACGCTCCAAAAATTCTCTTATGGCCCGCATGGCCTCGTCGGACTTGTCTGGGACATACGAGAATGTTTTTACGGGAAGCTGCCATTGGCGCGTTCGCGGCGAAGGCTCAATTTGTCCGCATTGCGGTCTTCGTCGATCCGGATTTCGATCGGCGGGTTTCGCGACCGCCGCATGAATTGCGGCGTCATAACAAACCGCGTACGTCGCAGCATGGGTGTTATGTGAAGCGATCCCTGATTGTATCATCACCCACGCTGTCTCTCATCACTCCAACGACCTATATCATAGATTCCCTGTTTCTTCATACGACGTATGAAAGCAAGGTAGTTACCCGAAGCACAGTTCAGGCAAAAGGTCGACGAGCTAAGATGCCAACTAGGAATCGAAGACAGGGAGCACGGCTATATTTTTGTCGATGACCAGCCTTGCAACTACGCACCGTACAATATGATGCTATCGTCTTTATCCGATTACTTCGGTGCATCAAAACTGGCCATGGAATTAAGACTGAAGCGAATGGCTCTGGTAACAGATCATCGTACCAATAGCCGCCTATCGAAAACTGTTTCAAGCGGTGCTTAGTCAATATCCGTACTTGGTGAACTTCTGCAAAATCAGTGGTTTGAGCCCTGGTCCGCCATTCCCGATCCATCTGGATGCTGTGTGTTCAGTCGGCAGGTCCCAGCCCTAAGCCGACATTCAAATCCGAACTTTGCAATTCCAGTTGTGCGGACAGGAGCCGCCCGAAGATGGTGCAGCGAGATCAATGTCAGCTGTTCAGTCGAGAGGCGGCATCACTTGCGGCGCTGCGGCGCATCTTCCCCGAAACGGTGGTTGAAATAGCACAACCGGGTTGGAAAGAATAACTATCCTATGCGAGCGATTTCACTGTCCACCCGCTCGTGCAGGAGACGGTGGCCACCTTCAAATTGCGGACATTAGCATTCGGGCCAAGTCGTCAGGCCTATCGATCATCACGTGGTGCCCGAATAGCACCGAAATCACCGTCCACCCCGACTGATGCTGATATCGCTCGAAAAACGGTTGGCCAAGCCTTGGGACTCAGCCGGTGGCATAGATGTCGGTCCGCTTTAACACCTTGGTTTCGCCTCTCACCAGTTGCATCGGTTGCCCAAATGTCTTGTGTGGTTGCGCGACATTTCGGCGGTCCACCCACGCACAGTCTGCTCCATTCACTGAAAAAGCCTCCGCCGGGCCCGGCGCGACTTTGCCATCGACGGCACTATCACGAAGCCCTGCCGCGATATCCGCGGGCAAAACGTCCAAGGCCGCCTGCCCATCGCCCGGCACGAGCGCATCAAGGTACACAAGTGATCGAACGTGGTTGGGTGCTCTATCCGCCACTCCGGTGACAACCATGCCGCCATAGCTATGACCGCACAAAACAATGTCAGAGAGTTCTTCGCACCTGATTACCCCAAGGACATCCTAGATATGCATGGCCAGATCTGTTTCGTCACTCACTAGGTGAGCGCGTTCATCCAACCCTGTCAGTGCCGGGGTGAAAACGTCGTAGCCCTCCCTGCGCAGAAGGGCTGCTACGCGAGCCCAGCACCATCCCCCTTGCCACGCTCCGTGGACCAATACAAATGTCGCCAAAACTCGCCTCACTCCGTCGATACTGCAATGACAGTAGATTCACTAGGGCCGCTTCGTTCACAGCATCGTTTGAACTTGATCTCCTGCATATACACACTGCTCTCGAACCATCCAATCAAATGGCAATAAAAAAATCATAAACTACGATTTGATTATACATTATGTATGAGTATCCTCCCACATAGAGACAGCATATAGCGCGAAGCCGCAGGAGGTATTGGTGGGTCACGTTAAGTCGTTAGTCGCGATTTCGCTAACTGCATTGGCAATAATCTTCCCCAACCCAAGCGTCGCAAACGAGATCTCACAGCAGATTGCTGCTCTACTCGATGCAAAGTTGGGCGTGAGTAGCACGCTGCCTGACAGCAAGAGCTTGGATGCTGAAATCCTAGTGCCGCGTTTTTACGAAGAGAGGGACTTCACTCCTGCGTGGAAACGCGATGTATTGTCGGACGAACTCTTTGATGAGTTGGATAGAGCAATAGAACAGGGATTCAGACCAGATGACTTTGACTTAGCGGAGCTTCAAGCCGCATTTAAGGCCGCCCAAAGTGGGGATGTCTCTAATCAAGCATTGTTGGATATTCTGGTGTCCGTCGTCAGGGATTTTGGGACAGATGGCGGCGTGAGCTAAGAGAGGGTCTGGCTCATCTGGTTCATGTGATT
>NZ_JBXWPT010000013.1:0-99734 GCF_059612005.1 Ruegeria sp. CDSA141
GCCGCCTTCGCTGTCGCCGCCGCTTTCGCTGTCGCCGCCGCCTTCGCTGTCGCCGCCGCTTTCGCTGTCGCCGCCGCCTTCGCTGTCGCCGCCGCTTTCGCTGTCGCCGCCGCTTTCGTTATCACCACCGCCGTCTTGGGCGTAAACCGCACCTGGCGTCACAAAAGACAGCACAGCGACAGCAGGTACTCCGGAAAGCGCAATCACACTTGCAGTTGTCATCATTAATCTGGACAGAACACTCATTCTAATTCTCCTGTTTCAAAATGACTTACGCAGTGGCCCCAGCGTAGAGATGGCTTCCCCCCACTGTTATGAAAGGCCAGAAGCGCGTCGAACCCAGCAGGAAATGGCCAAAAATAAGGCCAAACTGCGGCGAAAATGTGCCCGATTCAACTCTGGGAGTTGAACTGAAACGCTGCTCAATTATTGAGCGAAATCGGGGAATGGAGTTCACTGAGTCGCTTTTTTGCAAGCGCTCTGTCCTTTGCGGCAGGGTCGTGGTTCGCTGAAGACCCAAACTCATTGCCGGGATCAATGGAAGCAGTTGACCCTTCAAAACACCGCGCGTAATGCATGGCCCATGGAAAAGCAAAAGAAGCCCTCGCGTCAGCAAGTCTATACCCTTCTGGTCCAGATCGGCCGCAAGGATGGCGACGGGCTGCCGGACGGTGCGACCGGGGCGGCACTGATCTGCTACGCCAGTGGCGTGGATGAAGCCGAGGCTGTGCGCGAGACAGTGGCTATTCTAAAACAGGCCGACACCGCACCTTTGGATGTCACCGGCTATGGGACCCTGGCCGAACGTGAGGCACAGGGGCATGACATAGAACCGGACGAACGTGCCTTGATGCAGCGCGCGCTGGATGAAAACGCCGTGATCGTCGCGCAGATGACACCGTTTTTTGGAGACGAGGCGCAGGCCTAGTTCCGCATACCGAACCACTTGCGATAGATTTCGTCATAAGTTCTGTCTTCACGCAACGAAAGCAGGGCCTGGTTGACATCTTCGACCAGAGGCGACCCGGTCGGGAAAGCGATACCGTAGTTCTCGCGCAGGAAGACGCCTCCTGTCATCGATGCAATCCGCCGGCCTTCGTGGGCCGCATAGTAGGACAGGATCGGTGCATCGAATACCACAGCGTCAAGTTGCTTGGACTCGAACTCGTCCAGCATCTGTTCCAACCCGGGATAGCCGGTGAATTCAATCTCACGTCGGTTCAGAAAGTTTGCTGCAGTTGAGTTTGAGATTGTCCCGACACTCTTGCCATACAGGTCGTTCACGGAATTCACGCTGCCGGTGATCGCTTCCACGGTCATGACCGACGTGATGCGGGCCGTGAAAACTGACACAATGAACAGTGACGAAACAACCAGAACGACACCCAGAAGACGGCCGAAGGGCGTGCGCGGCATCCTCTCTTCGAAACCGCCATTCACGACAAGGTTCAGCGCCCACCAGAACGAGGGAAACCAGGCTTCGTTCAGCTTGCGGTCGAAATAGGGTTGGGCGCGGCGCTCAAAGCTCCACATCAGCATGCCACCGCCCAGCAGGATGGCGAATGCCAAGCCAATGGCGATGAACAGCTCTGTGGAGAAAAGCGCATGCAGAAGCGACGGCTGCCGCTTGGCTTCCGATGGCACCATGATCTGCAGACCCGCCTCAAAGATCGGTTGGGTGAAGTCCATTTGCGTTTCCCGCAGAGCAGTGATCGAGATATTGGCAACTGCAAGATCCGAAGATCCATCCCGCACCGCGTCCAGCATTTCCGAGAATGAATCGACCCGATTGACAGTGTAATCCCAGTTCAGCGACTCGGCCAACGCAGCAAGCAGATCCATCGAAAAGCCGGTTTCCGCACCGTTTTCGACATAGGAAAACGGGGGGCGGGTCACCGTTGTGACCGTGAGGGATTGTGCCATGCTCTGCTGTGCTAGGACGGCGAAAGTCAGGCAGATCAGTGCGAAGAATGCGCGCTTCATATTCATTCACCTGTTTCGCGGCCCAGTAACGCGATTGTACAGTGGGCCGCAAGATGGTCGTGGGGTAAATCGCTATGAATTATTAGGGTGTCGCTTTTATATCTTCTCAGTTGGTTGAAAGGTTTTTTTGTGGATTGGGGTTGGAAAACCGGCCAATTCGTTGAATCTGTGCGTGAACCCGCGAAAGACACTGTTCCAGAGGCCATTGCATGACCGATCCCGTTCAATTGACTGCCGATCTGATCCGTTGCCCATCGGTCACACCTGTCGAAGGCGGCGCGCTGCTGTTGCTCGAGGCGGTGCTGGCGGATGCCGGGTTTGAATGCACGCGTGTCGACCGCGGTGGCGTCAGCAACCTGTTCGCCCGGTGGGGCCGGAAAGGCCATGCTCGCAGCTTCGGGTTCAACGGTCACACGGATGTTGTTCCGGTCGGCGATGAGGCCGCTTGGACGATGCCGCCTTTTGGGGCCGAAATGCGGGATGGTGTGATGTATGGGCGCGGCGCAACGGATATGAAATCGGGTGTTGCGGCTTTTGCCGCTGCGGCAATCGATTTCGTACGTGACACACCGCTGGACGGCGCCATTATCCTGACCATAACCGGCGACGAGGAAGGCGATGCGCTGGATGGCACGACCGCCTTGCTCGATTACATGAACGGCGCGGATGAACGTATGTCAGTCTGCCTGGTGGGTGAGCCCACCTGCCCGAACAAGATGGGTGAAATGATGAAGATCGGCCGTCGCGGATCGATGACTGCGTGGTTTACGATCACAGGTGTTCAGGGCCATTCGGCCTATCCACATCGTGCCAAAAATCCTTTGCCAGCCATGGCACGGCTGATGGATCGGTTGGCGGGTCACGAACTGGATCAAGGCACGGATCACTTCGATGCCTCGACATTGGCAGTGGTGACAATCGACACCGGGAATGCGGCAACCAACGTAATCCCGGCGCAGTGCAAGGGAACAGTGAATATTCGATTCAATGATTTGCATTCCGGGGCCAGCCTGAGTGATTGGCTGAAACTGGAGGCAGATCAGGTGGCCGCTCAGTTCGGCGTTGAAATAGATGCCAAAATCAAGATTTCAGGCGAAAGTTTTCTGACCCCGCCGGGGCCATTGTCGGATCTGGTGGCCAAGGCGGTGAAGGCAGAAACAGGCGCAACGCCCGAGCTTTCGACGACCGGTGGTACGTCGGATGCGCGTTTCATTAAGAACCACTGCCCGGTTGTTGAGTTCGGTCTGGTCGGGCGTACGATGCATCAGGTCGACGAGTGTGTCGAGGTGGCCCAGATCGAACAGCTCAAGTCGATTTATACCCGTATCCTGACCGACTATTTCGCCTGACCCATGCAGCGCACATTGGTGATCATGGTAAAGGAACCTCGTCCGGGCCGCGTCAAAACGCGGCTTGGACGAGAAATTGGCATGGTCGCAGCCGCGTGGTGGTTTCGGCACCAGACCCGGTCCTTGATCCGGCGGCTGCGCGATCCCAGCTGGCACATCGTGCTGGCCGTCTCGCCCGATCAGGAAGGTCTGAAAAGTCGCGTCTGGCCAGCTGACCTGCCGCGCGCGGCGCAGGGGCGTGGGGATCTGGGGGATCGTATGGCGCGGATGCTGCGCGGGATGCCCAAAGGTCCGGTTTGCCTGATCGGCGCGGATATACCAGGGATTTCGCGCCCCCATATTGCCCGTGCTTTCGATGCATTGGGGCATTCTCAAATGGTGTTTGGGCCAGCCCCAGATGGTGGCTATTGGCTGGTCGGAGCGCAACGGTATACAGGCTTGCCAGCGGGTCTGTTTCGCAATGTACGCTGGTCGTCGGAACACGCATTGGCTGACACGCTTGCTTCGATCCCAGGCTGCCGTGTGTCTTTGCTTGATCAGTTGCGCGATGTCGATACGGTTTCCGATCTTAAGCCCTGAGGTTTTTTGGTCATGACGCGGTCGCAAACGCATGCTAGGCCGGACGTATGACTCGCATTCCTACCAAGCAAGAGGTCCTTGACTGGATCTCGGCGAACCCCACCCTGACCTCGAAACGCGATATCGCCAAGGCTTTTGGCATCAAGGGCGCGGATCGGATTGATCTTAAACGCATCCTCAAGGAGCTTGAGGCCGAAGGGCATCTTGAAAAACGCAAGCGCAGCTATCGCGACCCGGATCGTCTGCCGCCGGTCAGTGTGTTGCAGGTAAAAGCTCCGAATAAGGATGGAGACCTGTTTGCGCGGCCGCTGGAATGGCATGGCGAGGGGGTCGAGCCCGTCGTTTTGATCATTGCCCGCGCCAGTGACCCGGCGCTGGGCGAAGGTGACCGCATTCTGGCCCGTCTGATGGCCGTGCATGAGGAAGACCACAATTACGAAGCACGCCTGATCCGTCGTATCGGGACGAACCCTCTTAAAATTGTGGGTATCTTCCGGAAAGGAGCTGAAGGCGGGCGGATTGTTCCGATCGACAAGGCGGGCCAAACCGAATGGCTGGTCGCGGACGGAGCCGTTCTTGGGGCCAGGGACGGAGAACTGGTCGAGGCCGAACAAGCCGGACCGAAGAACCGCATGGGGCTGCCACGCGCGCGCATCATTGAACGGTTGGGTGATCCGACTGCGCCCAAGGCTGTTTCGTTGATCGCGATCCATCAGCATGGTATCCCGGATGATTTTCCTGACAAGGTGATTGCAGAGGCCGATCAGGCCAAACCCGCCGGCCTGAAAGGGCGCGAGGATCTGCGGGATTTGCCGTTGCTGACCATCGATCCATCGGACGCGCGCGATCATGACGACGCCTGCTATGCCCATGCTGATGACGACCCGAAAAACCCGGGCGGCCATGTGATCTGGGTCGCGATTGCCGATGTCGCCGCCTATGTGCGCCCGGGCAGCGCGCTGGACCGCGAGGCACGCAAGCGCGGCAATTCCAGCTATTTCCCCGACCGTGTGGTGCCGATGCTGCCGGACCGCCTGTCGGGTGATCTGTGTTCGCTGCACGAAGGCGTGCCGCGCGCCTGCATCGCGGTGCGGATGCAGATCGACGCCGATGGCAACAAGATCAGTCACCGGTTTGTGCGCGGCCTGATGCGCTCGGCCGCCTCGTTGAACTATACAGAAGTGCAGGAGGCCATTGACGGTAATCCGAACGACCGCATAGGGCCGTTGCTCGAGACGGTTCTGAACCCGCTCTACGCTGCGTATGCCGCGTTGAAAAAAGCCCGTGCTGTTCGGCAGCCGCTGGAGTTGGACCTGCCGGAACGCAAGATCGTTCTGAACGACAAGGGCGAGGTCGAAAGCGTGGCTTTCCGGGACCGGCTTGATGCGCACCGGCTGATCGAAGAGTTTATGATCCTGGCTAACGTGGCCGCCGCGGAAACCCTGATCACCAAGCGCAGCCCGCTTTTGTTCCGGGTGCACGAGGAACCCGCGCCCGAAAAACTGGAAAGTCTGCGCGAAACGGCACAGGCCGCCGGGCTGAATCTGGCCAAGGGGCAGGTGCTCCAGACCCGTCATCTGAACGCACTGCTGAATGCCGCCGCCGGGACCGAGGATGCCGAGCTGATCAACCTCAGCACCTTGCGGTCGATGGCGCAGGCCTATTACAGCCCGGAAAACTTCGGTCATTTCGGGCTGGCGCTGCGCAATTACGCGCATTTCACCTCGCCCATCCGGCGCTATGCCGATCTGATCGTCCATCGCTCGCTGATCTCGGCTCATGGCTGGGGCAAGGATGGGCTGACCGAGGACGAAATTGCCCGGCTCGAAGAGACGGCCGCGCACATCTCGGATACCGAACGCCGCTCGATGATGGCTGAACGCGACACGACCGACCGCTATCTGGCCGCGTATCTCAGCGAGCGTGTGGGCAACGAGTTCGCCGGGCGGATCAGTGGTATTGCCCGGTTCGGGGCCTTTGTGAAAATGGACGAAACGGGCGCGGATGGTTTGGTGCCCGTGCGGTCTTTGGGGCGTGAATTCTTCCATTTTGATCGGGAGGCCGGAACGCTGATGGGTTCGGACACTGGACTGATCATCGCCATCGGCCAGCGGGTCACGGTGCGGCTGACCGAGGCGACGCCTGTGACCGGCGGGTTGGAACTGGAACTGCTGTCCATCGACGATCAGGCCCTGCCGCGCGGGCGCGGGCCTGCCAAGCGGTCGACGCGACGCAAGGCAGCCAGCACCAAGCGCAAGAAGGACAAGATCAAGCGCAAGGTCGAACGCAAGCGCCGTCAAAGATGATAGGTCAGCGCCCGGGCAATCAGCCAGCCATGGCGGGTTTTATCGATCTGGCCTGGGCCATCGAACAGAATGGCCCGGTTCCCGTCGATCCGGTCCTCTCCCGGGAAAGCTGAGGTGAAATCACCGATCAATCGGCTTTGGCAGTGTACGAACAGCGCGAAACCTGCAGATTTGTGAGCCCCCAGCCGGATCGTTGATCCTTTGGGGGCAAGGTAGGCGGGCTGGCCCCAGCGCAACTCCTCACGCAATGGATTGGCAGCGGGCAGAGAGTTTGCCGTTTCAAAGATCAGATCGCGAAGCGCCAGAGCCCCGACGCGTGCTTGCGGGGGCAGGGCTTCAAAGGCCGAGGCGACCGAGGGGTCATCAAACGGTTTCATGCAATCGGTATCGCCTGTTCCATCCGGTCCACGTAACTGTTCAACAGGTTATCCTGTTTGATCCTGCGGGTCAGTGGGGTATCTGCAGGCGTTGCACACATAGCGGCGAGCATCGGGCCGACGCTCATGTCTGCTGATGTCGGTTGATCCGCCAGCAGGAAGCGGGATTGCCACAGATAGGCCGAGATCGACTCGAGATCGCGTTCGACCCGGTCCATGCGCTCGGACAACGAGAACCGTCCGATCCCTTGTGACGAGATCCCTTTCAGAACGGATTTTCGGATCGCATTGGACGCCGGCTTTCGGATCATGGCTGGAATTCCAGTGAAAAAGGTTTCGCGAAGGATTGGCCAGACCTCATCATTGCCCCAGCGGTCCAGAACGATGTGGAAATACAGATGCTCTTCGGCCATGCGCACCAGCGCGCGGGATTGCGCTTTTTCCACATCCGAAAGCCCCTGATCGAACTCCGCGCCCTTCTGTTCCAGCCAATGGCGGATCAGATCGCTGTCCGGTATCAACCGCTCTGGCGTTCGCAGCACTGGTAGTTTTTGATGCGGCATATTGCGCGGGTCAAGCATGTCCGAACGCTGCCAGACCTGACCGGAGTGTTGAAGCATCAAGGCTGTCTTGACGCAGAACGGGCTGGCGCTGAACAGCCCGAAGGCAGAAGGATAGGTGAGAAGGGTCAGCATCGCATGGCTCCGTATTTTTTTGACGTGCCAGATGAATAAACCGACCTAATGACAGTTCCTGTCACTAGGGGTAGGCTAGGGTTCATCATGTCCCGCACCGCCCGATTGTTCCAACTGATGCAAGCCCTGCGTTCTGGCCCATCGCCCAGAACGTCTGAACAGCTGGCACAGGATTTGGGTGTTTCTGCCAGAACAATTCACAGGGATATTGACGCGCTGCGTGGTCTGGGGGCCGTTATCGACGGTGAAGCGGGGTTTGGGTTCACTCTGATCGAAGATGCCACACTGCCGCCATTGGGTTTCACTGATGACGAGCTTGAGGCCCTTGTTCTCGGCCTTCGCGAAGTACAGGTGATTGGTGATCCTGCCTTGTCAGATGCAGCCAGCGCCGCCCTACGGAAATTGCAGGGGCGATTGCCACAGCGTCAGTCCCATCGGCTGAGCCACGCGGTTCTGGCGGCAACGCGGTTCAATCGCCCGCCCGCGCCGACAATCGACGTGGCCGTTTTGCGGCAGGCGACGTGGGACGAACGCGCGGTCGAGTTCTCGTACACGGACGCAAAAGGCGATGCCACACAAAGACGGATCAACCCGCTGAGCATCGTCTACATGGATCGATCAAATGTGTTGCTCGGCTGGTGCCACCTAAGACAGGATTTTCGCGTCTTCCGGTTGGATCGCATGCAGGACATGTCTGTGACAGATCAAAGCTTTAGACCGAACCGCGTGCCCATGCTGCGTGAGGTTTTGGCGCAAATCCGCGCAGAGCGCGACGCACAGGAGCGCGAAGTGGACGTCTGAGACTTTGTGATTCACCGATTTTGCGCTACCCTGAGGTTGAGCAGTAAGCAGGAAAAATCGGAATGCATAAATGCGTAGGCGGCGTTATGACCGTCGCATTGTGGGCATCCATAGTGCAGGCGGAAACATCAGAAAACACGAAATGGCCAGACAGTGCAGTGACCGGCGAAACGATCCAGCTGGCCTCGGCGGATGTGACGGTTTCGATCCGTCCGGTCCCGCGCCCGGCCGTTGAGGCTTTGCGGGTGTCCGCGGCAATGACCGCACGGTTTCAGGCCTGGCTCGGTGCGTTTCAGAAACGCGCGCGACAGCAGGGCATAACGGAAAAAACGTTGAACAGGGTGTTCTCGGACATGGCCTTTGACGAGGATATCCTGAAACGAGACCGCAATCAGGCGGAATTCTCGAAACCGATCTGGGAGTATCTGGATTCCGCAGTCTCGGACTCGCGCGTTTCCAATGGTCGTGCCGCCATGCAGCAACATCGGCAGGTGTTGAAGCAAATCGAGGCTGAATATGGCGTTGAAAAGGAAGTGGTCACGGCAATCTGGGGGCTGGAAACATCTTTCGGCTCTTATCGTGGCAGCAACCGGACGCTGAGTTCCCTGGCGACACTGGCCTTTGATGCGCGGCGGGCGCAGTTCTTTGAAACTCAGTTGATCGCCGCCCTGAGGATCGTGCAGGCAGGGGATGTCACTGCCGGAAATATGCTGGGCAGCTGGGCAGGCGCGATGGGGCACACGCAATTCATGCCGACCTCATATCTAGATCACGCGGTTGATTTTGATGGCGATGGTCGGCGTGACATCTGGTCGGACGACCCAACGGATGCTCTGGCCTCGGCCGCGTCCTATCTGGCGCAGCACGGATGGAAAAAGGGGCAGCCCTGGGGCGTTGAGGTGCGCTTGCCTGCCGATTTCGATTACGCGGTAGCCCGTCGTGACTATACCCTGCTGCCGTCTGCATGGGCCGCTCGGGGTGTAGTGGCCGGGAACGGCCAAGCCGTGCCGGATCATGGGAAGGCGGCGATTCTGCTTCCGGCAGGGGGGCAGGGCGTAGCGCTGATGATTTTTGACAATTTCAGCGTGATCGAGGCCTATAACGGTGCCGATGCCTATGTGATCGGTATCGGACATCTGTCCGACCGGCTTGCGGGTCGTGAACCGTTTCAGTCCGACTGGCCCCGAGGTGAGCGGGCGCTGAGCTTCACCGAGAAAAAAGAGTTGCAAACCCGGCTGACCCAGGCCGGGTTTGATACGAAGGGTATCGATGGGCGCACTGGGCCGAACACCATCAATGCGGTCCGCGCTTACCAACTGGCGCGGGGCTTGATGCCGGACGGCTATCCAACTGCGGAACTTTTGCAGCGGCTTCGGTAGAAAAATGAGGCGATCCAAACGGGTCGCCCCCTTGAAAAAGCCCGTTCTGATTTCAGGATGCGGCTTTCATCAGTCCCTGAGCGATGATCTCTGCCTGTGCTTCGTCCAGCGACTTGTGAATGCGCACGAACATTTCGTCGATATCCGCCGGGGTCAGGATCAGCGGCGGCGAGATGATCATACGGTCGCCCACATGGCGCATGATCAGATTGTTGGCAAAGCAGCGGTCTCGGCAGATATAGCCGACCGTGCCGGGCTCGGACGCGAACTTGGCGCGGCTGGCTTTGTCGGGGGTCAATGCGATGGACGCCATCATGCCAACGATCTTCGCCTCGCCCACCAGCGGGTGATCGGCCAGGGCTTCCCATTTCTCTTTCAGATAGGGGGCAGCAACATCGCGCACATGCTCGACGATCTTCTCTTCTTCGAGGATACGTAGGTTTTCCAAAGCCACAGCAGCCGCGACCGGATGGCCGGAATAGGTGTAACCGTGATTGAATTCGGTGCCGCCAATGACTTCGGCAATCTCGTCATTCACGATGGACCCGCCGATCGGTGCATAGCCCGAGCTGAGCCCCTTGGCGATGGTCATGATATGCGGTTTGATGCCCACGGTTTCGGATCCGAACCAGTTGCCGGTACGGCCGAACCCACAGATCACTTCGTCGGCAATCAGCAGGATATCGTATTTATCGCAGATACGCTGAATTTCCGGCCAGTATGTGTCCGGCGCCACGATTACACCGCCCGCGCCCTGAACCGGCTCGGCGATAAAGGCCGCAACACGGTCTTCACCCAGTTCCTGAATGGCTTCTTCCAGCTCGCGCGCGCGGGCCAGTCCGAACTCTTCGGGCGACATGTCGCCGCCTTCGGCCCACCAGTTCGGTTGGTTGATGTGGTGAATGTTCGGGATCGGAATGCCGCCCTGCGCGTGCATGCCTGCCATACCGCCCAGCGAAGCCGACCCGACGGAAGACCCGTGATACGCGTTTTTCCTGCTGATGATGATATTCTTGTCCGGCTGCCCCTTCTCGGCCCAATAGGTGCGTACAAGGCGGATGTTGGTATCGTTGGCCTCGGATCCGCCGGCTGCGAAGAAGACATGGTTCAGATCACCCGGTGCCAGCTCGGCGATCTTGGCGGCCAGTGCGATTGCGGGCACGTGGGTCGTCTTGAAGAAGGTGTTGTAGTAGGGCAGTTCTCGCATCTGACGCGCGGCGACATCGGCCAGCTCATCACGGCCATAGCCGATATTGACGCACCAAAGACCTGCCATAGCGTCCAGAATTTCCTCGCCTTCGCTGTCGGTCAGGTAAACTCCGCTGGCGCGTGTAATCACGCGTGCCCCTTCCTGTCCCAGCGCGCCATTGGCCGAGAAAGGATGGATGTGATGCGCCGCATCCAGCGCCTGCAATTCGGCGGTCGGCATATGGTTGGTTATGGTGGACATCGGAGAATCTCCTACAAGAACGCAGTTGCGGTTCACAATATGATCAAATTCACTGCTGTCAATCGAATCGGGTTGAGTTAGGTGGAAGTTAGGGCGTCCGCCATCAATTCCATGCCTTGCTCAATGTCCTGTGTCGTTGCTTTTGCGGCTTTTTCGGCGTCTCCGTTGCGCAAAGCGGAAATGATATCCTTGTGTCGATCCGGCAGACTTTGAGTTCCGAATCGGCCACATACGACACGCAGCGACGGACCGAACCGCAACCAAAGCCTTTCGGCCAGATCGCTAAGAATCGGTGCGTTTGCGTGTGAATACAAGGTTTCGTGGAACGCCTGGTTCAGGCGCAGATATCCACCCACGTCTCCGTCGGCAATCATTCGGTCCAGATGCATGTCGAGACGCTCCAGATGATCAATATCTTCGGTTTGCAGATTCGACGTCGCGCGCCTTGAAAGCTCTGATTCTATTGCGGTTCTCGCAAATATCATTTCCTGGATGTCACCTGGTGAAAGCAGTGGAACACTCACGCGCCGATTGCCTTGAAACACCAATGCTCCATCCGAGATCAACCGGCGGATGGCTTCGCGTACCGGGGTCATGCCAACGCCAAGCGAATCAGTCAGGCCCTGGATCGTGACAGGCTGACCAGGAACCAATTCCCCGAACAGGATCTGTGATCTGAGTTTTTGGTAAACCTGCTCATGCGCGGGTTGTTTCCCATTGTCGATTGTCGACGCAGATGCCTTATTTTTGATCAAATCCAATTGGTTCTTCCTATTTCGACTAACCCTGACTTGTCAGGTGACAGACCTCGTGAAACCATACGCTGGATCGAGGAAAAACGCAAAACTTGATCAAATCCAAAAAAACGGGAAAATAGCCGTACACTTGCAGGGAGAAGAATATGACAATCAAAACGCTGACCATGACAGCGGTCATCGCATTGGGGACTTCGGCGGCATTCGCCGAAGAGGTGCGTGTATATAACTGGTCTGACTACATCGACGAAGAATTGCTGAGCAAATTCGAAGAAGAAACCGGTCTGACTCTGATCTACGATGTGTTCGACAGCAACGAGGTTTTGGAAACCAAGATGCTGGCCGGTGGTTCGGGATACGACGTGGTGGTGCCATCGGGCACATTCCTGCAGCGCCAGATTCAGGCGGGCGCGTTTCAGGAACTGGATATGGCCATGTTGCCGAATGCTGGAAATCTGTGGGACGTGATCCAGGAACGCACCGCAGGATATGATCCGAACAATGCCTACTCGATCAACTACATGTGGGGAACAACGGGCATCGGTGTGAACGTCGACAAAGTCAAAGAAGTCTTGGGTGACGACGTGGCCCTGAACAGCATGGATTTGGTTCTGAAACCGGAGAACATGGAAAAGCTGGCCTCGTGTGGCGTTCATTTCCTTGATGCTCCAGCCGAAATGATACCGATGGCCTTGCAGTACATCGGTGAAGACCCCGACAGCCACGACCCGGAAGTGATCAAGAAGGTCGAAGACGTTCTGACAAACGTTCGTCCCTACATCCAGAAGTTTCACAGCTCGGAATATATCAACGCGCTGGCAAATGGTGATATTTGCGTAGCCGTGGGTTGGTCCGGAGATATTCTGCAGGCGCGGGATCGCGCGGCCGAAGCCGACAACGGTGTGAACATCGAATATCATCCGTTCGCAGAAGGCTCGTTGATGTGGTTCGACCAGATGGCAATTCCTGCCGACGCGCCGAATCCAGATGGTGCGCACAAGTTCCTGAGTTTCATTCTGGATGCCAACAACATGGCCGCTGCGTCCAACTATGTGTACTACGCCAACGGCAACAAGGCGTCTCAGGAGTTTCTTGAGGAAGACGTGATCGGTGATCCGGCAATATACCCGGATGAAGCTACGATGCAAAACCTGTACATCACGACTCCGTACCCCGCGAAAACACAGCGGGTCGTGACCCGTCTTTGGACCAAGATCAAGTCAGGCACCTGATCCGGTTTATAAGCGCGGGGCGGTAACCAGACCGCCCCGCCGCACTATTGTCCAAACTGACCATGCGGGGGCTGCTTTGAATTCTGATGTCTTTGCGCCGTGGGAAGACCCACAGGCGAAACCTTTGATCCAGTTCCAGAACGTGACCAAGCGCTTTGGTGAGTTCACCGCGATCGACAACCTGTCTCTGGATATCTTCGAAAAAGAATTCTTTGCTTTGCTAGGCCCTTCAGGGTGCGGCAAAACAACGATGATGCGGATGCTGGCCGGGTTCGAGACCCCGACCGAAGGCCATATCCTGCTGGGCGGGCAGGATATCGACCCCATCCCGCCAAACAAGCGGGCCGTGAACATGATGTTCCAGTCCTATGCCCTGTTCCCGCATCTCAGTGTCTGGGAAAACATCGCCTTTGGTCTGCGACGGGACAACATGCCCAAGCACGATCTGGAAGACCGGGTGGAAGAAATGCTGCGCCTGACCCGGCTGGAACAGTTTGCCCGTCGCAAACCCCATCAGATCTCGGGTGGTCAGAGGCAGCGCGTGGCACTGGCGCGCTCATTGGCCAAAGCGCCCAAGCTTCTGCTGCTGGATGAACCGTTGGGTGCGCTGGACAAAAAACTACGACAAGATACCCAGTTCGAGCTGATGGATATTCAGGAGAAGACGGGCACCACCTTCGTCATCGTCACCCACGATCAGGAAGAGGCTATGACAGTCGCCAGCCGTGTCGCGGTGATGGATCAGGGCCAGTTAAAGCAAGTGGCCACACCGGATCGCATCTATGAAAACCCTGAATCTGTTTATGTCGCTGATTTCATAGGAGATGTGAACATCATCGAAGGCCGCGCCACTCCATCCGGAGAGGACGCCTACCAGATCGTTTGGGCCGAAGGTCAGGCACCTTTGACGGCATCATCGCCTGCTGGTTTCTCAGACGGTCAGTCCTGCCATCTGGCGATCCGCCCCGAGAAAGTGACGATCTCTGCCGAACGGCCCGTTGATGCGGTCAACGCTGTTCAGGGCAAGGTTCACGACATTGCCTATCTGGGTAATCTGTCCACCTATCACGTTGAATTGGCAAACGGCACGATCATCAAGGCACAGACGGCCAACACCCGTCGCATCTCGCGTCGTTCGTTCACCTGGGAAGACCCAGTCTGGCTGTCCTGGACAGCCACGGCTGCGGTTCTGCTGGCCAACTGATGCGCCGTGCCATTCTGATCGCCATTCCTTACGTCTGGCTGTTGGCGCTGTTTCTGGTGCCGTTCTTCATCGTTCTGAAGATTTCGCTGTCGGACATCGCCCTGGCCATCCCGCCTTATACGCCAACTTTGGACCTGTCCGCTGGCTGGACGGGGATCACAGATTTCTTCGGGCAACTGGACTTCGAGAACTATGTCTGGCTGACGGAAGACGACCTGTATTGGAAAGCCTACCTGTCCAGCGTGAAGATCGCTTTGATTTCGACCTTCCTGACCCTGTTGGTGGGTTACCCAATGGCTTACGGTATGGCCCGGGCACCTCAGGAATGGCGACCGACACTGATGATGCTGGTTATCCTGCCCTTCTGGACCTCATTCCTGATCCGGGTTTACGCGTGGATGGGTATTCTGTCGAACGAAGGGTATCTCAACCAGATTTTGCTGTGGACCGGTATAATCTCGACCCCGTTGACGATCCTGAACACTTCGACCGCCGTCTATATTGGCATCGTTTACACTTATCTGCCCTTCATGATCCTGCCGATCTATTCGGCGTTGGAGCGTATGGACGGATCGCTGATCGAGGCGGCGGAGGATCTGGGATGTTCTCGTTTTCAGGCCTTCTGGCTGGTGACCATTCCACTGTCCAAGCCTGGCATCATCGCAGGGTGTTTCCTTGTGATGATCCCCGTGATCGGTGAATTCGTGATCCCATCACTTCTGGGCGGTTCGGGTACGCTGATGATCGGCAAGGTTCTGTGGGAAGAGTTCTTTTCGAACCGTGACTGGCCGGTTGCAAGTGCGGTGGCCATCGTACTGCTGCTGATTCTCGTCATTCCTATCGTGCTGTTTCAGCGCAACCAGCAGAAACAGGCGGAGGCAGAGGGATGAACAGATTAAGTTGGTTCAACACGGTTTCGCTGACGCTGGGATTTGCTTTTCTTTACATCCCGATGATCATCCTGATCATCTTCAGCTTCAACGAAAGCAAGCTGGTCACGGTCTGGGCCGGGTTTTCGACGAAGTGGTACGGAGAGCTTCTTCAGAACGAGGCGTTTCTGGATGCCGCCTGGGTCACGATCCGGGTCGCGGTCTTTTCGTCGACGCTGGCTACGATTCTGGGAACGGCCGCCGCTTACGTGATGGTCCGCAGCGGGCGCTTTTTTGGCCGGACACTGTTTTCCGGCATGATCTATGCGCCGCTGGTGATGCCTGAAGTGATCACCGGCCTGTCGTTGCTACTGCTGTTTATCGGCATCGGCCTGGATCGGGGTATTCTGACCATCGTTCTGGCACACACGACTTTCTCGATGTGTTTCGTTTCGGTTGTCGTATCCTCGCGCCTCATAACTTTTGATCGCTCGCTGGAAGAGGCTGCGCTGGACCTTGGATGCTCGCCCGCGCAAGCCTTCCGTCTTGTCACCCTGCCGATCATCGCACCTGCGGTAATCTCGGGCTGGTTGCTGGCCTTTACCCTGTCACTTGATGATCTGGTGATTGCATCGTTCACTTCGGGGCCGTCGGCAACGACATTGCCGATCAAGATATTCTCGGCCGTGCGCCTTGGCGTCAGCCCGGAAATCAACGCGTTGTCGACGATCATGATCGCTGTGGTGACAGTCGGGGTAATCACGGCTTCGCTTGTGACCAAACGCGCGATGGTGCGGCAGCAGCAGGACGAAATGGCCGCAGCGCGCACCGAATGAAGCGGATATTTCCAGACTACGCCTATGGCAGCGAACCTCGCGACAGCTGCTGGTGGGACGAAACTGTTGCCAGCCCGGATTGGCCAAAGGTTCAAGGCGGCATGCATGTGGATGTGGCCATCATCGGTGGCGGATTTACAGGCGTTTCTGCTGCCTTGCATTTGGCTAAGAACGCTTCGGTTGCGGTGTTCGAAGCCGGCGCGCCGGGGTGGGGTGCTTCGGGCCGCAATGGTGGGTTTTGCTGTCTTGGGGGTTCAAAACTTGGCCACGAATCCATGGAGCGTCGATTTGGCAGCGACGCCGCTCGGGACTATGCGAAAGCGGAACAGGCAGCGGTTCAACTGGTCGCTGATCTGTTGGCACAGCATCAGATCGATGCGGATACCCACTCCAACGGGGAAACCCAAATGGCGCATTCCAAAAGGGCAATGGACGTGTTGCGCCGGAATGCCGACGAGAAGGGAACCCTGCACGAAGCCAGAGACCTGCCTGCGAAGGGCATGGGTGGCGCGTTTCATGGTGCCTACACTTCGCCGATCGGTTTCGGATTGAATCCCCGCAAATATCTGTTCGGGATTGCCCGAGCCGCCGAAGCAATGGGCGCATATCTGTTCCAGAAATCCCCGGTTCTGAGCGTTGAAAAAACGGCGTCCGGCTTTGTGTTGCAAACGCAGAGCGGGCCAGTCAAAGCGCAGGCGGTGTTGGTGTGTACCAACGGATATTCCAGCGAGGATATCCCGGCCTGGATGTCCGGACGATACATGCCTGCACAGTCGACCGTTTTGGTAACGCGTCCCCTTGGTCGAGCCGAGCAAGTGGTACAAGGGTGGTCTACGGATCAGATGTGCTATGATACGCGCAATCTGTTGCACTATTTTCGCCTGATGCCGGACGGGCGCTTTCTGTTTGGGATGAGAGGCGGCTTGCGGTCATCGGCCGGGGCTGAAGCGGCCATTCGGCAAAAGGTCCAGCAGGATTTCAAACATATGTTTCCTGCTTGGTCGACGGTCGAGGTCACTCATATCTGGTCCGGTTTGGTGTGCCTGTCACGGGCCCTGACACCTTTCGTCGGCCCCGTTCCGGAACAACCGGGGATGTTTGCCGGGTTTGCATATCACGGCAATGGCGTCGCCATGGGCACGTACTGTGGTCGAGCATTGGCGCGCTTGGTTCTGGGGCAGGACGCCAGGCTGCCAGCCGTGATGACGCAAAAACCAGGTCAGTTTCCATTGGGTCGCTGGCGCCGTGTGCTCATGCCGCCAGCCTACGCCATGTTGGCGCTGGCCGACCTGCGATGAGGCGGGGCGTTACAGAATTGCGGTTTCCAAATTCAACCCTGTCACATAGTCGGGCGCACCATTTTCGGCGCGCCAGAGGCAATACGTTGCCATGCGCCACGCATACCACGGTTTGAGCTGTAGATAGCGCGCGACGATATCGGGTCTGCCGTAGGCGGAAAGAAACTGGTCTTCCTCTTTCTTCGACAGCGGTGAGCCTCGGTAAAGTTGCTGCATCGCAGGCGACAAAAAGAGCGCAAGGTCTTCGCAAGGATCGCCAAGGGCTGGGCATTGCCAGTCGATCAAAGTCAGACCACCGGTCGCCACCAGGATGTTACCTGCCACGGGGTCGCCATGGATCAGACAAGTTTGTTCCGTAGGTGTGACAGAGGTTGAAGGTTGCAAATCTGCGAGTTTTCCACGCGCGTTTGACGTACAGCCTTGCAGAATTTTGTTTCCATGAGCTCGCAAGTCTTCGCTGCCATTGCATCCGGCTGGCGCCTGGACGGCGATGGACAGGGAATGAAGCTTGCGCAGCAAGGCACCGACCTGGGCTGACCCCTGCCGCCAGGGTGCTCCGGGTGCGTGGTCGTAAAACACCCAACTGGCTTCATTGTATTGCCCTGTGGCACGCAGCCTTGGCACGAAACCCGTGGTGCCTAGCGCCTTCAGACATTGGACTTCCAACTCTGCATCATTTCGAAACAATGGATTGCGCAATGCTGTGCTGTAGAGTTTCAGGACCTTGTCGCTTGCGCGGCCCTTGACCTTCCAGACCCTGTTGGTGCGCCCGCCGTACAAGGTCTCGAACCGAGAATGTGCGTTGACCAATTCTTGCGCATGGAGATGGTCAACCAGATCTCGAGGGGGGGCAGACAGGTTGGGCAGAGGTTCCATCACTTTTTCTGGCGAGTCGATTTGCCAAGCTTTGGCCTGTCCGGCCCGGTAGATCAAGCACCAGTTCTGACCGCAGTGACCTGAGTTGCGGGAATTACCTGACCGCCTTGCAGGGTCAATAAAACAGCATCGACGCCTGCCTGTGCTTCGACGACGCGACCGTAGGTGGCGACAGGTTTCTCGGAGAGCAACTCATTGCCTTTGTAGCATTCAAGGGTTGCAGTGTAGTTGCCTGATGCCATTGGATTGCCTGAAGAATCCACCCCCGCCCAAACAAACTCCTCAGTCGTCGTGGGCACAGTGACTTTGTCGATCACCGTACCGTCACTGTCGCGGATCACCAATTTGGTTGCGTCCGCATCAGGGTCGGCCTGAGCAAACAGTGTCACCGGCTGGCCTTCAAAGTGAAAGGCCGAGGTTGAGCGGACGTCCATGCCCACCCAGCTTGCAAGTTCGTTCAGTTTCGTACCGCCCAATGCGTTGGCCAAGGTGGACAAGAGGTCATTGGTCTGGACTTGTTGCTCGACCATCGAGAACTGCGCCAACTGAGACGCATACTCGGTCGAATCCATCGGCTCCAACGGATCCTGATTCTTTGCCTGCGCCGTTAGCATCAGCAAGAATGTCTCAAAGTCCGAAGTAATCGCAGACTTCTGTGATGCCCCGGCCTTTTGTTGATCCGCAACGGGCTGCGTGGTGTTGACAGGCGTAATCATTGCTCAAAACCTCATGTCGATGCCCCGGCCCGAGGCCAGATTCTGTGGATGGGAAGTTGTGCGATCGATCCGTTCGTGCGGCGCAGCTTCTGAACGTGATGGGGATTGGGTGTCTGCGTCGTCTGCACCCTTTTGATGTGCGCCAGAACCCCAAGAGGTTCCCAGATCAAAGCTCAGATCCCCATAGCCCAGTTTCTGAAACTCTTCTGTCAGAACGGATAAATGACGTCGCATTAATTCGAGAGTTTCCTGACGCTCGGTCGCAATAGTGATTTGCAGGCCATCCTCCCGGCCATTCAGAACAATGGAAACACGCCCAAGCTCTTCCGGATTCAGCGCAATTTCCGTTGCTCCTGATCCGGTACGTGTCTGGACCGCTGCTGCCAGCTGACCAGCGATCGCCCGGGCGATTTCTGCTCGGGCGGCAGAAGACGGACCCGTAAGTTGAGGCACAGAATCGCGTGAGGTCAGCGGCAAAGGTTCCTCTCTGGCGGCATGCAGGGCCTCAGCCTCGACAACGGGTGCCACCGGTTCGAATTCAACAGCAGTTGCCATCAGCTGAAGCTGCGCCACCGAGGGCGCCCGGTTAGGCGTTGGTGGTTTAGGCGTGAGAATGCTCACTTCGGGCAACAGTTTCTTTTCAGGGTCCAGAGGAAGCGGGATGCCCCCCATTTGTTCGACCGTGCCTTTGGTCTTTACCAGCTGATCAAACACTTGGCCTTTTTCGGTCATGTTTGTCATTTGCGCAGGTTGGGGCGTCGGATCCTGCGCCTTCTGCGAGAGCGGCGGAACCGGGAAGGACGAGTCGCTTTGCAGGGACAGTCCTTTTGATACCAATACCTGTGGTTGATCCGGTATTTTTGAGGGTGCTTGATTTGCCTCCGCAATCTGAACCGGCACCATCGTTATCTCGTCTAAGCCGGGGGTTTCGAGGAATGCAGAAGGGATTTGCTGTTCACCGGTGTGTTCTGAAATCGGGGAGGGATGGGCCGCTGCTGATGCCTCAGCCGTTGTCCCCGGCACAGGCTCGGGCTCCGCTTCGACATGTGTCAGCTCGGAATTGATGGCAGGGTTTTCGCCTTCAGGAAGGCCAGTGGCGCCAACCTCTTGTCCGAGGACGTCCTGAAAGCTCTCCGAGCCAGTTTTTTGGCCCGGAGCTTTACGAAATGTGGCGGCTTTCTCGGTTGAAGTCGGCGTTGCGTTCGCCAGCGTTAGGGGGTTGGGCATTTGCTCCGGCTCCGTGTGTCTGGTCGGAACACTGCCTGCAGGAAGTTACGTTTATTTTAACCGCTTTCGCCTTTGATCGAGAAAGTTCGAGGCAAATTCGGAGAAGGCCATGAAGGTTTCCACCCTTCCTCACGTATCTCAATCACCATTATCCCAAACCCGACTGAAAGATGTGGCCATAGAGCTGGAAGCCGCGTTTCTAGGTGAAATGCTGAAATCTGCCGGGTTGGGCAAGACCCGCCAGTCCTTTGGTGGTGGCGCAGGTGAAGATCAGTTTTCTTCGATGCTTGTTCAACATCAGGCGCAGCAACTGGCCCGGTCCGGTGGCGTGGGCCTTTCCGAAATTCTGTTCAAGTCACTGTTGGAGAAAACCGATGACGTCTAAGGCCGATGCAGTGTTGATCAAGTCTTTGGAAGAAGTCCTGGATTTGGAACGTGTCACACTTGTGCAGGGGGATCTGGACCGTTTGTCCAGCATGGCGCCTGAAAAAGAGAAGCTGATCGGTGCAATCAATGATCTTCAGGTGCTGGAAAGCGAGGCACTGATTCGCGTTCAACAGAAAGCCGAACGCAATCAGGCGCTGCTGAACAGCGCGGCTGAAGGCATCCGAGCAGTCGCCAGCCGAATGGGTGAACTGCGGCGTGTTCGGCAGGAATTCAGCACCTATGGTGCAGACGGGCAGCGGAGTGAATTTACGGTTCGTAACACTGCAAAGCTGGAAAAGCGGGCGTAGGTAGAAGTTTGATTCAAATCCGAAATTTCTGGGTTGCGCGTTTTAGCACTCCGTTAGGGGATCGGGTTCAAAAGTGGTGCTGCACCTGAAATCAGCAGGTGGCGCGAACGGCCACGCGGCGCGTCGCACAGGTCAGAAAGACACCAATGCCTGCAAATAGTGCGGGGTGAAAATGGGCAAAATGGCCCGAACGGAAAAGGATGACAGCTATGTCCAGCATTCTGACAAACAATGGCGCGATGGTTGCGCTGCAAACTCTCAAGGCGGTCAATAAAAACCTGGCGATGACCCAGAACGCAATCTCGACTGGCAAGGATGTCGCAACGGCCAAGGACAACTCGGCAGTATGGGCGATTTCCAAAGTGATGGAGTCGGACGTCAAAGGTTTCAATGCCATCAAGGACAGCCTGGCGCTTGGCGAATCGACCGTCGCCGTTGCCCGAAATGCCGCGGAAACCGTCACTGATCTGCTGACACAGATGAAAGGCAAGATCGTCGCCGCGCAGGAAGACAACGTTGATCGAGGCAAAATCAATGATGACGTGACTGCTCTGAAAGATCAGATCGCGTCCGTTGTCAGCGCAGCGCAGTTCAATGGCCTGAACCTGGTTGACGGCTCTGCCGGTTCCGCATCGGTTTTGGCGTCGTTGGATCGTGACAATACCGGGGCCGTGACCGCATCGTCGATCACCGTTGCAGGGCAGAACCTGTCAACCGGCGGTTATGTCACCAAGCAGGTCTTTGACGGTTCGACCGGCGCATCGACAGGCAACGATCGCGTTGGCGCAACCATCGACAACGGCGCGACCGCTGCAACGGCGCTCGTCACCGACGAATCCAGCGGTGCCTTTGCTGCCGGCGACAAGGTCGTCGTCGCGATTAACGATCAGGTTGTATCCTATACCGTGTCTGCTGAAGACGCTGCTGCGACAACAACCGGTGATCTGGTTGCCGTTGGATTGAAATCGAAGATTGAAGAGCTTGGGATTGCCGGTCTGACCGTAGACTATGACTCAGGCACCGCCGGAACCTTGTCTGTCACCAACGGTACGGGCTCTGACATTTCGTTCTCAGCTCAATTCGTGAATGCCGGTGCAGGTGGTCTGGGCGCGCTGGCCGGTATTGATGTCTCGACCGGCGCGGGTGCGACCGCCGCCTTGGCTGCCGTTGAGTCGCTGATCGATACTTCGATCGACGCATCAGCTGCTTTCGGTTCCTCCCAAAGCCGGATCGAAACTCAGAAAGAGTTCATCTCGAACCTGTCCGACTCGTTCAAGTCAGGTATTGGCTCGCTGGTCGATGCGGACATGGAAGAGACGTCCGCGCGGCTTCAGGCACTTCAGGTTCAGCAACAGCTGGCAACACAATCGCTTTCGATCGCCAATCAGGCGCCGCAATCGATACTGTCGCTGTTCCGCTAAATCGCGAAACCGGTTGGGGCGCGGTTTTCGCGCCCCATCAATGACTGCCTGAAGACGGCTCTTTGGAAGGATTTCAAGTGACACCACAAACCTTAGCCCATCAAACCTACGCGCAAACCGCCGCGCCAACGCGGACGCCTCGCGATACGGAATACGAAGCGATTTCCAGGATCACACGGCGCCTGAAGGCGGCAACTGCACAAAAGGCAACGGACTTTTCGGCATTTGTTCAGGCCGTACACGAAAACCGGCGGCTATGGGGGGTGCTGGCAACTGGTGTCGCCGATTCCAATAATGCGCTGCCCAACGACCTGAGAGCCAGAATCTTCTACCTTGCTGAATTCACCGAGCAACACAGCAGCCGAGTTTTGGGAGAGGGCGCAACCGTTGAACCGTTAGTGGAAATCAACACAGCCGTACTGCGCGGATTGCGCCAGATGAGGGCAACTTGATGAGCGGTCTGGTCCTGAAGCTTGCCCCGAAAGAAAGGGTTCTGATCAACGGAGTTGTGATCGAGAACGGGGATCGTCGCGGCCGTTTTTCGATCATGACGCCGCAGGCAAATGTACTGCGACTGCGGGACGCGATTCATCCTGACGAAGTGAACACGCCAGTGCGCCGCGTCTGCTATGCTGCTCAGCTTGTATTGTCCGGCGACATGGAGCCGGGGCAAGCGCGTCAGCAAATGTTGCGGCGCGTGGAAGAGCTGAGCCAGGTTTTTACGGACGCTGATAGCCGACGGGTATTGGCCGAAGCCACTGATGCCCTGGTCGCGGAGCATTATTACAAATGCCTCAAATCCCTTCGCTCGCTTCTGCCACGGGAAGAGCGGCTGATGGCTTATCAGCAATGACATTTCAACCAGTCATCCCAAGCGGCGGGATCGTGGGCTGGCGGTTCTTGCAACGTACCTATGAGGGCCAGTTCCAGAGTTTTTCATCTTCAGCGGTGAATGAGAGAGAGACCAAGTACTTTCTGGACAACATCGGAAAAATTCGATCCGCCATAGAGCTGGTGTCGGATCGCAGGTTGTTGCAGGTCGCTTTGGGTGCGTTTGGGCTGGAAGGAGATGTGGAAAACCGGTTTTTCATACAGAAAATCCTTGAGGATGGTACTCAGGCGGATGACGCGTTGTCCAATCGATTGGCAGACAAACGATACCGGGAGTTTTCGGATGCCTTTGGATTTGGTCCCGGCGCTGTCCGCAAAACGGCGCTGGCTTCAAACATGGACCAAATCGCTCAGGCCAATTTGACCGCCCGGTTTGAAATTGCAGTTGGCGCGTCAGATGAGACGATGCGTATTTCGCTCTATGCACAACGGGAGCTTTCGGATCTCGCCAAAAGCGCCTCCAGCGCAGATACAAAGTGGTTCGATCTGATGGGGCTGCCACCCTTACGCAGCATGATGGAAACCGCACTTGGTTTGCCGTCGTCTTTTGCGCAGCTGGACATTGACAAGCAGCTGGTCGAGTTTAAGGACAGGTTGCTCAAACTGACTGGCTCGGAGGATCTGGCACAGTTTTCGAATCCAGACTCCATTGAGAAACTGACCGACACTTATTTGGCCAGAAGCCAGATTGCCCAGCTTCAGAATACGATCTCGCCAGCGCAGACGGCATTGATCTTGCTGGGGGCTGTTTGAATCGGACGTTCTCGGATCGACTTCGTTGATGGTGCTTAGTCGCGACGGCATCACGTCAATCGAAAAACCTGCTTTTCTTAAGCACTGCAAACGGAAGGCTTCAACCGTTCAGAATCTCATCGGCTGCTGTTCGTAAAGCATAAGATCTGACGGGTTGGGACACATTGTGCAGATTGATGTCGCCCAGCGGCACGGCGTTGGAACAGGCCGGTTCGATGTCTTCGGAAACGACAATGCGGTGCCCTTGCGTCTTGCCGAATTCTCCCAAACGCGCTGCGATGTTCGCGGCCTGACCGATAACTGTGAAGTCAAGGCGTTCACGAGACCCCACATTGCCGTAGGTGACACGCCCATAAGCGACGCCGATTGAACAGTCGCAATGCACGTCTGTGCCTTCTTTGCGCAGCTCACCCAAAGTTTCTACGATTTTGATCGCCGAGCGCTGGGCATTGGTGCGGGCTGCACTGGCATTCTCGTCCGTTGCCGGGAAAACGGCCAGCACAGCGTCGCCGATGAATTTCAGAACTTCTCCGTTATTGTCGTGAACAATACCCGAGACTGTTTCAAAGAACTCGTTCAGGAGATTGATATACTCGCCCCGGCCCAGCTTCTCTTCCAGGCTTGTTGAATTGCGCAGATCACAGAACATGATTGCGGCGTCGATCTCATCCCCGTCACCCCGCCTGATTTCGCCGCCCAGCACACGCGCGCCGGTGCGTTTGCCGACATAGGTTTCCAGCAGGACCTGCGCGTTTTCGCGCTGCATGAACACTTCGTAGAAACGGGCAATGACAGAGGAACATTCAAATACAAGGCCCAGATTTTCGGTAGTGAACCCGTCCGGGTGATCGCAAGTCAGCGTCAGAACATTGGTGCGCCCGTCGGAAAACGGCAAGGGCATGGCCACGTAATCCGTTGCGCCCTTGGCCCGCAAATCCTCCATGATCGGGAAGCTGTTATGCGGGTTCTCATCGTTCAACCTTTGCCGCACGCCACCCAGACCGTTCGAGACATGTCGCAAAGGGCTGTTGATGAACGCCGGGTGATCATAGATTTCGTATGTCGGGGCCCGGGTCAGAATCTCGTCTTCATCTTTTTCCCAGATATAGTGCTTTCCCGCGATAAGCGGGTGCAGAGACCAGGCCAGAATGCTCAGCCGTTGTATCGCGATGCCATGCTCCAGCATCTTCTCAGCCAACGCTTTGGTAAAGCTCTCGGGTGTTGTCGCAGTCGAAGCACCACGCATCAGCCAATCGATCAGCGGCCCGCTGATACTACCGTCATCGGGTTCGCGAAGGTGGTTTTCGCCCAAATCGATTTTCGTATAGGCGCCGGGCACAAACCCTATGCAGCCTTGTATGGCCACGCTTTCGGGCAGGGCTTCTTCATAGGCCCAGACAGAATTGGCCAGAATTTCTGAACCCAGATTGATGTCGTGGTAAGTGGCAGTGCCTTTGAACGGGCAGAATGTTTGCAGGTCTGTTTCTTCGCTCAGATCAACACAGACTTCCGCGCGGGGAACATAGATCGTGGGGGGCAGGCGCGTTTCATACATCACCTTGGCATTTGTACTTTCAGCCAAAAGTACATCGTTTCGGTAAATGGCAATTCTGCCATTCAGCGATTCAACCGATATTCCATACCCATTGATCTTTGGTGCGGCGTGGACGTTCACATGCGACCTCCCTTGCCTGGGGTTGTTCTAGAATGGGGCTTTGCATCGCACATTCCAAGAGGCGGCGAAGGGAAAAGTGCCAACGCATACGGTCACACAGCAAGGCTCAGACCATCTGTATGACGTCTTTTTCGATGGACAGCATATAGCCTTTTTTGGCGATGTTCTTGACCAGAAGCTCACTGACCATCTGGTTGCCAAGCGCATCCCGCAACCGCTTGATCCGCGTCGCGCCCGCAGCTTCGTCGCAATCGGCTGCATTGCGGCCGGAAATCATGGCTTCGATCTGGGCACCGGATAATACCTCGTCATCCAGCCGGGATTCAGCCAGAACCGACAGGGTTTCCATGGCGGCAGGTGTGAGTTTGAAATCCATGTTGTTGAGGTAGACAGTATTTTCTTCGCGGCTGATCAGCAGGGATGTCACTTGAATGCCGGTGCGTTCGATTTGCGCCATGCGCCGGTTCAGCAGAACCAGCATTACCAGAAAGACCAATGCCGAGACCATCATCGCACTGGCGAAAACCAGCAACACGAATATCACCATCCGATAACTGGACAGGGTGTCCGCGAAGGCGGTGCCAGACTGGGCCAGAATTTCAAGCAACCGGATTTCAGTTTGCGAGGTCAGATCGGCCTCGACGAATAATCGCTCGACCCGCGCGTTGAATGCGTTGGCGTCGGGCAGGGTCCATAACAGGAAAACCGCGGCGGTGATCAGAATGGCGACAATAGCCGCGATGCCCAGCACAACCAGCCTGACACCAGACCGACGCGCATCAGAAACGGAGATAGAATTGTCCGGCATTGCCCTTCCTCTGATCCAACCCTTCCGGCCCGAAAACGGACTGCACTTCAAGCAAGGTCCAGCCTGACGCGCGCAGGCGCTGGGCGATTTCTGCACGGGCCTGGCCCTTATCGCAGTTCGAGACCTGAATGACTCCGTAATGCAGACGCAGTGGATTGTCTTTCTTAGCCTTGTAATCCGCGTAGCAATCCGCGGCAGACGCGGTGGAGCCAAGCGATATCAGGACCGTAAAGGTCAGAGAAGAGAGTATCTGTTTCATAGGCCGCATCCTGCGCATGAGTTACTGCGATATTCAATAACCCAAGGGGTTTGCGGCCTCTGATATCCGATAACACCGGGCGGTTATTGCTTGTCTGAGCCGGCCGCCCCCAATGTCAGGGCAATCAGGACGCGCTCCGTCACACGGTCGCCCAAACACTATGAAGGACACGCATCATGCACAAGAAATTCATCACTTTCATCGTTGTGACCGCAGTTGCAATAACCGGGGTTTCTGCTTCTCAGGCACGGGCTGCTGATGCAAAGGACATTCTTGGCGGGCTGGCTGCCATCGC
This sequence comes from Ruegeria sp. CDSA141, assembly GCF_059612005.1. Classification (NCBI taxonomy): domain Bacteria; kingdom Pseudomonadati; phylum Pseudomonadota; class Alphaproteobacteria; order Rhodobacterales; family Roseobacteraceae; genus Ruegeria; species Ruegeria sp. CDSA141. Next base: position 26,769 of record NZ_JBXWPT010000013.1, read on the forward strand.
GATTATCGGTGCCGGGGTTCACTACTATAACAAGGAAAAGAAAAAGGACCGAGCGGCTCGCCACCAGACCTATACCCCTGCACCGTACACGCCGCAGCCCGTGCGCCCGCTGCCGCCGCGCGTGGCGCGATACGATCTGCCCCAGCGTTGCCTTCGTACATTCAACGGGTACTCACAGGATCATCCGTTACTTGGGCCGAAATGTCTCAAGAAGCACTACAAACATGCCAATAGCCTGCCGCAAGAGTGCAAGGTCGGTTTCTGGAACGGCCAAAAGGTCAAGCGGGCGTATGAACCCGCGTGCCTGCGCCAGAAAGGATACCGTGTCGTTTATCAGTAACATCGGTTGAGCAGGAGCGGTGCCAAAGAAGCGCCGTGTGAGAGAGGGCGGTGTGGGCTGCCCTCTCTTTTTTCTTGCGGCGCTGTGCGAAACGCGGTTTTCCAGGGGTATGACAAAACCAGATTTCGAACTTGAGCAGGCGCTGCTGGACCGGGGCCATTTTCGCATCGCGGGTGTGGATGAGGTCGGGCGCGGCCCTTTGGCGGGACCAGTTGTCGCCGCGGCCGTGATCCTGAACCCACAGGCCATCCCCGAAGGGTTGAATGATTCCAAAAAGCTGACGGCCAGACGTCGGGCCGCGCTGGATGCAGAAATTCGACACAGCGCAGAGTTCGCGGTGGCCGAAGCCTCGGTCGCCGAGATAGACGAGATCAACATCCTAAGGGCATCCCATCTGGCGATGGTACGTGCGGTTGAGACGCTGTCGCCGGCGCCTGATTTCCTGCTGATTGACGGAAACATGATTCCGCGCGGCCTGAAGATTCCGTCGCAGGCAGTCGTGAAGGGGGATGCACGGTCGGTGTCGATTGCAGCCGCCTCGATCCTTGCGAAAAACTGGCGCGATCAGGTGATGGTGGATTTGGCGCAACAGCACCCGGGATATGGATGGGAAACCAATGCCGGTTATCCGTCAAAACAACACAAGGAAGCGTTGCAAAATCTTGGCGTGACCCCACACCATAGACGTTCGTTCAAGCCGGTGCACAACATCTTGTATCAAGAGTAAATCGTAAGTCGCTGATTCAAAAAAGAAATTGACGGCGAATCGTCTTTGACTCATCCTAGTCTCAACCAAATGAGCGCAAAAGCGCCGTGGACACTTGAGGCAGTGATATGACGACAACCACCAAAAAGGGCGCGAAAGCGCCCCCTTTAAACACGATTCTATCTGGGGACTGCATCGACGTGATGAACAGTCTTCCCGAGGCGTCCGTTGACCTGATCTTTGCGGATCCGCCCTATAATTTGCAGTTGAAAGGCCAACTGCATCGCCCGGATAACAGCCAAGTGGATGCGGTCGACGATCACTGGGATCAGTTTTCCAGCTTCGGCGCGTATGACGAATTCACCCGCGCGTGGTTGAAGGCGGCGCACCGTCTGCTCAAACCAAACGGCGCGATCTGGGTGATTGGCTCTTACCACAACATTTTCCGTGTCGGTTCGGCGTTGCAAGATGCAGGGTACTGGATTCTGAATGACGTTGTCTGGCGCAAATCAAATCCGATGCCCAACTTCCGCGGTAAGCGTTTCACCAACGCGCATGAGACGATGATCTGGGCGTCCAAACGTGAAGGTGCCAAATACACCTTCAACTATGAGGCGCTGAAGGCCCTGAACGAAGGCGTTCAGATGCGCAGCGACTGGGTGCTGCCGATCTGCACCGGGCATGAACGTCTGAAGGATGAAAATGGCGACAAGGCGCATCCGACGCAAAAGCCGGAATCTTTGCTTCATCGCGTACTGATCGGGTCGACCAATCCCGGCGACGTGGTGCTGGACCCGTTCTTCGGCACCGGCACCACTGGTGCGGTTGCCAAGATGCTGGGCCGTGAATTCATTGGCATCGAGCGCGAGGAAAGCTATCGCAAGGTGGCCGAGAAACGCATCGCCAAGGTGCGCAAGTTCGACCGTGAGGCTCTGGAAGTAAGTGCGAGCAAACGTGCCGAGCCGCGTGTTCCGTTCGGGCAGCTGGTCGAGCGCGGCATGCTGCGCCCTGGCGAAGAGCTGTATTCCATGAACCAGCGCCACAAGGCCAAGGTTCGCGCCGATGGCACGCTGGTCGGCGACAACGTCAAAGGCTCGATTCATCAGGTAGGCGCTCATCTGGAAAATGCGCCGTCCTGCAATGGCTGGACCTATTGGTGCTTCAAGCGCGACGGCAAAACGGTTCCGATCGATGTCTTGCGTCAGCAGATCCGGGCCGAGATGAACTGATTTCAAGAACACCGCCGGTGCCTGTGGCCTGACACAAGGCACTACGCCTTGCCCCGCCGATCCTACGGCGGGGTCTTTTGTTTTTGGATCAACAGTGATTGCATGAAGACAACCCTGACACTGCAAGAAAGATCACGGCCATGACCGAGACAACCGCGCAGCCCCGCCGCAGTCTGTTTTTCACGGAATCTGACACGTTCGATCTGGACAACAAATACACCGAAGCCGCGTTAGAGCGGCACAAGCGCGAAGGGCTTGAACTGGCTGTGCGCGCGCGCTGGGTGGCCATGGCCCTGACCGGGGCTCTGCTTATTTTTCTGAACCCGCAATGGGATGTGCTGTGGTATCATTTCATCCTGCTGCTGATCTGTGCCAATGGATGGCTGATCCGTAGCGCGGGCCGGGTGGGGCAATCCCGGGTCGAGCTTCTTTTGATCTTTGTTGATCTGTTGATCATGACCCTTGGGATGATCGTGCCCAACCCGTTCAGCGATGATGTCCGGCCGCTGGCCATGCAATATCGGTTTGACAATTTTCAGTATTTTTTCGTCATTCTGGCGGCTGGAACCTTGGCTTATTCCTGGCGTACGGTGATTGCCATCGGTTCGTGGACGGCAATGATGTGGACGATCGGTTGGATCGTCGCCTGGTGGGTGGCCACGCCTATTCCGGAGATCAGCGAAAAGGTTGCAGAGGCGTTGCAGGGCTACCCGGATGTCGCCGAGCTGTTGGATCCCAACAGTTTCATGATCCCTCAACGTATTCAGCAGGTTATCGTGTTCATGATGGTTGCAGTAACGCTGGGCATCTCGATGCGGCGACTCAATCAATTGTTGATGAACAACGCGGGGCTGGAAAGGGAACGGGCCAATCTGTCACGGTATTTCTCGCCCAATGTGGTAGATGAGCTCAGTCAGAACGATGAACCGCTGAAACAAGTCCGTAAAGCGGATGTGGCCGTTCTGTTCATCGATATTGTCGGGTTCACCAAATACGCCGCCGGACGGGATCCCTATGAGGTGATCGAGGTGCTGCGCGGGTTTCATGCCCGTATGGAAACCGAGGTATTCCGGCACCATGGGACATTGGACAAATATCTGGGCGACGGTTTGATGGCGACCTTTGGCACGCCGGTGCCAACGCCTCTGGACGCGAGCAATGCCCTGGACTGCGCCCGTGCGATGGTGGGTGGAATCGACCGTTGGAATCTGGAACGCCGCAGGGCCGGAGAGCCCGAAATCCATGTCGGCGTTGGGGTGCATTACGGCTCGGTCGTACTTGGGGACATCGGTGCCAACCGGTTGGAATTCGCGGTGATTGGCGATGCGGTCAATGTGGCTGCCAAACTTGAAGCGCTGACGCGAGATTTCAAGGCGCGTGTCATTGTCAGTGATGCCGTGCGCCTGCGAGTTGCGGAAGAAAACCAGTCGATGTCGGAGGCCATGGCCGGTTTTGTCGCCTATCGCGACCAATCCGTTCGAGGGGTCGAGGCACCTATGGATGTCTGGGTGATGAAAAGCTGAAGTCCTCCCGCCCGTCAGAACCGCATCGAGGATGCGGTGCAGACAGTTGGGCCAAGCAGCGCGCCTGTGCGCGCTGCGGTCACGCTTTGGGCATGGGGTTCAGAGATTTGTTGTAGGGGTGCCAGTCGGTGATCTCGGGATAATAGTGGCGTCGCCACGCGCGAACGCGCGGGTTCATGACCCGCCGCCACAGCGGAGGGATCATCGCGGCCACGGTCATGACGGGATAGCCATAAGGTAATTGCGGGGCTGTGTCTGACGCGTGATGTTGCAGCAGCGGAAACCGGCGGTTGGGTTTGTAATGGTGGTCCGAATGGCGCTGAAGGTTGATCAGCAACCAGTTCGACGCTTTCTGCGAGGCATTCCACGAATGGCGTGGCAGGACATGCTCGTACCGTCCGTCGCCCAGGTGTTTTCGGGTCAGGCCGTAATGTTCCACGTAGTTGACCAGCTCGAGCTGCCAGATCGCGACACCAGCCTGTAGCAGAAACAGCGCCACGCCGGACCATCCTCCGATCAGGCCGGCCAGTACCAGCATCCCACCCTGCAGCGCCCAGTACCGCCAGAACGGGTTTGATCGATCTGTCCACGGTCTGTCGACGCGGGTTAGCTTGTCGCGCTCGGCGCTGAAGGCCGAAGCCCAGCATTGCCACAGAACGCGGGGATAGAAGCGATGAAACCCTTCGTTGTAGCGCGCCGTTACCGGATCGCGCGGGGTGCCGACATGGCGGTGATGGACCAACAGGTGCTCGGACCGAAAATGAGAATACAGCACCATGGCAAGAAGGATGTCACCCAGCCAGCGTTCCAAGCGGCTTTTCTGGTGCATCAACTCGTGGCTGTAATTAATCCCAATCGTGCCCGAAATGACGCCCATGCCAAAGAAGAGGCCGATTTTCTCAAGCGTTGACAGATGGGTGTTGTGGGTTGCGTACCAGATCAGACCAAAAAGGGTGATGAACTGGATCGGGACCCAGAGTTTTGTCAGCAAAATGTACCATTGCAGCGCCGTGTCAGGTGCCTCGGGGTCGGCGTTTTGAGTGTTGAGCCCGGTGATCCGGTCCATCACTGCAAAGGCCCACCAGGTTGCGGCAGGAACCAGCAGCAGTGACCATCCGCCGGTAGCAGCTGAAAACCAGACCAGCGGAACCAACAGCAGCGACACCCAGAAAGGGGATGCAGATTGCCAGCGGGACAATGTGCCTGTTGCGATCATCTTTTCTGCTCCGACTTTATGGGCATACCCTAGCCATGACCCGAAGACTTGCACAGCGGACTTATTGTCCTCTCCACAGATCAAAGACCTTTCGCATCACTGTTGGCAGGTCGCTGGGTCTGAAGCTGTGCTTGTCTACTACGGTCAGATGTTTGGGTACGTCCCGAGGGACGGCATCCGTGCTCCAGATCCGCAGAATCAGGTGGAAATGTGTAAACGTGTGGCGCACTTCGCCCGGCAAGACTTTCCATGTCGCAGGGAACGGGGCACGTTCGGTGGGGTCATCGTTCCATTCTGATCCGGGCCAACCCAGCATTCCGCCCAGCAGACCTTTGTCAGGCCGGCGTTCCAGCACCATGGCACCGTCTGCCATACGCGCGACATACACGTGCCCATAGCGGGTTGGCTTGGGTTTTTTGGGTGTTTTTCTTGGCAGGTCGGCTTGGGTTCCTGCGACGCGACTCTGGCAGGGTTCACGCAGGGGGCAGATGCCGCAAGCCGGTGACTTCGGCGTGCAGATGGTGGCCCCCAAGTCCATAACCGCCTGCGCGTAATCGCCAGGGCGTGAGGTCGGAGTCAGAGCCGAAGCTTTTTCTTTCAGCACGGGTTTGGAGCCGGGCAACGGGTCGTGAATGTCATAGAACCGGGCCATGACCCGTTCGACGTTTCCGTCCAGCACGGTTTCGGGCTGATCGAATGCAATGGCCGAGATCGCAGCCGCTGTATAGGGGCCAATACCGGGTAGTTCCAGCAGGGCTTCAAAGTTGTCGGGAAACCGGCCATCGTGATCCTGCGTGACAGCACGCGCGCATTTCAACAGATTGCGGGCGCGAGCGTAGTAGCCAAGCCCGGCCCATTCGCCCATGATCTGTTCGTCCGGTGCGGCGGCCAGGGCCTGAACCGTGGGCCAACGGGTGGTGAAACGCAGGAAATAGTCACGCACCGCCGCAACTGTTGTTTGCTGTAGCATCACTTCGGACAACCAGACCCGATACGGGTCCGGACGTATGCCGGCGGCGCGATCCGCCGGACCCGTGCGCCATGGCATTTCGCGGGCGTGGCGGTCGTACCACTCCAGCAACGCATCACTGACGGTCAATTCAGCAGAGTCACGCAAGTTTTATCCATCTCCCTGTCGGGTTTCTCTGGCACCCGGTGCCCTGCTCAGTACAATAGAGGTGTAGGAGCTGGAAACCAGATGCAACGCAGACGTTCTTCGACCCGTGGGTTCAAACGCACCGCGTCCTTGCTGAACGATCAGATCAGGCGCGCCGGGGAAAGCCGGGGTTTTGCCGTCTCTCGGCTTTTGACCCATTGGGCCGAGATCGTCGGCCAGGAAATCGCCGCCATCGCACGCCCGGTCAAAGTGGGTTATGGCAAGGGCGGTTTTGGTGCGACCCTGACCGTTTTGACGACCGGACCACAGGCTCCGATGCTGGAAATGCAGAAGGAACAGCTTCGCGGCAAGGTGAATGCGGTCTATGGCTATAACGCCATCAGCCGCGTCCGCATTACCCAGACCGCTCCGACCGGATTTGCCGAAGGGCAGGCCAGTTTCGACCACAAGCCGAAGCAGGCTAAACCCAAGATTGCGCCTGACATTGCCGCCGAGGCTGACAAAGTGTCACGCAATGTAAATGATGAAGATTTGCGCGCGGCCCTTGAACGTCTCGGGCGCAACGTTTTATCCAAACAGAAACGCTAAGAAAGGGCTGAGAATGAGCCGTATTGCAACCGTAATCTGTGCGGCTGTCGCCGTAGCCGCTGGCGGCTATTGGCTGACACAGTCGAACACCAACGTCACCTTTCCGCTGGTCAGTGCTGCCGAAGCGCAGGAGGCAGACCTGGATACTTCGACGATCGTCGATATGGTCCAGGGCGCTGAGGATGCGCCTGTCGAAATCATCGAATATGCATCCTATACCTGCCCGCATTGCGCAAATTTCCACACAGGCGCCTATAAGCAACTCAAGAAAGACTTCATCGACACCGGCAAGGTCAAATTTACCTACCGTGAAGTCTATTTTGACCGCTACGGCCTTTGGGCATCGATGGTGGCCCGCTGCGCCGGCCCCGAGAAGTTCTTCGGTATCACAGACCTGATCTACGAAGGGCAAGCCGAATGGTCACGTGCTGGTGGTCCGGCCGAGATCGTGGACGAGCTGCGCAAGATCGGTCGTCTGGCCGGTATCGATGGCGACCAGCTCGAGGCTTGCCTGCAAGATGGCACCAAGGCGCGGACATTGGCTGCGTGGTATCAGGAAAACGCCGAACGTGATGGCATCCAGGCGACTCCGTCGTTCCTTGTGAACGGCAAGAAAGTCGACAACCAGTCCTACGCTGACTTCAAAAAGCTGATCGAAGACGAATTGGGTGGCTAACCACCCTTTTTCGGTTGGCCCTGTCTGGGCCGACCGGGCCTATTTTGGTGAAGGTGCTGCGTTCAGCAGCATTTCCCTGACCTCGTCAGCTTGGCCAATATACAATCGAACGGGCAGAGTGATAACTTTGCTCCGAAAGGCCGGAGGCAGGCGTACGGCATCTTTCTCAGTTGTGATCATCTGAGCACCTAGCTGGCGCGCCTCGTTTTCCAGTCGGGTCATCAGGGCCTGAGTCAAGGGCTGGTGATCGTCCAGAGCTTCGGCGCGGACCAGCTCCACGCCTAGCTGCCGCAGGGTTTTGAAGAATTTCTCGGGATGGCCGATACCGGCAAATGCCAGACCGCGTGTTCCGGTCCAGTCCATGCCTGTTTTCAGGGGTTCGATTGCACCAGTGACATGGGGAACGGACAACTTGTCGCCCCACTGATCAGTGAAAGCCTGTTGTGCAGCCTCATCGCCCAGAGACAACACAAGGTCGGCCCGTTTCAACCCGATGTCGACCGGTTCCCGCAGCGGACCGGCAGGCAGACACAAGCCGTTTCCGAACCCGCGTTGTGCATCCACAACAATGATCGAGAAATCCTTGGCAACTGAGGGATTCTGAAAGCCGTCATCCAGAACAATTACCGAGGCCCCGGCCCCGGCAGCTGCGCGTGCGCCTGCCGCCCGATCTTTGGCAACCCAGACTTCGGCGAACATCGCCAGAAGCAGCGGCTCGTCCCCAACTTCGGCAGCAGTGTGCTTGGCCGGATCAACCCGCACCGGCCCCTCCAAAGAGCCTCCGTGCCCCCGCGTGACGACATGTGGTTCATGCCAGCCATTTCTAAGTTGTTCGAGAGTCCAGATCACCGTGGGCGTCTTCCCGGTTCCACCGGCATTGAGGTTGCCGATACAGATCACTGGCACACTGGGTTTTTCACCGGTCTCCGAGGCGATCCTTCGCGCGGTTGCCGCTGCATAAAGGCGTCCAAAAGGCGCCAGCAGACGCGCCCTCAGATCCGGTTGGTCCGGGGTCGTGTTCCAGAAATCAGGTGCCCGCATGATCCGCACTCCGTTGATCCAGAATATCCTGCACCAATTCGATCAGGGCGTCAGCCTGTGGTGCGCCTTCGGTTAACAATTGCCATCCCGCCAACGCCATGTCGGCCGCTCGATCCGGGGCCAGAAGCTGCACAACGGCGTCGCCCAGTTCGGTCGCCGTTTTTACCTCCTTGGCAGCGTTCACTTGCCGCAGGCTGGAATAGAATTCCTGATGTCGATGCACATGCGGTCCGAACATGATCGCAGACCCCAGCGCGATTGCTTCGGACGGGTCTTGACCGCCCGCTCCGCGTTCAAGCGAACTGCCCATGAAGGTCACTGCTGCCATGCGATGCCACAGGCCCAGATTTTCGGGGTCCGATGTCAGGACCACCTGAGTGGTATCTTCAATCAGATCCCCTTCATCCCAATTGACGCAGCGCAGGTCCATCGATTCCAATCGCCGCCTTAACGGCATCACTTCCGGCTCATCTGCGACGTGCAGCACCAGAACCAGCCGATGCAGCATCCGCAGCGCCTGACGGTGGGCTGTCAGGACCGAGATAAATTCCTTGTCCTGAACCCATGCCGCCAACCAAACCGGGCGCCCCGCAAGCGTGTGAGTGGTTTCAATAAGCTCGTCTTCCGGCCAGGGCCGGGGGTCGGGGCTGATCCGCAAAGGCGGTGATTCCGCAACTTTTCCGGATTGAATGCCGAGACGGCGGATCTGCCGCGCCGTCTCGGCGGATGGCGTAAGAATCTTGCGGAAACAGTCAAAGGTCACCCGTGTGATGTCCGGCAGCCAACGGGCGTTTCGGGACAGTGTGACGCTGAACTGAGCGTCGAACAAGACCAGCGGGATCGCCTGTTCGTCAGCGCGCGTGATGATGTTGGGCATCAGGTCGCCACCGACCCACACCCCCATGTTCGGACGCCAGTATTCGACAAACTCGCGGGCTGCTCCACTCTGTTCCTGCGGCAAGTTGATCAAAGGGAACTTGCAATCCGGCCAGTTGGACAAATCCTCATCCGGGGGGGCTGTGAGCAGGAAATTCAGATTGGCCCTGACTTGCAGCAACCGACGGCAGAAGTCGGTCACAGCCCGCAGTCGATCCGGAGTGGCAACCTGTATCCATACCAACTCTCCTTCGGGGCGCGGCATGTTGGATTGCGGCGCAACCCCGTTGCGCATGCCCCATGACAACACCCTGTAGGCGGCCAGGCTGAGCGAGCGCGGTTTGCTCATGTTCCGATTCCCGGCCCGGCCGGGTCCAGCAATGCGGACAGTTGCTGGTGAATCGCGGTGCTGGCTGCGATCACGCCGTTCAGCCTGGGGTGCGCATTGTTGAAGATCAGCTTTTGACCCGTACGGTCCGAACAGATTCCGCCTGCCTCTTGAATGATCAGGTCGCCTGCGGCAATGTCCCATTCCCAACTGGGGCGAAGGGTCAGCATGCCATCGAACCGTCCCTGTGCAACCAAAGCCATGCGATAGGCAAGCGAAGGGCGGTACGCGCGTTCGAACTCTGGTGCCTGCGCGTTGCGCCAATTCCGAGCGTCAAGGTTTGGCTTGGCGGCCAGAATTTCTGATTGCAAAAGCTCTGCGGTAACGGAGGTCGTGATCGTCTCACCATTGAGAGTCGCGCCCTGACCCTGTGCCGCCGTGTACAGCAAATCCCGCATCGGCAGGTAAGTGACCGCCGCCGTCACCACGCCGTCATCGGCGACGGCTATGGAATGTGCCCAGGTGCGCGCGCCTTCTGCAAAGCTTCGGGTGCCGTCGATCGGATCGATGATGAAAGTGTTGCTGCGGTTCAGCCGGTCGGGTGAGTCTTCGGATTCCTCACTGAGCCAGCCATAGCCCGGCCGCGCTGAACACAACCGCTCCTCCAGCATCGTGTTGACAGCAAGATCCGCTTCGGTCACTGGCCCGGCGCCGTCAGGCTTGTCCCAGCGCTGTGCTTGCGTGCCGGAATAGCGTGTGGCGATCTTGCCGGCCTCCAACGCCGCCTCGATCAGCAGGGGCAGGTCAGTTGCCGGCAAGTGTCATTCCTTCGATCAGAAGCGACGGAACCACGCGCGACAGATACGGGCGGGCATCATTCGCCGGAATGATCCTGCGCAGCATGTCCCGTAGATTGCCCGCGATGGTGCATTCATTGACCGGATGCGTGATCTCGCCACTCTCGACCCAGAACCCGGATGCACCCCGGGAATAGTCACCGGTATTGGGGTTGATCGTCGATCCGATCATGGATGTGACCAACAACCCGGTTCCCATATCGCGCAGCAGATCGGCACGGCTGTGATCGCCTTGTGTCAGACTCAGGTTCCAGTTGCTGGGAGAAGGCGGGCCCGAGACCCCGCGTGCAGCGTTACCCGTGGACGCCATATCCAGTTTTCGCCCGCTTGACAGGTCCAGCGTCCACCCGGTCAGGACGCCGTTTTCCACGATTGCCCGGCGTTGTGTCGGCAAACCCTCGGCATCAAAAGGGCGCGAGCCCGAGATGCGTGGCCGATGCGGGTCTTCGATCAGAGACAGGTGCACTGGCAGAACGTCCTGCCCCAGACAATCCTTGAGCCAGGATGCGCCCCGCGCAATTGCCGCACCATTGCTGGCGGCCAGAAGGTGGCCGATGAGCGAAGATGAGATTCGTTCGTCAAAGAGCACGGGAAAATTACCCGTTTCAGGTTTGCGCGCACCAACCTGTTGCACGGCGCGTTCGCCTGCGGTGCGACCGATCTCATCCGCGCTGCGCAAGTCGGATTGGAACGTCCGGCTGTCGCCGTCATAGTCCCGTTCCATCCCGGTGCCTTCGCCCGAGATCGCAACACAGGATATCGACCGGTTACTGCGTTCATATCCGCCGGTAAACCCGTTTGTGGCGGCCAGATGCACACGGTGGGTTCCATAGCTTGCAGCCGCATCTGACACTTGGGTAACACCGGTAACGGCCAGCGCTGCGGTCTCGGCCGTCAGAGCGTCCTGCATCAGGGCTTCGGCAGACGGGGCCGGGGCAGAGTCTGTCAATTCCAGTGACTCTATGTCCCAGTCTGTGACCAGCTGGTCCTTGTCAGCCAGCCCGGAAAACGGATCTTCGGGGGCTTCCTTGGCCATCGCAACGGCTCGTTCTGCCATTGCACGCAAGGTATCCGGCCGGCTGTCGGAACTGGACACAATGGCAGATCGTTTGCCCAGAAACACCCGCAATCCCAAATCAGTGCCTTCCGAGCGTTCGGCATGTTCCAGCGCCCCGCCCCGCACTTCGACCGAAACAGAGGATCCGTCGAGAACGATGGCATCCGCCGCGTCCGCGCCTGCCTTGCGGGCCGCGTCAAGCAAGTGCTGGCTGATTTCTTCTGGTGTGCGGGTCATGAGGCCTCCGGGTTGGTTGCCAAGGACCTAGCCTTGGACTGCCCGTCTCGCAAGACCTGTGACCAGATTGTATGTTGAGGATCGCGGTGAACCCGTGCCGTTTCAGAGGTTTGTGCAAGGGTCGGCTGGACGGAGAAAGGGCCGCATGTTGCGCGGCCCTTTCCTTTGATTGTCACTTGATACGCTGACCATTCGCCAGAATCTGACCGTCTTCGGTGAACTCGATCTTCGAGTTCAGAGTGTCCGGTTCTTCGCCCGGAACAGCCATCAGACCCATCATCATACGGGCACCCAGCGCGTCTTCGTCCGAGATGATTCCCATGCCGATCAGGGTATCGATCAACTGGTTGGCTCCAACCAGTTGCAGGTTCGCCACGCCGCTTGGGCTGGGCAGGCCATCAAACTCTTCGGTATTGGTGTTGTCGAAAGCAAAATCACCGTCACCGGTCAGTTTGGCGCCAACCAGCGAAACCAGCAGGTCGTTGATCTTCAACGAGTGCAGTTCTCCCGGCGCTTCGTCGGATTCGACGTCGATTTCAGGATCGAATATGTTCATCAGCACTTTCGCAGTACCCGTCGCATCCAACGCAATCGTCGCAGGATCACGCGGCAGTGCGCCCGCAGGATCGAAAATGCCCCACAATATGTCCGACATGGTGAAATCAGTCAGGTTCAGCCCAAAGCCGAAGGGTTGAACTTCGTCCGATTGCTGGATGGGGAATTCGAAGTTCAGGCCAGCCTTGGCCATCGAAAGCTCGATCGGGAACGGCAAGCCCGCCGTGGTAACGGCCATCTTCGTGCTGTTCTGGTCAATGTCATAGACGATACGCTCTGCATCGATGCTGGCTGCAAATCGCCCGCCTTCGGATGTGCTGTTCACCGAGAACGCCTGACCTTCGCTGGTCCCGCTCAGATCAGTGCTGCCGGAAGCATAGGTGAAGGTGCCGTCAAACGAGAAACCAGCCTTGTAAAAGGCTTCTGGGTCCGAAAAGTCAAAATCCGGGGGGATCACGTTGTTGCCTTCAAATGCCAGTTGATCCAGTTGACCGTTGATCAGCCCGTTTTCGCCGCTTTCAGGATCCTGAAAGTTCAAATCATAGGTTAAAGTGGCTGCGTTGAAGGTCTGGCTGATATTGCGATTATCGCCGATCTGCATCCGCGAGCTGCCGGACAGATCGCTTGCTTCGGCATTTATGCCAAAGACTTCATTCGGCAAAGGCTGGCCGTCGACCTCAATCGAGTCCAGTTTCACCCCCAGCTGGTCAGCCGTGTAATCATAGGTCATGTCTTCTGGCGTGCCTGAAACGACCATGTTCAGTTGGCTGTGGGAATAGGTGACGGTGGCCGCAAAATCTTCATCTTCGGCCTGTCCGGTGACTTCCATGGGAAAGCTTTCCGGCAGTCCAATGGTAACGGTCCCGTCATCATTTTCGGTCAGTGTCATTTCTGGCATGACCATCCGAAACTGCCCTTCCTCTTCGGGAAAGGCCACTGAAAGCGTCATGTTTGAAATTGTGGTAACGTCGCCTGCGGTGCTTTCGTCCCCTGTGATGGTGTAACCCATCGAGGTGAAATAACTCTGCCAGTCGGACCAGACATCATTGGCTGACAGGTCGGCAAACGCCCCTTGGGCGGCAACGGCATAAGCCAGAGCAGCGCCGCAACTGCGGCGAAGGAAAACGGACATAAGGTAACCCTTCTTGATCAATTTGTGGCGCATGGTCGGGTTTGCAGCCGGTATCGTCAAGGGGGCAAGGGCTGGACCCTTTCCCCGTTTCCGCGTTACGGCTGTAGCCGACAGAGATTGCAATGCGTGAGGAGGGGCAAATGCAGGAAAAAACTGTTCTCATAACCGGGGCCAGCCGTGGAATTGGGGCCGAGGCAGGGCGCGTTTTTGCCGCAGCTGGTGCCAATGTCGCATTGGTGGCCCGCAGCCATGATCAAATTGACGCGCTGGCCGCAGAATTGGGCAATCAGGCCATCGCACTGGCCTGTGACGTCAGCGATTTCGCGCAGGTCGAGCAAGCCGTGGCCACATGCGTGGACCGGTTCGGTGGGCTGGATGTTCTGATCGGCAATGCGGGTGTGATCGATCCGATCTTTCATCTCTCGAACGCTGATACAGCGGCGTGGAGCAAGGCCATCGACATCAACCTGAAAGGCATTTTCTACGGGATGCGCGCGGCGTTGCCGGTGATGCGGGCCGCTGGAGGGGGGAGTATTCTTACGATCTCGTCCGGTGCAGCGTCGAACCCGGTCGAAGCCTGGAGCCATTATTGCGCCTCGAAGGCCGGGGCCAAGATGCTCACGGAATGCCTGCATCTGGAAGAAGCCCATAATGGTATTCGCGCCATGGGTCTTTCACCGGGGACGGTGGCCACCGAAATGCAGCGTTCGATCAAGGCCAGCGGCATCAATCCCGTCAGTCAGCTGGACTGGGATGTCCACATCCCCGCAGATTGGCCCGCACGGGCGCTGCTGTGGATGTGCTCCGATGATGCAGATGAATTCCTTGGCACTGAAATTTCGCTGCGGCTTGATGACATTCGCAAGCGGGCCGGGCTGATATGATCGAATTGACCAAAGAGGACGGCCTCTGGATTGTCACGATCAATAACCCTGACAAAGCAAACGCCCTGACGGGGGCCATGCTGTCAGAACTGGCCGAGATTGCCGAGTCTGCGAAAGACGCGAAGGCGTTGATCCTGACCGGCGCGGGCAAAGTGTTCAGCGCCGGGGCGGATCTGGACGAGGCACGCGCCGGTCTGGCCAGGTCGGATGTCTGGGAAAGACTGTCTGGCGCCATTGCCGCGCTGCCCTGTCTGACCGTCGCCGCACTGAACGGCACCTTGGCCGGCGGGGCCAATGGTATGGCACTGGCCTGTGATCTGCGCATTGCCGTGCCGTCGGCCAAGTTCTTCTATCCGGTGATGAAGCTGGGGTTTCTGCCACAACCGTCCGACCCCGCGCGGCTGGCGGCTCTGGTCGGACCGGCAAGGACAAAGTTGATTCTTGTGGCCGGTCAGAAAATCACCGCGCAGGAAGCGTATGAATTTGGCCTGGTGGACCGGATTGTCGACCCCGATCACCTGATGCAAGCCGCACGCGATCTGGTGGCCGACAGCGTGAACGCCGCCCCCGAGATCGCAGCGGGAATCGCAAGGTTGTGCTCATGAGGCTGTCTGCACTACGCGTGCGGGTCGCTGATCCGGATCGGCTGGCCACGTTTTATCGCGACGTTCTGGGCATGTCCGTTCGCGAAGCAGAAACCGACCGTCGTGTCGGCTATGACGGCGCAGACGCAGACATTTTGTTGCTGCCGGGTGGAGGAGGGTACACCCATGACAAGGGGCAGCGGTACTGGAAGATAGGAATCACTGTACCGGATGTCGATCTTGCCGCGGCTCATCTGCGCAGGTTTGACGTTCCAGTGAGCGCGCCGAACCAGTTTCTGGAAATCGGCTACATGTGCCATCTTGCGGATCCCGAAGGGTTCGTCATCGAACTGCTGCAACATGATTTCGAAGGCAACCGACCGCCGCATGCGGCGGACCCCGACGCGCCCTTTGCGCAGGCTCGGATCGGCCAGATTACCCTTCGAACCGGCGATATTGCCGTCGAAGACGCGTTCTGGCGTGCCCAGGGCATGTCGTTGTTGTCGATGCAGGAGGTCGCCCCCTACGGCTTCGATCTGCATTTCTATGCCTTTATGGACGAAACCCCTCCCAATCCTGATCTTTGGGCTGTTGAAAACCGCGAATGGCTGTGGAAACGCGCCTATACGACGATGGAATTCCAGCATATTGCGGGCGCACAATTCGCGCATGTGCCGGACTTTCTGGGTATCGAGATCGAAGGTCTGTCCGAACCACTGACAGATACTTTCGGCGACCCGATCCTGCCGGGCTGATCACCTCCCGCGCCGCTTGCCCGGAACTTTCGAACGAAACCCGGGTGGGCGTTTGCGAACCCAGATCAGAAATTTCTCAAGCCTTGGATGCGCACGCAAGGCCTCGACCGTGTTGAAACTGCGCGCCAGTTCGGCTTCGGTCAGGGTGGCGTGCACCTCTTTGTGGCAGATCTGATGCAGCATAACGGTCGGTCCGCCCTTGCCTCCTTTGAGTTTTGGGATCAGATGATGCAGGCTGCCACCCCCGTCGGGGATCGGGCGGCCGCAAAGCGGGCAGATCGGATCGCTGTTCGTCATGACGATATGAAACTTGCGCCTGTGATGGGCGAAGGCAAGAGGGTGCGAATGGCGCAGGCAGTGGTGATCGGAGCAGGCCCCGCCGGGTTGATGGCAGCCGAGCAACTGGCAGCAGCCGGGCATTCCGTATTGGTGGCCGAGGCCAAACCTTCGGTCGCGCGCAAGTTCCTGATGGCCGGGAAGTCGGGTCTGAACCTGACCAAGGACGAGCAGCTTGATGACCTGATCCGCGCCTATGGTGTGGCGGCGGATTGGTTGCGCCCGATCATTTCAGCCTTTGATGCCGAGGCGGTGCAGCGCTGGGCGCGTGATCTGGGTCAGACGCTGTTTGTCGGCTCGACGGGGCGTGTATTTCCTGAATCCATGAAGGCCTCGCCTTTGTTGCGGGCCTGGCTGGCACGGTTGGGCGAGTCCAGGTTCGAGGTCAGGACCCGCTGGCGTTGGACCGGCTGGGACGGTGAAGCGCTGTTGTTTGACACCCCGGACGGGCGGCGCAGTATCTCAGCGGATGTCACCGTGCTGGCACTGGGCGGCGCAAGCTGGGCCCGCCTTGGCTCGGACGGTCACTGGGCGCAGATATTGGGCAGTAGAGGTGTGGCTCTGGCTCCGTTTGAACCTGCGAACTCAGCTATTTCAGTCGATTGGAGCTCTCATATGCAGCCTCATTTCGGGGCCGCATTGAAATCGGTCCGATGGATTGCAGGCGATCTTGAGAGTCGAGGGGAGGCAGCGATTTCCGAGACCGGTCTGGAGGGCGGCGGGCTTTATTCTCTGACACCGGGCTTGCGTGCGGGGAAGCCTTTGTTTGTTGATCTGATGCCCGATCTGGACCGACAGGTTCTGCTGGCGCGGTTTTCTGCAAAACGGTCGAAAACAACGTTATCCCAGTGGATGAGAAAGTCGCTGAACCTGTCCGCTCAGAAAATCGCCCTGTTTCATGAAATGGCAAAACGCGGCGGCCACTCTCAATCCGTGCAAGTGAGCATGTTGAAAAAGCTGCCAATCCGGCATGCCGGACTTCGCCCGATGGATGAAGCCATTTCGACCGCAGGTGGTGTGAAACGGACAGCGCTGGATGACGGGCTGATGCTGACGGCCCTGCCGGGTGTGTTCTGCACCGGTGAAATGCTGGATTGGGAGGCCCCAACCGGGGGATATCTGCTCACGGCTTGCTTTGCTACTGGGTGCTGGGCCGGTCAGGCCGCCGCAGATTGGCTTGAAACGGCCAAGTGATTTAGCGGGATCGCGCCAACATCGCCAAACGGATCATCGCGCGTTCCACCAGCGCCATGGCAGGGGCTGTTTGCCCGGCGGACCGCAGCGACAAATCCGTATCCGTCAGAACCGTCAGCGCGGTTTGCAGCTTGGCCGCCCCCCAACCCTGTGCCTGCCGCAGGATGCGGTCGCGCCGTTTGCCGTAAACCGGCGGACGCAGCTTGCCGATGCCCTGCGCGGCACCACCGGGATCGGACGCGCAGGCATAGAGTGTCCGAAAATGCCGCGTCGCCCCGATGCACAGTGTCACGCCGTTGGTGCCTTGCGCCTGCAACCTCCGAATCAGCGGCCCGATCTCACCCGCGCGGCCCTCGGCCACGACGTTGAGAACGTCATCCAGCGCCGCCTCGGTCGAGCGAGGAGCGCAGGCCTCGATATCTTCGACTGTCAAGTCAGAGCTGTCATCACGCTTGTAAAGTGACAGTTTTTCAATCGTTTGCGCGAAATCACCGGGGCTGAGGCTGACGGCCAACTCGCTGATTGCAGACATGACATCTCGGGGCACGTTTTTTATACCCGACTCGGCAAGAACCCGTTCCACTTCGGCGCGTGAGGGCGGGTCGTCATAAATACCAACCGCATAGGCGGCAGGGTGGCCTTCGAACGCCTTGCGGATTTTCGAGCTGGGTTTCAATTGCCCTGCGGTCACCATGATCTGGGCATCTCCGGGGGCCCAGTCTTCGAGCGCGGCCAGAATCGCAGGCGCTGCGGTTTCAGTTGCATCTTCCACGAAAACGGCACGTGGGCCGGGAAAGAAGCCGACCGCCTTGACTGCGTCCAGCAGCAGAGCGGGATCACCACGCAGATCGCCCCCCGGCAGACGGGTCAGACGCATTTCTTCTTCGGCTTCGGGGCCAAGCAGAGCGGCCAGCACCTGTTGCCGCTTGAGCGCAACCCGCATCGCATCCGCGCCATAGATAAGCAGCCCGGTCTTGTCCGCGTCCGGCTTGGCAAAATATCCGTCAGCCTCACGCGGGCTCAGCTTCATGCGGCCAGGTCCGGTGTGGCGTAAAGACGATTCATGATCTGACTCGACAGAATCACCATCAGTCGTTCCTTGGCATCGCGCTCATCCGCCAACGTGGAAACGGTCGACCCTGCGGCAGAATAAGACACAAAGTCCGCCACCGAGCCCGAGGCGATGATCTGACCGGTTGCGTTGGACCGCAGGGCATACTGCGCGCTTCCGTCGATGGTGTAGCGTTGCGTTTCGTTGGTTGTGGTGATTGCGGCGCCCCGTGTTACGGTCGAAACCTGAACATCCAGCTTGTAGTCGTTGACCGACCCGGCGCTTCGTCCCAGTTGCTGTTCCAGATTTTGGACCAGCAAATAGCTTTCCACGGTGTTGGGGGCGGACACTTCGACACGGCCGTACAAGGCCGAACCCGATCCACCAGGTGCATAGACAGGCTCAAAGCCGCAGGCGACCAGCGCCAGCGGCATCAGTAAAAAGGTTCTGCGATCAAACGACGACATTCACAATTCGGCCCGGAACTACGATCACTTTCTTCGGCGCGTTACCTTCCAGCGCCTTTTGGACAGCTTCGGTGCTGAGCGCGATTTTTTCAACCTCAGCTTTGTCCAGATCTTTGGCCACGCTGATTTCCGCGCGACGCTTGCCGTTGATCTGAATCGGCAAGGTGACGGTGTCATCGACTAGCATCGCCTCGTCGGCGACGGGCCATGGCGCAACGGCCACAAGGCCTTCGGCGCCCTGATGGGCCCAAATATCTTCCGCCAGATGTGGTGTCATCGGCGACATCAGCTGTGCCAGCGTTTTGATGGCCTGCTTTTGGGCCGCAGCACCTGCCTTGGATTTTGCCAGGGTGTTGGTGAAGGCATAAAGCTTGGCGATGGCTGCATTGAAGCCAAAGCTTTCAACACCCAATGTCACGTCGCGGATGGTTTTGTGCATCTCGCGCAGCAGATCCTCATCCCCTTCGCCCGTGGCGTTCGGGTCCATGGCACCGATCTTGTCACAGAGGTTCCAAACACGGTTGAGGTGCTTGTACGCGGCCTCAGCCCCCGCAGCGGTCCATTCCACATCCCGTTCGGGCGGCGAATCGGATAGAACGAACCAGCGGGCTGTGTCGGCACCGAAGGCCGAGATGATGCTGACCGGGTCGACCACGTTCTTCTTGGACTTTGACATTTTGGCCGATGGGATGATCTCGACCTCTGTACCGTCGGCCAGTTTACCGTCTGTGACCTCCTCGGGCAGGTGATAGACCGGGCGACCATTGGCGTCGCGGGTTTGGTAGATCTCATGCGTGACCATGCCTTGGGTGAACAGCGCGTCGAAGGGTTCGATGGCTTTGTCCGGCAAATGCCCGGTGATGTTCATCGCGCGTGCGAAGAACCGTGAATACAGCAGGTGCAGAATCGCGTGTTCGATACCGCCGATATACTGGTCGACATTCATCCAGTATTCCGCCTCGGCCAGATCAGTGGGGGTTTCGGCACGTGGAGCGGTGAAACGGGCGAAATACCATGACGAATCGACGAACGTGTCCATCGTGTCGGTCTCGCGCAGGGCGGGGGCACCACAATTCGGGCAAGCGCAGTCGCGCCACGTCGGGTGACGATCCAGCGGATTTCCCGGTTTGTCGAATGTGACATCGTCGGGCAGGCGAACAGGCAGGTTCTCTTTCTTTTCAGGGACCACACCACAGCCGTCGCAGTGAACGACAGGAATCGGACAACCCCAATAGCGCTGACGGCTCAAGCCCCAGTCACGCAGACGATACTTGGTTACTCCTTCGCCCCAACCGGCTTTTCCGGCAAAATCGACGGTGGCGTTGATCGCTTCTTCGCCGGTTGCTTCGGTCAGGCCCGCGAAATGGGTCACCCAGCGGACTTTTTCGGTCTTTGGCGGGACAAAGGCGATCTTGTCGACCGGCGTGTCGTCGTCCAGCGCAAAGAACGTATCGACCACGGGCAGATCGTATTTGCGGCAGAAATCAAGGTCGCGCTGGTCATGGGCCGGGCAGGCAAAAATCGCGCCGGTGCCATAATCCATCAAGATGAAATTGGCGATCCAGACCGGCAGTTCCCAGTTCGGGTCCAGCGGGTGCTTGACGCGGATACCGGTGTCAAAGCCCAGCTTTTCCGCGGTTTCGATGGCTTCTTCCGTGGTGCCGCCCTTGCGGCATTCCTCAACGAATTCAGCAACTTCTGGGTTTTCGGCCTCAAGCTGTTTGGCGATCGGATGATCGGGCGAGATCCCCACGAAGGACGCACCCAGCAGCGTGTCGGGGCGCGTTGTGTAGACGGTGATCGGTTCCCCACCATCCGTGCGCTCGAACCCGAATTGCAGGCCGCGCGACTTGCCGATCCAGTTTTCCTGCATCAGCCGAACCTTGGCGGGCCAGTTTTCCAGCGTGTCCAGAGCGTCCAGCAGTTCTTCGGAATAATCCGAGATTTTGAAGAACCACTGTGTCAGCTCGCGCCGTTCCACCAGCGCGCCCGAGCGCCATCCGCGCCCGTTCTCCACCTGTTCATTGGCCAAAACGGTCATGTCGACCGGATCCCAGTTCACCACGGCGTTCTTGCGGTAGACCAGCCCGGCCTCGAGCATGTCGAGGAACAGTGCCTGCTGCTGGCCATAATATTCCGGGTCACATGTGGCGAATTCACGGGACCAGTCGATCGACAGGCCCAGCGGCTTCATCTGGGCGCGCATGTCGGCGATATTGCCGTAAGTCCACTCTTTAGGGTGACCGCCAATCGCCATGGCAGCGTTTTCCGCCGGCATCCCGAACGCGTCCCAGCCCATTGGGTGCAGAACATTGTGCCCGGTGGCCAGCTTGTGCCGCGCGATGACGTCGCCCATCGTATAGTTGCGCACATGCCCCATATGGATTCGGCCGGACGGGTAGGGGAACATCTCAAGCACATAGTATTTCGGCTTGTCCGCCTTGTGGTTGGCGGCGAAGATTCCTGCCTTGTCCCAGGCCTCTTGCCATTTTGCTTCGATTTCGGTGGCCGAATAGCGCGACATTGTGCGGTCCTTCGTGAATGAAAACGCCGGGTAGGAACCCGGCGTGGTATTAGTGTGATTTTCGGCGGGTTGCTAGAACTTGTTGTCCTCGATGCGCAGCTGACGGGCGCGGGACAGAATCGCATCCTCCACGGCACGTGTTGTTGCCGCGCTTACCGGGGCGCCACCGCTGGATTGCAGGGCGACGGACAAAGACCGGGCTGCAAGCGCCGGATCGCTGACGTGTACGGTCGCCCTGTATGACCGGCCACCACCCGGAGGGGTGCCGTAACCTGTTACGATCACTCCTGTAAACGGATCGACCTCCTGCACAGGCAGGAAATTCAATATGTCCAGAGAAGCTGCCCACAGGTACCGGTTTACATTGGTGGTCTGCTCGGCCGTGCTGCGGTCAAAAATATCCCACAACGTTGAACGTTCGGGATCGTTCAATTCGCGTTCATCGGAGTTACCGCTGGCGGGGTTGGGGGAATATGTCGAAGTGGTTCGATTCTGCCCGCATGCCGCAATAGTGGTGGTCAGCATGATTAATCCCAAAATCGTAGGCAGGCGCATTGTCAGCAGGTCCTGTTTCACTTGTTGTGCAGTATTCAGGGCATACTCCTAGCCAAGGACCCTCGCTGCAACAAGCCTATTCTTCTGAAATGTAAGTGTATCACCTGCATCCGGGCGAAAAGGAACTGTGGCATCCTTGCACCAATCTGACCCCAATGACGTGACCGGGTTTATGCCAAGCTTGCGCAACAGGGGCAAAAAGAGCGAAACGGTGTCCGTGCTGAGACATATGCCTAGGCATGTGTCGAGTAGATAACTCTTTTGAATGAAACCGAGGGAAACAAGATGAAAAAAGTTCTCTTCGCATCGACGGCGCTGATCGCGACCGCAGGCGTTGCAGCAGCTGAAGTTAACTTCAGCGGTTATGGCCGTTTTGGTATTGGCTACACTGAAGATCGTAGCGAAACCACCATCGTTCGTGGGCCTGGCGCCGACGGCCTGAACGGGACAGCCGACGACGTTCTGGCAAGCTCGACCGCTCAAACCGACGACGTCATTCTGGTATCGCGCTTCCGTCTGAACATCGACGGCATCGCAGAAACCGATGGCGGCGTACGTTTTGAAGGCCGTGTTCGTTTGCAGGCCGACGAAGACGCCAGCAACGGTGAAGCAAACTCGGCCGGCCTGAACGGCGCACGCTTCTCGGTCATCTACGGTGGTCTGCGTGTTGACGCGGGCAACGTCGCAGGTTCGTTTGACAACCTGGCAAACTACTACGGCAACGAAGTAGGTCTGGAACTGTTCGCTGGTCAGTACTCGGGCGTTAACTATAACTTCCTGGCGTACTCGTCGACCGGTTCGGGTGCGAACGCTGTGTTCTTCCAGTACTCCGTAGGCGACTTCTCGTTTGGCGCATCTTATGACCAAGCACAGGCTACCGTTATCGGAGCTGGTGGTACAACTTCGACCACCGTTGACGCAGACCGCTGGGACATCAGCGCAACCTACACCTTCAACAACATCACTGCCGCTGTGGCCTATGGTCAGACCGACGCGGGTGTTGCCGGTGTAAGCGATCCGAGCCTGACCGTTCTGACCCTGGGTGGCGAATGGGGTGACTTCTCGGGTACTCTGTTTGTCGCGGACGACTCAACTGGGGTTGCAGCGACTGACGGTACTGCATGGGGTCTGTCGGCTGCCTACAACTTGGGCGCTGCAACCACCCTGCTGTTCACCTACGGTGACGGTAACGCCTCTGCTGACCTTCAGCAGGTTGCTATCGGTGCGATCTACGACTTGGGTGGCGGTGTATCGCTGCGCGGTGGTCTGGGTGTAAACGACTGTGACTCTTGCGCAGACTCGACTATGAAGGCTGACTTCGGTGCTCAGTTCAACTTCTAAGCTGATCTGAACCGTAAGGTTTAAGGGCGGGTCTTCTGACTCGCCCTTTTCTTTTGTGCTGACTTGGTGTTTTTCTGCGCCAAAGACAGATTGAGGGCCCCATGTCGTTGCAAGAGATCACCGCGCGTATCGCCAAAGCCGAAGCCAAAGCACAACGGCAGGCCGGTTCGGTAAAATTGATTGCCGTGTCCAAGGTGCAGCCCAACGAACGGGTTCAGGCTGTTCTTGAACAGGGGCACAGGTGTTTTGGTGAGAACCGGGTGCAGGAGGCGGCCAGCAAATGGCCCGCTTTCAAAGAGCAGTTTGATGCTGTCGATCTGCATCTCATCGGCCCTTTGCAGACCAACAAGGCCAGGCAGGCAATGGAACTGTGTAATGCGATCCATTCTGTCGATCGCCTCAAACTGGCCAAAACCCTGGCGCGGCTGGCGCAAGAGGTGGGATGCTGCCCCGACCTGTTCATTCAAGTCAATACGGGTGAAGAAGCGCAAAAAGCAGGCGTTCTTCCTGCGGACGCGGACGGGTTCATCGCGGAATGCCAGTCTTTGGACCTTCCGGTGCGTGGGTTGATGTGCATCCCGCCGGTCGATGAAGAACCCACACTTCATTTCGCGCTTTTGGCCAAAATTGCCGCACGCAACGGGCTTGGGGGGTTGTCGATGGGTATGAGTGGTGATTTCGAGCAGGCCATCGCATTGGGCGCGACCCATGTCCGCGTCGGATCGGCCATTTTCGGCGAGCGGGTCAAACCTCTGGGATAATCAGGCGCGTTCCAAGGGAAATTCGCCCTGCAATCCAGTGCAGATGGTCCCGACGGAAGGCAATGCAGCCTTCGGTCGGGTAACCGGGCCTGCGCCATTGGTGCAGAAAAATCGCCGATCCCTTGCCGGGAACCGCATTCGGCCAGTTCCAGTCTGTCAACAGGACCAGATCGTAAAGCGGATCGGCCCGGCGCAGTTTTTCATGACTGAACGCATAAGGGGCAGACACCATGTGATTGTAATGGGTGTCCTCTACGTCATCCGACCATAAGTCCATCGGCCCAATCGGGATCGCCCAGAAGTTGGGTGCGATCAGCCGATCAGGTCGGTAGAGCATTCCAACGATCCGATGGCATCCCGTAGGTGTCGCCCCATCGCCCTCGCGTTTCGTGTTGCTCAATCCGCCTTTGCCAATGGAACAGGCGAAAGTCCTGCCAAGAAAGCGAACGCCACGCGGGGAAAGCACAAGATCGTCTGGGATCACAGCAAGTGCCCGGATTTCGCGGCTTTCGTGGCCAAGTACCCCCGGTTATGCGCGGTTTCGCCCACTTTCAATGGTACACGTTCGGTTACGGCAATGCCTGCCCGCTCCATCATCGAGATCTTGGCGGGGTTGTTGGTGAGCAGGCGCACCGAATTGAAACCCAGAGATTTCAGGATATCCGATCCAAGTCGGAAATCGCGCTCATCATCTTCAAAGCCGAGCCTGTGGTTGGCTTCTACCGTATCAAAGCCCTGATCTTGAAGAAAATAGGCTCGCATCTTGTTGGCCAGCCCGATACCGCGCCCTTCTTGGTTCAGGTACAGAAGAACACCTGCCCCTTCGGCCCCCATTTGTGCCAGGGCGCCGCGCAATTGCGGACCGCAGTCGCATTTCAGGCTGCCCATCAGATCGCCCGTGAAACAGGCAGAATGCAACCGGGCCAGAACCGGCTTGTCCCGATCCGGGCGGCCTATTTCGACCGCGTAATGTTCTTCCCCGCCATCTTCGGGGCGGAAAACATGCAGGCGACCGGCCTCGGACACTTCCATCGGAAGGCGGGCGGCGACCACCTCATGCAAGGCGCTGCGGTCCGCCAGATGCGGCGCGGCGCGTGTGTGATCAATGCAGGTCAGGCCATGCGAAGCGGCCAAGGCCCGGCCGTCTTCAACCGGCACGACGACCGCAGCAGGAAGAATGCGAGCCGACTTGGCCAACGCAATTGCTATGCGGTGCAGATTAGCGTTACCGTGGCGCTCGGTCATCAGTGGCCCTTTCATCGGCGCGTTCAGATCGTCCGAGGGATCGGCAACCGCCTGCACCCATGTGATGTCTGCATCAGCGGGAATCGAAACCCGCGCGAGATCACCGTCATAGGCCCGCGCTTTAAGAGTTTCAGCCCGCCGCCCGGTAATGGCCACCACTGGTTCCCCGAGCTTTTTCAGATCAGCCAGGCGCTGTGGGCTGAGCGTTTCCGCAGAGATCGCCACAACGCTAAAGCCTCTGTCATCGGTCAGCACCACAGGAACGCCCATGCGCAGATCGGCCCGGGCCCTGGCCAGAAGTTCGGTGATATCGGGAATGAGACTCATCTATGTTACCCTATAACGCTGAGCCCTTCTCCTAGCTCTTTCGAAAGGAAATGTGAAACATTTCTGCCAACTCTGACACGAAGGCGTGAAACCGTTGCAGCAAATCTTGTTGATTGCATATTCCGCGCGCAAGTGATGGAAAAGCGTTTGGAGGACCGGGAAATGGCTCAACTCAAGAAAATCCTGTTGGTGGACGATGACGAGGATCTGCGCGAGGCGCTCAGCGAGCAACTTGTAATGACCGAGGATTTTGACGTTTTCGAAGCGTCAGACGGCCAGTCCGCAATGGAGCGCGCGCGCGAAGCGATCTATGATCTGGTCATTCTTGATGTTGGTCTGCCCGATACCGATGGGCGGGAACTGTGTCGCCTGATGCGCAAACAGGGTGTCAAAAGCCCGATCCTGATGCTGACCGGTCATGACAGCGATGCCGATACGATCCTTGGCCTGGACGCCGGCGCGAACGATTATGTCTCCAAACCATTCAAATTCCCGGTGTTGCTGGCCCGTATCCGCGCTCAGCTGCGGCAGCACGAACAATCCGAAGACGCGGTATTTGTGCTTGGCCCCTACACCTTTAAGCCAGCGATGAAGATGCTGATCACGGAAGAAGATCGCAAAATCCGTCTGACCGAAAAAGAAACCAACATCCTCAAGTTCCTGTACCGTTCGACCGATGGCGTCGTGGCGCGGGATGTGCTGTTGCACGAAGTGTGGGGTTATAATGCCGGGGTCACGACCCACACGCTGGAAACCCACATCTACCGTTTGCGTCAGAAGATCGAGCCCGATCCGTCCAATGCGCGCCTTTTGGTCACAGAATCGGGTGGATATAGGCTCGTGTCTTAACTGGTTGTGGATTGATGTGGATCAAAGTGATACTCTGTACTCATAATTAGGTTACTCCCAACCCGTGCATGCCCGGGTTATGACATGTACCTCCCTGTTGGACTGCCGGGCCGAATGGCCCGGCTTTTTTTCGTTGCTGAGGGAAGGTTTCCACACAAGTCAGACAGCCGCATTGACCGATATTTGACCAATGATGGAGGTGAGCTCTGCGGCGGTTTACCCTTCCGCTGGGGCAACGGCGCGCAGGTAAAGGTGCCACGTGGTGTGGCCAAGGATCGGAAGGGTAAAGATCAGCCCCAGAAACGCCGGAACCAGCGACAACAGCATGGTAACCGAGATGATCGCCGCCCAGCCAAGCATGACCACCGGGCTTTCCGATACGACGCGCAAAGAGGTCAACATGGCGGAAATGAAGTTGGTCTCTCGGTCGAGCAGCAAAGGCATGGCGACGACTGTCACCGAAAACAGTACGGCCGACAGGAATGCGCCGACACAGGTGCCTACGGCAAGGAATATCCAACCCTGCGGTGTGAAGAATACGGCGTTCAAAAACCCGTCGAAATCCGAAAAGGATGCGTTCTGGAGGATGATCGCCAGCCAAAGCCGAACCTGGTAAATCCATACCCAGAAAATGAAAAGAGTGACAAAGGCCATCCAGCCCATTTCACGTTTGCGTTGATTGGCCATAACGGTCAGGATTGCAGACCAGCCAAAGCTTTCACCTTTCTGCAAACGGCGCGACATTTCATAAAGCCCGGCGGCGGCAAAAGGTGCGATCAGCGGAAAGCCTACAATGGCAGGGATAATCATCCAGATCTGGCCAAGCCAGATCAGGGCCCAAACCAACAGAATTCCGAAAACCGCAAAGAAAAGGCCGAAGAAACCGCTCATGACAGGACGGGCCAGAAAGTCGGAAAACCCTGCCTTCAGTGACGCTGTGATATCATCTACAGTGACCCTGTTGACCTTGGGCATGGCCTGCTGCTGTGGCGTCAGGTTTTCCGGCGGCGTGGAACCTGCGGATTCGGATGCCATGACACACTCCTCCCAAAGCATAGTGCCGGGCCGGTCTGTTCGCGAACAGACCCAGCGGTGAAACAGACATTCCTAACTCGCGCACAAGTCTGCATCAGGCGAGGTATCAGGGCAAGGGAAAGCGCGACGGCGAAGCTCGTTGACCTGCCGACGGATAGTCCAGGCATGAAGCTGCCTTTTCTCGTGGCAACTGGCTTTGTGCCGCGCTAACCTGCGCCAATTGCGACAAAGGAATCCCCGACATGCCTTTCACCCTTGCCACATGGAACATCAATTCTGTTCGCCTGCGTGAGCCTATCGTGCTGAAATTGCTGCAGGAAGAAGCCCCAGATGTATTGTGCCTGCAAGAATGTAAATCACCGGTTGAGAAGATCCCGACCGAAGGTTTTGCCGAACTGGGTTACACGCACATGATTGCGCGAGGGCAAAAAGGGTACAACGGTGTCGCCATCCTGTCGCGCCTGCCGATGGAAGAGGTTGGCGATCAGGATTTCGCAGGCCTCGGGCATGCCCGCCACATTGCCGGGCGGTTGGAAAACGGTGTCACCATTCATAACTTCTATGTTCCGGCGGGCGGCGATGTGCCGGACCGGGACGTGAATGAGAAATTCGGCCAAAAGCTCGACTACCTCACCGATATGCGCGATTGGTTCCGTGCGGAAAAGCCGGCTAAATCCATCCTTGTCGGCGACCTGAACATCGCCCCGCGTGAGGATGACGTTTGGTCACATAAACAACTGCTGAAGGTCGTCTCGCACACGCCCATCGAGGTCGAGCATCTGGCCGAGACACAGGAAGCAGGCGGCTGGGTCGATATCACCCGTCAGGATATTCAAGAAGGACAGCTTTACAGCTGGTGGTCCTATCGCGCCCGGGATTGGGATGCGGCAGACAAGGGGCGTCGGCTGGATCATATCTGGGCTACGGCCGATATCTCGAACGCGGGCCATTCCAGCCGTATCCTGAGGGATGCCCGTGGGTGGGAAAAACCCAGCGATCACGCTCCGGTCTTTGCCAGTTTCGACGTCTGATCCGCAACTCAGCCCTTGGTTTCCGCGGCCAGCGACTGCATATAGGGCGCAAATTCGAACGAAAGAGTGATTGCCATGGACCTTCTGAACGGCGGAGACGCCCCAGCAACCGATCTGATCAAAGACGGGACCGAGGCCACTTTCATGGCCGATGTGGTCGAAACCTCGCAGGAAACACCTGTGATCGTCGATTTCTGGGCGCCTTGGTGTGGCCCGTGCAAAACCCTTGGCCCGATGCTGGAAGAGGCTGTGACAGCCGCGAAAGGCGCGGTGAAGATGGTCAAGATCAATGTGGATGAGGCGCAGACAATTGCTGCGCAAATGCGCATCCAGTCGATTCCGACCGTCTATGCCTTTTTCAAGGGCCAGCCGGTGGACGGGTTTCAAGGCGCGTTGCCGGGATCCGAGATCAAGGCCTTCGTGGACCGTGTGATCGAAGCCGCAGGTGGTGAAAGCCCGGGCGGCCAGTTGGAGGATGCCGTGCAGGCTGCCGAGGAAATGCTTGCCGAAGGTGCGGCTGCGGACGCGGCTCAGACTTTTGCCGCAATTCTGGGTGAAGATCCAAACCACGCCGCGGCTTATGGTGGGCTGGTGCGGGCGCATATCGCCACCGGTGATCTGGAGCAGGCAGAGGCGATCCTGAACGGCGCTCCGGCCGAGATTTCTACTTCGGCCGAGCTGGAGGCCGCACATGCGCAACTGGAACTTGCCAAGCAGGCGGCAGATGCCGGCCCCGTCGCCGAGCTGATGGCAGCTGTCGAGGCTGATCCGGACAACCATCAGGCGCGCTTTGATCTGGCGCAGGCGCTGCACGCGAACGGCGATGTGGAAGAAGCCGTGGCACAATTGCTGGAACTGTTCCGCCGGGATCGTGAATGGAATGAGGGCGCGGCCAAGACCCAGCTTTTCACGATCTTCGATGCGCTCAAGGCCAATGACCCAATTGTTCTGAACGGACGCCGCAAACTCAGCTCGATGATATTTGCCTAATCTTCGATCAGAGCTAGAATTGGGAACATGATGCATCCAGCCGACCTGCCGGATACAGTATCCGTTTTTCCATTGCCCGGGGCACTGCTGCTGCCCCGCTCGCGCTTGCCGCTGCACATATTCGAGCCGCGCTATCTTCAAATGCTGGACGATGCGCTGAAAACCAAGGAACGGTTGATCGCGATGGTTCAACCCAACCCCTCGATCAGTGATGAAGACAAGCTGCACCGTATCGGATGCGCAGGGCGGGTGACGCAGTTTTCGGAAACGGAAGATGGCCGCTACCTGATCACGTTGACCGGTGTATCCCGGTTCAGGGTCCTGTCAGAGCTGGACGCTTTCACGCCCTACCGGCGGTGCGCAGTCTCGTGGGACGGGTTCGACCGTGACCTCGGCAAGGTTGAGAAAGACAACGAGTTCGACCGCGCAAAGTTCCTGAACTTGCTGGAGCGTTTCTTTTCATCCCGCCAATTGTCCACCGATTGGGACTCGCTCAAGGACGCCGAGGATGAGCTTTTGGTGAATTCTCTGTCGATGCTTTTGGATTTCGACCCCGAGGACAAGCAGGCCCTGCTGGAGGCCCCCCGCCTTCGCACCCGGCGCGAGACTTTGGTGACACTGATTGAATTCGCCATGCGTGGCGGATCGAGTGAGGAAAAACTTCAATGACAGACCCTGAACACGCCTTTGATCGCCACATGCTCGAGGCAATGATCTGCCCGCAAACGCATACGACGCTGCACTATGACGCCGAAAAGCGAGAGCTTGTTTCAAAGGCCGCCGGTTTGGCTTTTCCGATCCGTAACGGTATTCCGGTCATGCTGGTCGATGAGGCCCGGCAGCTGGATTAAATCGAGCGCCCCTGCAACAGCTTGGGCAAATCGCCTGTCAGCCCGGCAGCTTCGCGAACGAAACCGCGACGCAGTCCGGGCAAAGTGCCGACAACTCCCATGCCAATGTCACGTCCAAGGCGCAGCAACGGATTGTCGTTTGAAAACATCTTGTTGAAGACATCCGTCGCCATCGCCAGCGAGGCCGTGTCGAAACGGCGCCATTCCTGATAGCGCTCCAGAACGATAAGCGAGCTGATATCCTCGCCGCGCCGTCCCGCCAAAGTCAGAACTTCAGCCAGGGCGCCGACATCGCGCAGGCCGGCATTCAGGCCCTGACCGGCAATGGGGTGCATTCCGTGCGCGGCATCCCCAACCAACGCCATGCGATCACTGATGAAGGAATTGGCGATGGTCAGGTTCAGCGGGTAAGTGAAACGATCACCCGCCAGACTGATTTTGCCTAGAAAATCGCCAAATCGCGGGCGCAGCACTTGCACGTAATCACCCTCGGGCAGGGCGTTGATGTGCTGTGCGGTTTCGGTGCGTTCGCTCCAGACGATGGAACTGCGATTGCCAGTCAACGGCAGAATCGCCAGCGGACCGGGTGGCATGAAAAACTGATGCGCAATGCCATTATGTGGCAGCTCATGTTCGATGGCGCAGACCAATGCCGTCTGGCCATAATCCCAACCGGTGCGTTTGATGCCGGCCCGTGACGCGGTTCCGCTGCGGCGACCATCACACCCAATCAGCAGGCTGCCGCCCAAGGTTGTGCCGTCGTCCAACGTCACGGTCACTTTGGCAGTGTCGGCCTGTTGCGAAACGACGGATTTACCGCTTACTTGGGTAATGCGCGGCTCTTCGGCCATCGCGTCCAGAAAAGCACGGCGCAGGTGACGATCCTCGACCATATACCCCATCGGGCCTTCTTCGATCTCGGCATGGTCGAAATGCATAAAAAAAGGTGATGGTCCTGTTTCGGCATGACCATCTGTAACCTTGATTTCCAGCATTGGTTGGGCGTGTTGCGCGACGCGGCCCCAGACGCCGATGGCATCCAACAACCGCTGTGAGGCCAGAGCCAGCGCATAGGCACGCCCGTCGAATGCCGCGTTCTTGCGCACCTTTTCGACCAGCGCATCGATCACCGTGACCGAGTGACCGGTTTGTGCCAGTGCCAGCGCCAAAGCAGGGCCGTTCAACCCGCCGCCCACGATCAGAATGTCAGAAGCCTGTGTCATGCCCTGCAATATGCGCGCTCTTTCGGGATTGTCCATGTGCAGTCCTGTCGCTACCGTCACCCAAAGCCGAAAAATCAGGAGGGGTAAGATGCAGGACTGGTTGACCATGACCGCGTGTGATTTGGGCCGTGGCATTGGCATGGGCCAGATCGATCCGGTCGAACTGACGGAAACCTACCTGTCCGCTATTGACGTTCATCCGCATCGGGACCGCATCTATGCCCGCGTCACCCATGACCGTGCCCGGGCTGAGGCTGAAGCCGCCCAGCAGCGTGCCAATCTGGGATTGCGACGGTCGTTGCTGGACGGGGTCCCGATCAGTTGGAAAGACCTGTTCGACACCGCCGGTACCGTGACCGAGGCCGGTTCGGCTCTGTTGAAGGATCGCGTACCGGATGCGGATGCGCTGGTGCTGCGCAACGCGACTCAGATGGGAACGGTTTGTCTGGGCAAGACGCATATGAGCGAGCTTGCCTTTTCCGGTCTCGGGTTGAACCCGATCACCGAAACCCCGCCTTGCATTCATGACGAGGCAGCAGTGCCCGGGGGGTCGTCTTCAGGGGCGGCGGCCTCGGTCGCCTGGGGGTTGGCGGCGTGTGGCATCGGGTCGGACACGGGCGGCTCGGTGCGTATCCCGGCGGCTTGGAATGATCTGGTGGGGCTGAAAACCACTGCAGGGCGGCTCAGCCTGGAAGGTGTGGTACCGCTTTGCCTGCGGTTTGACACGGTTGGACCTGTGGCGCGTTCGGTCGAGGATGCCGCGCATGTGCTGGCTTTGCTCGAGGGGGGAACGCCTGCCGATCTGCGCGGAGCTTCGCTGAAAGGACGCCGTTTTGCCGATTTGCAGAACATCGCCAAGGACGACCTGCGCGACACGCCGCGCAAAGCGTATGACGAAGCCGTTGCCAAACTTGCGGACGCGGGTGCTGAGATCGTGCCGTTGGAAGTGCCCGAGTTGAACGAAGCCATGACGTTGACCAGCATCGTATACACGACTGAGGCCTATGGGCTGTGGCGCGATGTCATCGAAGCCAATCCCGAAGCGATGTATCCCGAGATTCTCGAACGATTCCGCATCGGCATGGGATATTCGGGCCCCGATTATGTGGCCGCCTGGGCCAAGCTCAAGGCGTGTCGCAGCGCGTGGGACGCAGCAACCGCGGCGTTTGATGCGGTTCTGGCGCCGACGGCTCCGATTTTGCCACCCAATCTGGACCGCTTGCTCAGCGATCACGACTACTACGTGACCGAGAATCTGCTGGCCCTGCGCAACACGCGTATTGGAAATCTGATGGGGCTTGCGGCGCTGAGCCTGCCCACCGGAACCCCCGGTTGCGGGTTGATGATGCTGGGCTATCCAGGGTCGGAAGAGGCGTTGTTGCGGCTTGGTTCGGCAGCGGAATCGGTGCTGGCCTGAATGCCACAATCCCCTGATTCGGAACCTCTTTGTCTGGACGAAGAGGCCCACGGACTGTAATCTGCTAAAAAAACGGGGCACCAATGACCCCGATGTTGAGGCAGTATTATGGATTTCCCCGAGCGGTTTTCGAACCTACCGGCTTATGCATTCCCGCGTCTGCGCGCTCTGTTGGATCGTCACCAGCCGGGCGGTGATGTCGTTCATATGACCATTGGTGCGCCTACCCATGACTTTCCGGCTTGGGTGACGGATGTCATCATGGAAAACGCCGCCGGGTTCCAAGGATATCCCCCGAACGAAGGCTCGGATGACCTGCGCAGTGCGATCACGGGCTGGATCAAGCGGCGATATGGGGTTCAGATGGACCCTGATGCCAACGTGATGGCGTTGAACGGTACACGCGAGGGCCTATACAACGCCGCCATGGCTTTGTGCCCGGAACAGAAGAATGGTGAGCAGCCGATCATCCTGTGCCCGAATCCGTTTTATCAGGTCTACATGGTCGCCTCGCTGTCAGTTGGCGCGCAGCCATACTTCGTGCCAGCCACCGCCGCGACGGGCCATCTGCCAGATTATGCTGGCCTGCCTGAGGACGTGCTGAACCGTACTGCCGTGGCCTATATCTGTTCACCGGCCAATCCTCAGGGGGCCGTTGCCTCGCGCGATTATTGGACCGAACTGATCCGTCTGGCCGAGCAGTACGATTTCCGCATTTTTGCGGATGAGTGTTATTCCGAGATTTACCGGGAAGAAGCGCCGACAGGGGTTCTGACTGTAGCGCAGGACCTGGGCGCGGACCCTGAGCGGATCACGCTTTTCAACTCGCTGTCCAAACGCTCGAACCTGGCGGGGTTGCGCTCGGGTCTAATCGCGGGCGGCACTGAGACGATCAAACAGGTCAAGCAATTGCGCACATATGCCGGATCGCCGCTGCCACTGCCGTTACAGGCAGCCGCTGCCCGGGTGTGGGCAGATGAGACTCATGTCGAACAAAACCGCGCGCTGTACCAGGAAAAATACGCCATTGCGGATGAAGTGTTTGCTGGCGTGCAGGGATACATGTCACCAGAGGCAGGGTTCTTTCTGTGGCTGCCGGTCGAGAATGGCGAAGACACTGCATTGAAGGTCTGGAAGGAAACCGGCGTTCGGGTCCTGCCGGGCGCATATCTTTCCCAAGGCGATCCGGGACAAAACCCGGGCACAGGCTTTATCCGGGTTGCGTTGGTGGCCCCAAAAACAGAGTTGCAGCGTGGTCTGATCACACTCCGCGACTGCATCTATTCGTGAGGTACGAGGGCAAAATGGCATCATATAACGCGCGCAACCGCGATCCATTGCTGGACAGCACAACGCAGGCAGCCTTGGAGCGACGTAGCAAGGAGTTGATTGGCATCGCCCTGATCCTGTTGGGTTTGGCAGCGGCCGCGATGATCTGGTCCTACACACCCGATGATCCCAACTGGATGGTGTCGACCGACGCGCCGGTGCAAAACTGGATGGGGCGGATTGGTGCCTCGATCGCTGCACCCTTGTTTATGATCGTCGGCTGGGGAAGCTGGGGCATCGCGTTGATTCTGATCGGATGGGGTCTTCGGTTTGCCGGCCATTTTGGGGAAGACCGTGCCATTGCGCGTCTGATCTTTGCGCCGATCTGGATCGCTGTTGTGTCGGTGTATGCCGCGACGCTGGTCCCGGATGCCGATTGGCGTGCCACTCACAGTTATGGTCTGGGCGGATTGTTTGGCGATACCGTCATGGGCGCGTTGCTGACCTTGCTGCCGATTTCGTCACATTTTCTGGTGAAGCTGATGTCTCTGGCCATGGCGGTCGGGATGATCGCGCTGGGCATATTTGTTTTGGGCTTCACCAAAACTGATGTGAAAAAGGGATTCCGAGCCTTCTTGCTGGGTCTCGTTATGGCATACGACATGCTGATGACCCTGATGGGGCGTGGTGCGGCCTCGGCTGCGCAGGCTGCGCGAGATCGCCGGGCGCAGTGGGAAGAGCGCAAACTTGCGCGTGGCGCGGCGGCCGAGGCCCTGTTTGAAGACGATCTGGCTTATGCCGATCCAACCTTTGAAGAGCCCGAGCTGGAAAGCCCGGAACCTGCGGTAAAAGGCGGCCTGCTGTCGCGAATGCCGTCGCTTATCCGCCGCCCTGACCCTATGCCCGAACCTGAGCTGGTCGATCCGGAGCCCATCATGGGTTTTGACGAGATGCCAGGTAAAGATCGCATCCGGTCGAAAATCTCGGCAGCTGTGCGCAATCGCAAAGTGGCCACCGGTGAGGTGACGCCCGAACCCGATCCGAACCTTCCACTGACCAAAGGACGTGGCCGCCGCCCCGGCCCGTTGATCCTGAACACAAGCCAGCCGGATGGCCTGCCGATGAAACCGCCGGTGACAGCCACGGGTCTGCCGCCCGAACCACCCGTAACAGCGGATGACATGTCAGAATGGCAGGAGTCCGAGCCGGTCGAATACGCGCCCGAGCCAGTGCAGAACCACTATGCGCCCGGACCGGACGCGGACGATGACCCGGTATTCGAGGATGTAGAAAAAGCTGTTTTGCAACCACGCCCGGCGATGAAAATCCCGGTGGTCGAACCGCGTAAGCCTGTGGTTGCGCAACCGGTACGCCGCACACCGCAACCGTCACGCCGTGCACAGGCCGAAGCGCAGCCTGCATTATCCTTTGAAGAGCGGCACTCCGACTTCGAACTGCCACCTCTGGGCCTCTTGTCGAACCCGTCCAGCATTCAGCGCCACCATCTGAGCGATGAAGCCTTGGAAGAAAACGCGCGGATGCTGGAAAATGTTCTGGATGATTACGGCGTCAAGGGCGAGATCGTCAGCGTTCGCCCCGGCCCGGTTGTCACCATGTACGAGCTGGAGCCTGCTCCGGGTCTGAAGGCAAGCCGTGTGATCGGCCTGGCCGACGACATCGCACGCTCAATGTCGGCGCTGTCGGCGCGGGTTTCGACCCTGCCGGGGCGTTCGGTGATCGGTATCGAACTGCCGAACGAGAATCGCGAAATGGTGGTTCTGCGCGAAATCCTCGCCAGCCGTGACTTTGGCGATGGCAACCAGGCGCTGCCCCTGGCGTTGGGCAAGGATATCGGCGGCGAATCCGTTGTAGCGAACCTGGCGAAGATGCCGCACTTGCTGATAGCGGGCACCACCGGGTCAGGTAAATCGGTGGCAATCAACACGATGATCCTGTCACTGCTGTACAAGTTGACGCCGGATGAATGTCGTCTGATCATGATCGATCCCAAGATGCTGGAACTGTCTGTGTATGATGGCATCCCGCATCTGCTCTCACCCGTTGTGACCGATCCGAAAAAGGCGGTCGTTGCCCTGAAATGGGTCGTGGGCGAAATGGAGGATCGCTATCGCAAGATGTCCAAAATGGGCGTTCGCAACATCGCGGGCTACAATGGCCGTGTGAAGGACGCTTTGGCCAAGGGTGAAATGTTCAGCCGCACGGTGCAGACCGGGTTTGACGATGAAACCGGCGAACCGACGTTCGAAACCGAAGAGTTCGCGCCCGAGGCGATGCCCTATATCGTCGTCATCGTCGATGAGATGGCAGATCTGATGATGGTTGCAGGTAAAGAGATCGAAGCCTGTATCCAGCGTCTGGCGCAAATGGCGCGGGCCTCGGGCATTCACCTGATCATGGCCACACAGCGTCCATCGGTCGACGTGATCACCGGTACGATCAAGGCAAACTTCCCAACGCGGATTTCGTTCCAGGTGACGTCGAAAGTCGACAGCCGCACCATTCTGGGTGAAATGGGGGCCGAACAGCTGCTGGGACAGGGTGACATGCTTTACATGGCCGGAGGCGCCAAAATCACCCGCTGCCACGGTCCGTTTGTGTCGGACGAAGAGGTCGAGGAAATCGTCAACCACCTGAAGCAGTTCGGTCCGCCGGATTACGTCAGCACGGTGCTGGATGGTCCGGCCGAAGATAAGGCTGATAATATCGATGCCGTTCTGGGGCTGAACACAGGTGGCAATACGAACGGAGAGGATGCGCTCTACGATCAGGCGGTGGCGATCGTGATCAAGGATCGCAAATGCTCGACCTCGTACATTCAGCGAAAACTTGCCATCGGCTACAACAAAGCTGCGCGGCTTGTTGAGCAAATGGAAGACGAAGGCGTTGTTTCGTCAGCAAATCATGTCGGGAAACGCGAAATCCTCGTCCCCGAACAGTAAGATATTTAATAACAAGGGCAGAAGGCCTATCTGTACGGCATGAAACAGATTGCTTTTGCCCTTGCTTTGACACTGGCCGCACCCGCCGCATGGGCGGCGGACAAACTGCCGCTTTCGCAGATTTCCAATTACCTGAACGGGTTGAAGACGGTTCAGACGACATTCACGCAGGTGAATGATGATGGCTCATTGAGCACCGGAAAGCTGTGGATGCAGCGACCTGGAAAGATGCGGTTTGAATATGACCCCCCCAACAGTGCAGTGGTTCTGGCGCGTTCGGGGAGTGTTCAGATCTTTGATCCGAAATCGAACCAGCCGCCCGAGCAATACCCGCTTAAACGCACGCCCCTGTCCATCGTGCTGGCGCGCAACGTGAACCTGAGCCAGGCGAATATGGTCATGGGTCACAGCTTTGATGGGACGGCCACGGTTGTCACCGCGCAGGACCCCAAAAACCCCGAAGCGGGCCGGATCGAACTGATGTTCACGGACAATCCGGTCGAGCTGCGAAAATGGGTGATCCACGACAATGCCGGCAGCCAGACAACGGTATTGCTGGGCGCCCTGAATGAAGGCGGTCGCCTTGATCAGAAGCTGTTCTCGGACAAAAAGAGAAGCGGGTCAGGCAATCGCTGACCCGCTTGTATGTATCATTACCGGCAGTTCGCCAACTGTGCCTGATATAGCTGCGCGCGTGCGTCCACGTCATTGGCAACGTTCAATAACCAGGATTTGTTGTTGTAGCTGCCACGCGCGTAGCCTGTATGGCCTTCATGATAGGCCAGGTATTGATTGCGCGTGTCGCTGGGATGGATGCCGTTACGCTCGTAGCTTTTGTTCATGTACCAGCCGATAAAGTCCGAGGCGTCGCGGATGCGATCCCGCTTAGCCCGGCGTTTTCCGGTTTCGCGCTGGTATTGCTCCCACGTACCATCAAGCGCCTGACCATAGCCATAAGCGCTGCTTTGACGGCCCATCGGGATCACGCCCAGAACATATCTGTGCGGCGTGCGCGCGTCATGCTTGTACCGGCTTTCCTGATAGATGGTCGCCATCTGAACGTGAACCGGAACGCCCCATTTGCGCTCGGTATTCTTGAAGGCCTTGATAAAGTCGGGTTTTTCACGCGCAATACTGCACGCGTCGTTCAATCTGCTGGGCGGCTGTTTGGAGCCGCCCCCACAGGATGCCAGAAGCAGCACCCCTAGGAGTACGAAAAGAATTCTGCTCATGTGCCTCGTGCCTTTTTTTGGTATTCTAGCGCAGATTGAGCGCTGAGGAAATCACAATCGCTATAAAATGATTGCCAGAATAGCCGGTAACGCCGCTACGGACAGCACAGTGGACACCATGACCATGCCGGCGACGGCATCGGAATCGGCGCCAAACCGTTCGGCCAACAGGTAAGAGGTCACGGCAACCGGTGTACAAATCTGAAGAACCAGAACGCCAAATGCGATTGTATCCAGATCAAACCATCCTCCGATCCCCCATCCCAGCGCAAAGCACACCGCCAGCTTCAGCGCCGACAGCCACAGCGCCTGCCCCAGACTTCGCGAGGTCAGGCGGGCGATTGCCACACCCAACGTGACCAGCATCAGCGGGACGGCCATTTGCCCAAGAAGCTCAAGCGTGTTGGTCAGAAATGTCGGCGTCTGCCACCCCTGCGACAGAAATACGGCGCCAAGGATCGTCGCCCAGGCCATTGGTTGGCGCGCGACCTGTCCCCACGCACCTTTCCCGGCGACCAGATAAATCCCATAGGTGAAAGAAAACAATGCGGTGACTGACAGAAAGATGACTGCATACCCCAGGCCGACCTGGCCAAAGGCAAAGATACATAGCGGCAGGCCGAGATTGCCGGTATTGCCGAAAATCAAAGGCGACAGATACGTTCGCGGGTCCAGTTTCAATCCTCGAACGATCAGCCAGAACAACACTGCCAGCAGCAGATTTGCAACCAGGGTCGCCATTGTGAAGCGCGACAGATCATTGCCCGGGATTTCAGTTTGCATGAGGGCAACAAAAATCAGGCTGGGCATTGCCAGCATCGTTGCAAAGCGGGTGACGAATTGCAGGCGGTATTCAAACCCCAGCTTGACCCAGGTAAAACCAACAGCCGCCAAGAGAAAAACCGGCGACACGATTTCGAACACTGTCAGTATAAGGTTCACAGACTGTTTCCCTGATTTTCACATCAATGGTTGGCTTTTCGGCCCGGAAGCGGGTAAAAAAACGTTGGGGGCTGAAACAATGCTAAAGACACGTGCAAAATACGGCTTGGGCCAGGTGGTTCGTCATAAGAAACATCCTTTTCGAGGGGTGATTTTTGACGTGGATCCCGAGTTTTCGAATACCGAAGAATGGTATCAGGCCATTCCGGAAGACAGCCGCCCAAGGAAAGAGCAGCCGTTCTATCACCTGCTGGCCGAGAACGATCAATCCTTCTATGTTGCTTATGTTTCAGAACAAAATCTGGTTGCCGACTATTCCGGCGAACCGGTAGAGCACCCGGATATCCCCAATATGTTCGGTCCATTCGAAGACGGTTCATATCCTTTGCATTTTCACCTGAACTAGGTGAACCGAACGGGTGGCCACAGGGCCGCCACTGATCAGTATCCAAGGGCACAGCCATCCTTACGTGGGTCGCTGGCGCCTTCCAAAATACCGTCGTTTCGGATTCGGATCGCTTGCGCTCCGCCAAGTGGCGTTTCCGGTACTTCAATATTGTGGCCGATATCGGACAATTGTTTCGCGACCTCCTCGGGATACCCACGTTCCAGTTTCAGAACCGATCCGTCGAAAAAGGCGCGCGGCGTATCGATGCTTTCCTGCAACCCGAACCCGAAGTCAGTGAGGTTTGAAACGAAGCGCGCGTGTCCGGTTGGCTGATAGGCCCCGCCCATGACGCCAAAAGGCATCGCAACACGACCGTTCTCGGTCAGCATTCCCGGAATTATCGTGTGCATCGGGCGCTTACCGCCTCCCAGCTCGTTGGGGTGGCCGGGTTGCAATGTGAATCCGGCCCCGCGGTTTTGCAGCAATATACCGTACTTTTCTGATGCGATACCGGATCCAAAGCTGTGGAAGATAGAATAGATCAGTGAAACAGCCATCTGATCGCGGTCGACGACAGTGATGTACACGGTGTCCCTGTGGATGGCTTCAGTCAAAGGCGCCGCTGCGGGCATTGCATTGTTGGGATCGATGAGAGCCGCAAGTCTGGCGGCTACGTCAGGGTCAAGGAAGCGCTCTGTTCTGACCACATGGTCCGGGTCTGCGATGAACCGGTTGCGCGCGTCATATGCCAGTTTGGTCGCTTCTGCTTCGATATGAACCCTATCTGCGCCGACCGGGTCCATACTGGCCAGATCGAAGTGTTTCAGGATGTTCAGAAGCAAAATTGCGGTTGCACCTTGACCATTCGGTGGATGTTCCACCAGATCAACGCCGTTATAGCTTCCGCGCATCGGCTCTGTTTCCGTGCATTTCGTGTTTAGAAAATCGTCGGTGGTGTGGACGCCGCCCATAGCTGAAAGTGCTGCGATCATGTCGTTGGCGATATCGCCAGAGTAGAACGCATCACGCCCATGACTGACGATCTGACGCAGAACTTCAGCTTGTCCCGGCGCGCGAAAGACCTGCCCGGTTGTCGGGATCTGCCCATTGATCAAATAATGATCGCGCGCAGCTCCTTGCAGGGTTGCCGCCCCGGATTGCCAGTCGAAAGCGACCCTGGGTGCAACCGCAACGCCCTGTTCGGCATAGTGAATCGCAGGGCGCAGGATCGCCTCCAGCCCCAAACGCCCTTCGCTTTCCGCCAGGCGGCAGAAGGCATCCACGGCTCCGGGAATGGTCACGGCATCCGGACCGTCCAAAGGTATGAATGGCAGGCCTCGGTCTCGCAACATCTGTGATTGCGCGGCAGCCGGTGCGCGGCCCGATCCATTAAGTGCGCGTATCTTGTTTTCGCCAGCGCGATTGAACAGAACGAAACAATCACCACCCAATCCGGTCATCTG
Source organism: Ruegeria sp. CDSA141 (assembly GCF_059612005.1). Lineage (NCBI taxonomy): Bacteria > Pseudomonadati > Pseudomonadota > Alphaproteobacteria > Rhodobacterales > Roseobacteraceae > Ruegeria > Ruegeria sp. CDSA141. The sequence continues at coordinate 67,921 of NZ_JBXWPT010000013.1, forward strand.
TGGTTCGCAAATTCCAAGAAGAACAGCCCCGGCGATCGCGGCATCCATCGCATTGCCGCCTTGGCCCAGGATATCGATGGCCACCTTGGCCGCCAGCGGATGCGATGTCGCGCACATGCCTTGCGTGGCAAAAACTTCGGATCGGCCGGGACTGTGCAGATCACGCATGGCGAATTCTCTCTCTCTTTGGAACAAGGGAAAGCTATTCACTCATCAGCGATTGTCCAGCGATTTCAGGAGAGAATTTCCTCGGCGCCATTCACTGGGTGGGGGCTGTGATATGCGGCGCCGAGGGAAGCTATCTGAGCTACGAGTCACTGTATGGCGGTTGTTTGCGGCGCGACAATGTTTCGAAAATGACCTTATTGTGACCAATTGTGGTCGGTCATCCATTGGGTTCAAAGTCAAATCGCAGGGAAAGCCGATTGCATCCACTGCGCCGCTCGTACCGGATATCGCTGGTGAGACGATGTATCAGGAACCAGCCGAACCCGCCTTCGGGAAGCTCCTGGAGGTCGGATCCAAGTGGAGCAGGGGTGCCATCTGGAGGTCGGTATCCAGGCAGCGGCCGACCCGTATCCGAGATCAAGATGTCCAGAAGATCCCTGTCCAGTCGACAGGTAACCTGAACCTTGGCAGGGGCAACGCCATTATACGCGTGCTCCACGACGTTGTTGATGGCCTCAGCCAACGCAATCTTCACATCACCGGCTTTGTGGGGCGGCAATCCCCGCTCCGCCAGACCGACGCTGAGCTTTGCAATGCCCGCACTGGCTTCGGATTCGGTTGCAGGGAACGTCAGTTCCAGACAGGTCTTGTTTTCAATCGGCTCCACGCCATCTATCCCCTGCCGCCGTCAGGCGTCCGTCTCTGACAACGCGTCATCCAGTGTTTCAAAAAGCCTGAAAACCGTATCCATGCGTGTCAGGCGGAAGACTTTTTCGACCACTGGCTGCAATCCGGCTAGATCAAGCCTCCGATCTTTCCCCAGCTGTTTCATTGAGGCAACGATTGCACCCAGGCCGCTGGAGTCAATGAACTCGACGTCGGACAGATCCAGAACAACGCGATGAGCGCTGTCCTCGGTATTGGCGCGCATGTCTTCTTTGAACTGAATGGCCATTGCAGCATCGATCCGGTCGGCATGAACGGTGATGATCTGAGTTTCGCCGGTTGTCTTGCTGGTCAGCCCCATGATCCCGCCGCCTTCCAAACTGAAAATGAGTCGTAGAAATACGCTAGACGGCAATTCTTACCATTCGGTATTCAAGAGCCGGAAAGCAGGAGGAAAACCCGGATGAGAGACGTTGTTATAGCAGGGGCCGCCCGCACACCGATGGGCGGATTCCAGGGCATGTTTGAAGGTGTTGCTGCGGCTGACCTCGGGGGAGAAGCAATCCGCGCGGCATTGCAGCAGGCGAGGGTGCAGTCAGTTGACGAAGTGCTGATGGGTTGCGTTTTGCCTGCGGGACAAGGCCAGGCACCTGCCCGGCAGGCCGGATTCGCGGCGGGGCTGGGCGAAGAGGTTCCCGCCACCACGCTGAACAAAATGTGTGGTTCGGGGATGAAGGCCGCAATGATGTCCTTTGACCAAATTGCCTTGGGCCATGCAGATACGATGGTCGCGGGCGGCATGGAAAGCATGACCAACGCGCCGTATCTTCTTCCCAAGATGCGCGGCGGTGCCCGCATTGGCCACGGTCAGGTGGTTGATCACATGTTCCTTGACGGCCTTGAAGATGCCTATGACAAAGGCCGTCTGATGGGGACTTTCGCCGAAGATTGTGCCGAGGCGTACCAGTTCACCCGTGAAGCACAGGATGAATATGCGCTGCAATCTCTGTCCAACGCGCTGTCTGCGCAGGAAAGTGGTGCATTCGATCAGGAAATCGCGCCTGTTACGGTCCGGACGCGCAAGGGTGAAATTCTGCTGGAGTCAGATGAGCAGCCAAAATCTGCCCGACCCGAGAAGATCCCGACGCTGAAGCCTGCGTTCCGCAAGGACGGTACGGTGACAGCTGCCAACTCGTCTTCAATTTCAGACGGCGCGGCGGCGCTGGTTCTTGCGTCGGCAGAAGCCGCCGAAGCGCAGGGCATAACGGTTCGGGCCCGGATTTTGGGTCATGCGAGTCATGCTCAGGCCCCCGGCCTTTTCACGACGGCTCCGGTCCCGGCGGCGCAGAAGCTCTTGTCGCGCATAGGTTGGGGCAAGGATGACGTCGACCTGTGGGAAGTGAACGAGGCCTTCGCGGTTGTCCCGATGGCTTTCATGCACGAGATGAACCTTCCGCGTGACAAGGTGAATGTGAATGGCGGCGCCTGTGCCCTGGGTCACCCTATCGGTGCCTCTGGTGCCCGCATCATCGTTACTTTGTTGAATGCGCTGGAAAAACGAAACCTAAAGCGGGGTGTCGCGGCGATCTGCATTGGCGGAGGTGAAGGCACGGCCATTGCCATTGAACGCGTTTGACCCTGCTTCATTTTCCAAATACTCCGAAGGTTCGGGGGCAGTGCTCCCGGCCATCCGAAGGGGTTGCAATCAATGACTGCCGATTACGAAACGCTTGCCAAGACCATCGCGGCCCTGACCGAAGGCGAAACGGATCAGGTTGCTCTCATGGCCACTGTCGCCTGCGAGGTTCACCATTCCGACGATCGTTTTGACTGGACCGGGTTTTATCGTGTCACCGAGCCGGGCATTCTGAAAATTGGCCCCTATCAGGGTGGGCATGGGTGTTTGGTTATCCCGTTCGAGCGGGGCGTCTGCGGTGCAGCCGCAAGAACGGGCGAAGCGCAACTGGTGCCGGATGTCGACGCGTTTCCGGGTCACATCGCTTGCGCCAGTTCAACCCGGTCCGAACTTGTTCTGCCGGTGCGGGACTCGTCGGGCACAGTGATTGCCGTTTTTGACATTGACAGCGACCAGCCGGATGCTTTCACGCAACAGGATGCGCAAAACCTGGAAAGCATTCTGACCGCGGTGTTTGCGGCGTGCTAACCTCTGGCGTCGTTGCGGTCCTGCATCAAAACAGGGGATTTCCGGGCGATTGGACGGCCCGGCGGACTTCGTCTTGCAGGCTTCGAAGCGATCTCCTATCAAAATCCATAGCGAAGTTTCGTTTTGGGGTGTTTCTCAGGGATGCAAGAGTCTGACATCAATCCGACGGTCGCGGATGAAGCGCCCAAAAAAGGGATCAGACGCGCCCATATGGCGACATTCCCTGATCGCGTCGGCGTATTGCCCCATTCGGTGGCAAGCATCGCGCCGCAGGTCGATAGGGTTTTCATCTGCCTGAACGAATATCAGGATGTGCCCAATTTTCTGGGCGAGTTCGATAACGTCACGGCCGTGATCCCCGAGCGGGACTACAAGGATGTCGGCAAGTTCATTTTCCAACCTGATCCGGAAGACACCGTTTTTCTTGTCGACGACGATATCGAATATGCGGACAACTATGCCCGTCAGACCATACGCCGGGCGCGGGGCGTCGGACTGGAAAAGCGTGTCTTCGGCTATCATGCCACGACATTCACAAATCCCACACCCAAGTCGATACGGCAGCGCACGTTGTTGCGCATGAATCAACGGCTGACCTACTCGACCAGAGTACACCAGCTGGGAACCGGAACCGTCATGTTGTCCGGGTCGCTGTTCCCAACGCTGGATTACATGGAGGGCAGCGAGAAGTTTGTCGATGTGCGTTTTGCCCGCTACTGTTTTGAAAATGACATCGAAATGTGGACGCTGCCCAGAAACCGCCGCCGCTTTCCCAGCTTGCTTGCAGGGCTTGAGCCGGAAAAGCGTGAAACGATTGCTGACAGTTTCACCCGTCGTTGGCCTCAACATGTGCTGGATGAAGTGAAGGTTTTTGCCGGCCTTCAATTCTAAAGCCAGACGGGCTGTCCAAGATCAAGGGTGATTCAGGACGTGCCCCGGCGTGAAGGATCGCCGATGTCGCCGCAGCGCGACAGGGGAACGGCGTGTGATGTCTTTCCGAAATGATATCACTGCAGGAAGAATGCTGAAATCCGGCTGCTGCTACCCTGCGACTGTCTGGTGTTTCAGGGCCTTACGCGCCAGCTGGCCATTAACTCCGTTGTCGGCAAGCTGTAGTGGTCAACGTCCAAACAAAAACGGACGTGAAAAATCACTTGGAAATTTCACAAACTTGCTCCATCGTGAAAAACGAGGAAAAAATTTCACGAGATTCGGAGCGGCCTGTGAACAGCCAAGCCCCCCAAAGCGCGACACTAGGTGCTGACCTGCGGGCCTTGCGCAAGGCCCGAGGGTTGACCCTGACCGAGATTGCAACCCGGCTGGATCGCTCTGTCGGTTGGTTGAGCCAGGTTGAGCGTGACTTGTCAGAGCCTTCAATCTCGGATCTGCGCCAGATTGCCGAGTGCCTTGGCGTGCCCATGTCGATGCTGTTTGCGCATTCCGCTGCCCCCGCAGACGAACAGGGCTACGTTGTGCGTGCCGGGTCGCGTCGCCCGATGGGATCGGGCGAAGAAGGGCTGATTGAAGAGTTGCTGTCGCCTGATCTGACCGATGATTTCGAAATGGTACATTCCACTTTCGAGCCAAATTCACGGATGCAGACACCAGCCAACCGCCCGACGCAGGAAGTGGGCTACATGATCTCAGGCCGATTGAACCTGACGATCGGGTCGCGTGAATTCCTGGTGACTCCGGGTGACAGTTTTCGGATCAAACATGAACCTTATCAATGGGCTAACCCTTATGATGAACCTGCCGTGGCCATCTGGGTCATTGCTCCGCCGGTGTATTGATGTCGTTTGAGGCCTGGACCATATTCGCGCTTTTCTGGGTGGTATTCGTCACCACACCGGGGCCGAATGCAGTCAACTGCATCTCGAACGGGATGAGCCTGCCGTTTTCGAAGGCCATGCTGGGTGTACTGGCCATCCTGACACAGGCCAGCATGTTTTTGATCCTGTCCGCGCTGGGCGTCACTGCCCTGATTGCGGCTTCTCCGACCGGTTTCTTCATGGCCAAGCTGGTCGGCGCGGGCTTTCTGATCTGGCTGGGCGTGCGGGGGTGGATGAACGCAACAAAGCCCGCACTGGTTTCGGAGCGCCCGGCCCGGCACGTTTATTTGCACGCGCTGGCAGTGGCCACGATCAACCCCAAAAGTGTCGCCGGATATCTCGCGGCGTTCTCGCAATTCGTTCAGCCCGAGGTTCCGATCTGGCAGCAGATGGTCGTGATCATGCCAACCGCGCTGATCATCACCACACTCAGCTATACCGGTTTCACCGTGTTGGGCGCCTTGATGGGCAAGGCGGCACTGGGCGCGGTGTTCAATATCTGGGTGCGCCGGGTGATGGCGGCCTGTTTCATAATCTACGGCGTGTTGTTGGGAACCAGCACCGCTCCAGCGGCAAGGGGGTAGTCATATGCACAACGGGTCCTGCCTTTGCGGTTCAGTTGCTTTCACCATCGACGGAGAGCTGTCGCCGCCCTCGGCCTGCCATTGCGGTCAATGCCGCAAACAGTCCGGCCATGTTTGGTCTTCGACCTGGACGCATCAGGATAACCTCAGCTTCACCGCCAGCGATACACTTGCGTGGTTTCGCGCTTCGGACACCGCCCGTCGCGGTTTCTGCCGTTCATGCGGTTCATTCCTCTTCTGGCAGCACAATGACGAGGACACGATTTCGATTTCCATGGGTGCGCTCAGCGAGCCCACGGGTCTAACGCTCTCGAAGCATATCTTTGTCGCCGACAAGGGCGATTATTACGACATCACGGACGATCTGCCCCAACGGGCACAGTAACAAGGATCAATACCAATGAGCGATTTTCCGACAAAAGCCCGCGTGGTTGTTATCGGTGGCGGTGTGGTGGGGGCTTCCTCGCTGTACCATCTGGCCAAGAAAGGCTGGACCGATTGTGTCCTTCTGGAAAAGAACGAACTGACCGCGGGTTCGACTTGGCATGCGGCGGGCAACGTTCCGACCTTCTCGAATTCATGGGCAATCATGAATATGCAGCGGTATTCGACCGAGTTGTATTCGCGTCTGGGCGAAGAGGTCGACTATCCGATGAACTACCATGTTTCGGGCTCGATCCGTCTGGCGCACAGCAAAGAGCGGATGCAAGAGTTCGAACACGCAATGGCAATGGGCCGCTATCAAGGCATCCCGATGGAGATGTGGACCCCGGAAGAAGCTAAAGAGCGCTATCCATTCCTGGAAACGCACGATCTTGAAGGCGTGTTGTACGACCCGACAGATGGCGACATTGATCCGGCGCAGCTGACACAGGCGCTGGCCAAGGGGGCCCGGGACATGGGCCAGAAGATCATCCGGTTTTGCCCGGCAAATGGCGTAACTCAGCACGACGATGGCACCTGGACCGTCCACACGGACAAGGGCGATATCGATTGTGATTATGTGGTGAATGCTGCCGGATACTATGCGCAACGCGTCGGCGAGTGGTTCAAACCCTTCGGCGGCCGCACTGTTCCCGCAATGGTCATGAGCCACCAGTATCTGCTGACGGACGAAGTTCCGGAAGTTGAAGAATGGTCCAAGGCGAACGGCGGCAAGAAGCTGCCGCTGTTGCGCGATGTAGACGTCTCATACTACCTGCGGCAGGAGAAGAACGGCTTCAATCTTGGTCCTTACGAGCCTAACTGTAAGGGCCATTGGATGACCGAAGATGACCCTATGCCCGAGGATTTCAGTTTCCAGCTTTGGAACGATGATCTGGACCGCATCGAGGACATCGTCACCGACGCGATGGAGCGGGTGCCGCTGATGGCAACCTCGGGTGTTGGACGTGTCATCAACGGACCGATTCCCTACGCGCCGGACGGCTTGCCGCTGATTGGCCCGATGCCCGGCGTCAAGAATGCGTTCGAGGCGCACACCTTTACCTTTGGCATCGCGCAAGGCGGCGGGGCAGGCAAGGTGCTGGCCGAGTGGATCGTTGATGGTGCGACCGAGTGGGACATGTGGGCGGTCGATCCGCGCCGCTATACCGATTACACGGATCAGGATTACTGCAACCGTAAGGGTATGGAAGTGTACGGCAACGAATACGCCATGCACTTCCCCCATCACGAATGGCCCGCTGCGCGCGACAAGAAACTGTCACCTGTCCATGAAAAGGTCAAAGCGCTGGGCGGCGTGATGGGGGCCTATAACGGATGGGAACGGGCGAACTGGTTTGCAAAGCCGGGTGATGACATATCGCTTGAGGCAACCCACACCTGGGGTCGGTCCGGCCCGTGGGAGCAGCGGATCAAAGAAGAATGCGAGGCCGTGAAAGACCATTGTGGCGTGTTGGACTTGCCTGGCTTCTCGCGCTTCATGGTCAAGGGAGACGGCGCCGCCGAGGCGTTGCGCGGCCTCGCAACCGGAGGATTGCCAAAGGTCGGTCGCATGAACCTCATCTATGTCTCTGACGACCGCGGCCGTATCCTGACCGAGATGTCCTGTATTCGTTTGGGCGAAGACGAGTTCATGATGATAACGGCGGCAACTGCGCAGTGGCACGATCGCGATATCCTGATGAACGTGATGCCTTCCACAGTGTCGGTCGAGGATGTCACCACGACACGTGACACCCTGATTGTCACCGGTCCGAAATCGCGTGAGATCCTCTCGGGTATGACAGATGCTGATCTGACCTTGGGTTGGTTGACCCATCAGTCTGCTACCGTTGCAGGCCAGCCTGTTCATCTTATCCGCGTCTCCTTCGCCGGTGAGTTGGGATGGGAAGTGCACGCTTTGAACGAGCATATGCCTGCGATCTACGATGCGATCATCGACGCCGGTGCCAAGCCGTTCGGGATGTACGCGCTGAACTCGCTGCGCATCGAAAAAGGCTATCGCGCGTGGAAAGGCGATTTGTCGACCGACTACTCGCTGCTGGAAGGCGGCCTGGAGCGATTTGTCAAACTGGACAAACCACAGGACTTCCCCGGAAAGGCAGCGATCCTGAACGAAAAGCAGCAGGGCGTTAAAAAGTCGTTCGTCACCCTGACTGTCGATGCGGGTGATTGCGATGCGCCGTACATGTCCTGTATCTGGCAGAACGGTGAGATCGTCGGCGAAACCACGTCCGGCGCATGGGGTTACCGCGTCGGCAAGTCCATCGCGCTGGGCATGATCAAGGCCGAGCTTGCAAACCCCGGAACCGAGCTCGAGGTGGAAATCTACGGCCAGAAGTGCCGTGCTGTGGTACAGCAGGACCAACCGCTTTGGGATCCCGAGAACGAGCGGTTGCGCGCTTAACCCCTATCGGAGACGGCCATGAGCAATCGATGCGCCAAACCGGGACCGGGAGAGGGTCCCGACTATGACCGAGAGAACGACCACACCTACTTAAGGGTGTTGGGTCAAAACACAGACGTGGCGTTTGCGACTGTAGAAGACAATCTGAAGGCCAGCATCGCGCTTGGCCTTCATTGTCATGACAGCCGCGCAGAAACGTTCTGTATTCTGGAAGGCGAGGTTGATTTCCTGGTTGATGGTGGATGGTATCGATATGGGCGGGAGATCACGATCCACGGTCCGGATCAGTCGGATGATGAGGTCTGAGATGACGACCCCTAAAACCATGTCGGGCGTCTACCTGACCGGCCACGGCGGACCCGAGGTTCTGGAATGGCGTGATGATATCTCGGTTCCTGAACCCGGGGCAGGGCAAATTCTTGTCCGTGTCGCCGCTGCGGGAGTGAACAACACGGATATCAACACGCGGGTCGGTTGGTACTCATCGGATGTCACCGGTGCAACGGATGCCGTTGATCAGGACGTTGAAGCCGGTGGTTGGGGCGGCGCATTGCACTTTCCCCGCATTCAGGGTGGTGACCTGTGCGGCATTGTTGAGGCGGTTGGTGTCGGGGCAGGTTTCGAACAAGGCCAGCGCGTGACATGTCCGATAAACATTCCGCGCCCACGCCCTGGAAACCCGCAGGGCTTCATTGCGCTTGGTTCCGAGATCGACGGGGCTTTTGCCCAATACTGCCTTGTTGAAGCGGATGATCTTTATGATGTCAGCGCTTCGCCCCTTACGGACGTGGAAATCGCAGCCATTCCTTGCGCCTTTGGCACGGCCGAAAATCTATTGACCCGTGCGGGTGTTACCGCAGGACAAAAGGTTTTGATCACCGGCGCTTCAGGAGGCGTAGGTCTGGCGGCGGTGCAACTCGCCGCACTGCGCGGGGCGTCGGTTTCGGGTGTGACAAGTGAGGCCAAAGCAGAAATCGTGAAGTCTCAGGGGGCAGAAAACACGTTTGACCGGAACGACCCGCTGCCGCAAGATATGTTCGATGTGGTGATCGACGTTGTGGGTGGACCCGTATGGCCATCGTTGATCCTTTCCCTGAAACCCGGCGGGCACTACGCCGTTTCGGGGGCAATAGCTGGCCCGATTGTTGAAGCTGATCTGCGCGACATCTACCTGCGCGACATAACCATACATGGGTGTACGCATCAGGCACCCGGAGTCTTTGCCCGTCTTGTGGAACTGGTGAATACCGGACGGATCAAGCCGCTGGTTTCCCGGACCTATCCGCTGAAGGATATTGGCATTGCACAGGCCGACTTTCAGTCAAAGACTCTTCCGGGAAAACTGGTATTGGTGCCCTGAGGAGTAACGACATGGCAGATATCACCCTTTTGGACGGCTCTATCGGGCAGGAACTGGTAAAACGCAGTGGCGACCGGGCGACACCTCTGTGGTCGACGCGCGTGATGATCGATCACCCCGATTTGGTCGGAGAAGTGCACCGCGACTATTTCCGTCGGGGTGCGACGGTCGCGACAACCAATACTTATGCCGTGCATCGCTCTCGTCTGGTGCGGGTGGGGATGGAAGATCACATGCCCACCCTGATCGACACTGCCCTGACACAGGCCGAACGTGCCCGCACGGAAACCGAGGGGCGGATCGCGGGTGCATTGGGGCCGTTGCTGGCATCATATCGACCCGATCTTAACCCGGACCCGGCAGACGCGGCTGAAAAGTTCGCCGAGCTTGTGACCATGATGGCCGCTCGGGTCGATCTTTTTCTGATCGAGACCGTGTCTTCGATACAGGAAGCCGAGGGCGCACTGCGAGGCACGGCCGGATGCGGAAAACCGGTTTGGCTGTCCCTTTCGGTCAATGATGACGATGGCGGCTTTCTCAGGTCCGGCGAACCGTTGGCGGACATTGCTCCGCTGGTGAAAGAGTTTTCGCCCGATGCCGTGTTGATCAACTGTTCCCGTCCCGAGGCGATCCCGGCGGCGCTGGAGGTTCTGTCCGGCATGAATCGGCCTTTTGGGGCCTACGCCAATGGATTTACGCATATTTCAGATGGCTTCCTTCAGGACGCGCCGACCGTGGATGCCCTGCAAGAGCGCCATGACCTCAGCCCCAAGGCTTATACGGACCAGGTGATGCGGTGGGTCGATCAGGGGGCAACGATTGTGGGTGGGTGCTGCGAAATCGGACCGGATCATATCGAAGAACTGGCGAACCGATTGCGTGCCGCCGGTCATAACATCGTCTGAACAAGAAAATGGCGGCAAAACCAACTTCGGCAGCACCAAATCAGGCCATCCGGCATTTCGACATCCTTGTCGCGCCGGGCTTCGTGTTGTTGGAGCTGGCTTCGTTGGTTGAGGTGTTGAGGCTGGCCAACCGTGTATGCCCAAGCCCTCCGTTCACCTTCACCTATCGCTCGCTCAAAGGTGGCCCGATTGCCAGCAGCAGTGACGCTGTGGTTCAAACAGAAGCGGTGCCGTCACTGCCTAAGGCGGACTACCTGTTCGTAATCGGCAACTCAGATCCGGATCACCCGGATTTGTCGTTGGGACGGGTGGTGTCGGACTATACCTTCCGGGACGCCAAGGTGTTCCTGCTGGCCGAAGCCGCCAGCCGCTATATTGACGAACAGGGTACAGACGACTTGGCAACCCATTGGGAGAACGCATCGTTCCTGCGGGAACGCGGAGCCCGGTTCGAAGCCAAACTGTCGATCGCAACCCAACAGGGCGCAGTGGTGACATGTGCCGGGATGGAGGCCACAACCGATATCGCCCTGGCAGTGATCGGACGTCATATCTCGGGACCTGCAAAGATGACCGTGGCCGACATCATGTTGCATGAGAACATCCGTGATTTCGCCTCGATGCAGCCATTCTCAGGCGCCAAGTTGACCGCGACGGGAGATTCGAAGCTGGATCAGTGCATAAAGCTCATGCAGGCCAATATCGAAGACCCCCTGCCGATCAATCAGATTGTCGAGTCGCTGCACCTGTCGAACCGGTCCCTTGAGCGTAAGTTCAAAACCTTTTTTGGAACCACTCCCAACGGTTTCTACCGGGAAATGCGACTGGCCAAGGCAAATAACCTATTGCTGAACACCACGATGAGCGTTCGCGAAATTGGATTGGCTTGTGGTTTTCCGAACGGTTTTTCGTCCGTCTACAAAAGCTTCTTTGGGGTCACGCCCTTTGTCGTGCGCCGGGAAAAGCGCGCGGCGACACATCGGTGAAAACTGCCGATTTCGTGACGTTTTTGGTGCATTTGTTGACGATCTTCCATGGCAACTTATTCCAAACCTGACACAGCGGAGAATTCAGGATGGTTGATCTTCCCAGCAAGGCCCGTGTGGTCATCATCGGCGGTGGCGTCATCGGATGCTCGGTCGCATATCATTTGACCAAGAAGGGTTGGAAAGATGTCGTGCTGCTGGAACGCAAGCAGCTGACCAGTGGCACCACCTGGCATGCGGCAGGTCTGATTGCGCAGCTGCGCGCCACGGCAAACATGACCAAGCTGGCGAAGTACAGCCAAGAGCTGTATGGCGCGCTGGAAGAGGAAACTGGCGTCGCTACGGGATTCAAGCGGTGCGGGTCGATCACCGTGGCCCTGACCGAAGAACGCAAAGAGGAAATCTATCGTCAGGCTGCGATGGCACGGGCGTTTGGTGTCGAGGTCGAAGAAATCTCGAATGAGCGCGTGCAGGAGCTGTATCCGCACATCAATCTCGAGGGCGTCAAAGGTGCCGTCTATCTGCCGCTCGACGGGCAGGGTGATCCGGCCAATATTGCGCTGGCTTTGGCCAAGGGCGCGCGCCAGCGCGGGGGCGTGTTGAAAGAGAGGGTTAAGGTCACCGATATCGTCAGGCAGGGCCGGTCGGTTACTGGTGTGGACTGGGTCGCGGATGACGGCAGCGCCTCGGGCCATATCGAATGTGACATGGTGGTAAACTGCGCGGGCATGTGGGGCCACGAAGTTGGCCGCATGGCCGGTGTGAACGTTCCGCTGCATGCCTGCGAACACTTCTACATTGTGACCGAGAACATCGATGGTCTGACCCAGCTGCCGGTGCTGCGTGTGCCGGACGAATGTGCTTATTACAAAGAAGATGCAGGTAAAATCCTGCTGGGTGCGTTTGAACCCAACGCGAAACCTTGGGCGATGAATGGCATCCCGGACACGTTCGAATTCGACCAGCTGCCCGAGGATTTCGACCATTTCGAACCGATCCTCGAAGCCGCCTGCGAACGGATGCCGGTGCTGGCCGAGGCGGGCATCCACACCTTCTTCAACGGCCCCGAGAGCTTTACGCCTGATGATGCCTATCATCTGGGTCTGGCACCCGAGATGGACAATGTCTGGGTTGCCGCCGGGTTCAATTCGATTGGCATTCAATCGGCCGGTGGTGCAGGCATGGCGTTGGCCGAATGGATGGATACGGGCGAAAAACCGTTCGATCTGGGCGATGTAGACATCAGTCGGATGCAACCGTTTCAAGGGAACAAGCAGTACCTGTTCGAGCGCTCGAAAGAGACCCTGGGCCTGCTCTATGCCGACCACTACCCCTTCCGCCAGAAAGCCACCGCGCGCGGTGTTCGCCGGACTCCGTTCCACCATCACCTGCTGGAGCAGGGTGCCGTGATGGGTGAACTGGCCGGGTGGGAGCGCGCCAACTGGTTCGCCAACGAAGGGCAAGAGCGCGAATACAACTACAGCTGGAAGCGCCAGAACTGGTTCGAGAATTCCGCGGCTGAGCACAGAGCTGTGCGTGAAAATGTGGGCATGTACGACATGTCTTCGTTTGGCAAGATCCGCGTAGAGGGTCCCGATGCCGAAAAGTTCATGAACTATATCGGTGGCGGCGATTACGCAGTGCCCAATGGCAAGATCGTCTACACGCAGTTTCTGAACCGTTGCGGCGGAATCGAGGCGGATGTCACCGTGACACGTCTTACCGAGACTTCCTATTTGGTGGTCACTCCGGCAGCGACCCGTCTGGCGGATCAGACCTGGATGATGCGCCATTCGGGCAATTTCAACGTGGTCATCACCGATGTCACGGCGGGTGAAGGCGTTTTGGCGGTGATGGGCCCGAATTCCCGGGCCTTGCTGGAAAAGGTGTCGCCCAACGACTTCTCGAACGCGGCAAATCCCTTCGGCACCGCGCAGGAAATCGAGATCGGCATGGGCCTCGCCCGTGCCCACCGCGTCACCTATGTGGGTGAGCTTGGATGGGAGATCTATGTATCCTCCGACATGGCGGGCCACGTCTTTGAAACGCTGCACGAGGCGGGGCAGGACATGGGGCTCAAGCTGTGCGGCATGCACATGATGGACAGTTGCCGGATCGAAAAGGGCTTCCGCCATTTCGGGCACGATATCACCTGCGAAGATCACGTCGTCGATGCGGGTTTGGGCTTTGCAGTCAAGGTGGACAAGAGCTGCGATTTCATTGGGCGTGAGGCCGTGATTGCGCGCAAGGAAAGCGGTCCCCGGAACCGTCTGGTCCAGTTCCGCCTGACAGACTCCGAACCACTGCTGTTCCACAATGAACCGATCGTACGGGATGGGGAGTACGTGGGCTACCTGAGTTCCGGCAACTATGGCCATACTCTCGGCGGTGCCATCGGTTTGGGCTACGTGCCATGCCAGGGAGAGAAAGCCGCCGACGTTCTGGCGTCGACCTACGAGATCGACGTGTGTGGCGTGAAGGTCAAAGCCGAAGCGTCACTCAAACCCATGTATGATCCCAAATCCGAACGGGTGAAGGTGTGACCATGGTGTTCGGTGGGGGCTCTGCCCCCGCCGCCTTCGGCGACTCCCCCGAGATATTTTCGGCCAGATGAAGATTGGTTCCCCTTGTTCATCTGGCCCCAAATATCCCGGAGCGCGAGGCAGAGCCTCGCATTTCAGACGTCACCTGAAAAGCGTGGTCCGATAACTCATCAAACATCGTTATGTGACACTTCACTGTTTTCAGAGTTTTCAACCTGTTCAGTTCTGCCGTAAACCGAACCGGTAGCAACCGGAGACCCGATGTGGCTGACCCGCTCTTACCTTCTCAGAACACGGACACACCAAAAGGACTTGCGTTGGCAGTCACGGCTTATGTCCTGTGGGGGTTCCTGCCTCTGTATATGAAAGCGTTGGATCATATGGGGCCGGTCGAGGTCGTGGCGCATCGTGTTATCTGGTCAGTACCCGTGGCGGGGTTGTTGCTAGTGGTACTGGGCCGAACCCGGGATCTGAAGGCTGCGCTTGGCAATCCGAAGATGTTAGGCATGGCCGCTTTGACAGCTGCGCTAATTTCCGTGAACTGGGCGATTTACGTATGGGCCATTTCTACGGGTAACGCGTTGGATGCTGCGCTGGGATATTACATCAACCCTCTGTTCAGTATTGCGCTGGGGGCGATCTTGTTGAGGGAACCCCTGACAAGGACACAACTGTTCGCGGTCGGGTTGGCTGCGATGGGTGTGGTGGTACTTGTGGTAGAAGCCGGTCGATTGCCTTGGGCCGCTCTTGGGTTGATGGTCAGCTGGGGGTTCTATGCGTTTTTCAAACGCTCGCTGCCGATTGGACCGAACCAGGGTTTTCTGCTTGAGGTCCTGATCCTTTTGATTCCGGCACTGGTCTATATCACCTTTCTGGGTGTGCAGGGCACAGGACATTTCGGCGTGGCGATGTCGGACACTCTATTGTTGTCCTGCGCCGGGGTTGTGACGGCCGTGCCGTTGCTGGTTTACGCAAATGGCGCCAAACTGGTGCGCCTGTCCACGATGGGCATCCTGCAATACATTGCGCCGACCATGATTTTCATTACAGCAATAACCCTGTTCGGTGAGAAGATAGACACAGGCCGGATGATTGCGTTCCCACTGATCTGGGCGGCTCTGGTTGTTTACTCGATCCCTATGATCCGGCAGGTGCGCACTCAGGCCTGAAGCAACAGACGCGCGGCTGCATCTGCCCAAAGCGCATACGCCCGGGGGCTGGGATGATAGCCATCCGGTGCAGCCAGCGCCGGGTCGTCCGGCAGGTCGAGTGGCAGGTGTTGAACATGCGGAAAAGCAGCCGCAACCTCTTGCAGCCCCTGGTCCAGGCGTGCGGCCTGGCATCCAAGCACCCAGGCCAGCGGCTGAGGCAAGGCCGGAAACCTGTTCATCTGCGGGACAGCGGTTACGACGATGCGACGAGCGCCCAGACCTTCGGAAAGTAAGCGGATGAGACGGGTCTGGCGGCTTGTAAATTGCCCACGTGTCACGGCTCGGGTGACATCATTGACTCCGAGTGCCGTAACGACAGCATCGAATTCGCCATCTATTTGCGTCAGGCGGTCAATCGTATCCTGGGTGGTGTGCCCGGTTGCCGCTTCCAGCTGCCATTCGACCACGTAGTGCCTGGCCAGACGGTTGACCAGATGTCCGGATAACGCCTGATCCTGCGTGCCTGCGCCCACTCCGGCTGCCGAGCTATCACCGATGATCAGAAGCCGCAGACGCGGCCCGCGACCTCTGCGGCCCTCGCGCGCGCCGGTCGGTTCCGGCAGCAGCTGAGCGTTCCGTTGCACCGAAAGGCCCTGCGCGGCAAGCACCGGAAGCAAAGGCACCCGCAAAATCTGATCGACAGCTAAGGAACGCGGCATTGTCAGCTCAGCGCGTTTTTGAATTCAAGAAAACGAGCGTCGGTCATGACCCGCGCCATCATGGCATCGCGCAAGGCACCCACCGTTTTGTAGGGGCGCATGACGACCTCGAAAGTCTGAATCAACCCGCTGTCATTCAGCGTAACAAGATCCACGCCGATACCATCCAGATCACCGACTTTGCATTGGAACTCCAACGCCCAGTCTTTCCCGTCGCCCATGACGCGCCGATAACGAAAATCTGAAAACACCTGCCCGACATGCCCCAGAACGGCAGCGACCGGAGCGCGCCCTGTCCAGGTGCTGTAGTAGGTTGGTGGCAGGAACTGCACATCTTCGGCCAAGAGTTCGTGGATCAAGGCCTCATCGCCTTTCGCGACAACCTCTTGCATGCGTTCAATTGTCGGGTGCATGGCATCTCCTCCGCTTTTGGGGTGAAGGTCACCGAACATGGGCGGGCATGCAAGGACGACGTTGCGGGAGGTCACGAGCTGGGATAGGCACCCTGCATGAGCGACGCCTATGATCCCCCTCAAACCCCGCTGGATGTGTTGCATGAAGATGCACAGCTGATCGTGGTGAACAAGCCTTCGGGCTTGCTTTCGGTTCCGGGGCGGGGCGCGCATCTGTCAGATTGTCTGTTGACCCGGGTGCAGGATGCATTTCCACAAGCACTGCTGGTGCACCGGTTGGACCGGGATACGTCCGGTGTCATGGTCTTTGCCCAAACGCCGCACGCGCAGCGCAACCTGAGCATGCAATTCGAGCAGCGTCAGACCCGCAAAACCTATGTAGCCCGTGTCTGGGGGCAGCTGGAACCCAAGACCGGTACCGTTGACCTGCCTCTGATTGTGGACTGGCCCAACCGGCCCAGACAGATGGTTTGTCATGGGACGGGCAAACCTGCCGTGACGGACTGGCGCGTTGTGAAGACCGAAGGCGATACGACGCGTGTGCGTCTGTTTCCCAAAACGGGCCGGTCTCATCAGCTTCGCGTTCACATGCAGGCGCTGGGCCACCCGATCCTGGGCGATCCATTCTATGCGACAGGCGATGCGCTGGACTTTCCCAGATTGATGCTGCATTCAGAAGAGCTGCGCCTGAAGCACCCGGAAGGTGGGGTTTCGATGAAGTTTCGGGCCCGGCCCGAGTTCTGATTTCAGGCCGTGCTGGTCCAGAGCATCTTCAGATTTCCCAGCGAAAAACGTCTTGATCGTTTCTTTGAACCAGGTTGCTTGCACTGCCGGGCCATGGCGATTTCGCGCTCGATCTCGAAGGCGCGCAGGGTGTGGTCCTGAGACCATTGCCCCAGCCTGAGTGTCATCATGACGTGGGTGTCGAGGTAAGGCATTTTTCGTGCTCCTTTTTTCGATGCCATTCCAATCTGACCCATCACTCCTGACACCTTTTTGTCAGTGGGGTGTGCTAAGGTGTCAGCATGTTGACAGGAAGATGCCATGCGCCGTTCGACCCGATTGTTTGAAATCATCCAGATCCTGCGGGCTGCGGGCGCTCCGGTCACGGCAGAGGCACTGGCCGCAAGGTTGGAGGTGTCCGTGCGCACGGTCTATCGCGACATTGCCGAGTTACAGGCGCAACGGACGCCCATCGAAGGAGAGGCCGGTATTGGGTACGTGATGCGACGCGGCTACGATTTGCCGCCGCTCAATTTCGATGCAGAAGAAGTTGAGGCTTTGTGGGTTGGCCTGTCCCTTCTTGCACGTACCGGCGACAGCCACCTGCAAAGGGCCGCCAACCGGATATGCCAAAAGATAGACGCGCTGCATTGTCCTGCAGACTGGCTACAGGTGGCGCCATGGGGTGCCCCGGCGGACGATCCGGAAAAGGGTTGTGTATCGATCGCACATTACCGCGAGGCCATTCGGGCAGAACGGAAAATTCGTATCACCTATGAAGATGGCGAAGGCGAACGCACGGCCCGGGTCGTGCGCCCTCTGGCGCTGATCTACCACATCGAATGCACGATGCTGGCAGGCTGGTGTGAACTGCGCAACGGCTTTCGCCATTTCCGCACCGACCGTATCTGGTCCAGCGAATGCACGGAAGAAAGCTTTTCAGGACAGAGCAGGTCGTTGCGCGATCTTTGGCAGGAACAGCAGAATGCAGAAACGCTCGTTGAATCGGTGTGAATACGTGTTTGGCGGGTATTCGCCTACTTCACCGCATTGTTGCTTGAGCCACCAAGCCTGCACAGTGATATACTGAGGAAAACGAAGCATGCCCGAATAACGGGTGCTGGAGCAGAAGGTGATATCATGACGATTTCCAAGTTTTTCGTGGCCACAGGCTTGTGTTCAGCCCTTGTGTTGGCGGCCTGTACCGATCCGGCCACGCTGACAGTACAAAACGATCCGAACCAGAACGCCAAACAGGGCGCCGTATTGGGTGGTCTGGTTGGCGCTGGTATCGGGGCGATTGCCAATAACTCGAACCCGGGTCTTGGTGCGCTGGCCGGTGCTGCAATCGGTGCTGCCGGGGGCGGTGTGATTGGCAATCAACTGGACAAGCAGGCCGCGGAGCTGCGTCAACAGCTGGCAAATGACGGAATTACAATTGTCAACGCAGGCGATCGCCTGATTGTGACGGTCCCGAATGATATCACCTTTGACACCGACAGTTCGACCGTGCGCCCGGCGCTGCGGTCTGATCTGGTGAAAGTGGGCCAGAACCTGGTTAACTACCCGAACTCGAACGTGCAGATCATCGGTCACACCGACAGCGACGGAGACGCAACCTACAATCAGGGCCTGTCAGAGCGTCGCGCAAATGCCGTGGCCGATATTCTTCAGGCCAATGGTGTCAGCTACAACCGTATTCGCACGATCGGGCAGGGCGAAAACAACCCTGTCGCCTCCAACCTCACGCCGGAAGGAAAATCGCAAAACAGGCGTGTCGAGATTGTCGTGGTGCCCAGCGGAAACGCGTAACCACTACGTACTGTGAACAGCGGGGTCGCCCTTTGGGCGGCCCCGTTCGCGCATTGACTGTGCGTCAAATGGGGTTTGGATCAGGGTGAACTCGGTCTAACTTGCGACAAACACAGAAACGGAGCTTTCCCGATGTCCCAACCGACCCTTCTTGGCCTGTCCGGGTCCCTGCGCCAGAACGCGACCAACCGTAAGCTTCTGCGCGAGGCGGCACGGTTGTTCGATCCGGTGAGCTTTGTCGAAGCGGATTTGAACCTGCCCCTCTACGATGGTGATCTGGAAGACGAAGAAGGGATTCCCGAGACGGTTCAGACGCTGGCCAATCAGATCGCGCAAGCCGATGCGGTGATCATTTCGACACCTGAGTACAACAAGGGTCCATCAGGCGTTCTGAAGAACGCGCTGGATTGGGTCAGCCGTACGCAAGGCAGTCCATGGGCCGACAAACCGGTTGCGGTAATGTCGGCGGCCGCTGGTCGTGCAGGCGGGGAACGGGCGCAGATGATCCTACGGGCCTGTATGGTTCCCTTTCAGCCGCGCATCCAGCAGGGGCCCGAAATCCATCTGGCGAACAGTTCGAGTGAGTTCGACGATCAGGGGAAGCTGCGTTCGGATCGATACGAAAAGCCTTTGCATGAATTGATGCAGAAACTTCGGGCCGAGGCCGGTTTCTGAGCGCGGGTCAGACAAATGACGCAAGAGCGACAGACCGATCTCTTGGACCCGGCCCGAGCGGCCGCATTTCAGGTGGCGCTGGGCGCTGTGCCTACGATCGCCAGTGGTTCGGATTTGCCGCCCTTCTTCCATCAGCTTTATTTCTGGACCGCGCAACCGGCTGCCGCATTGGGCAGGGATGGGCATCCTAAGGTTGGGGGCCCGATCCCGGATATGGGGTTGCCGCGCAGAATGTGGGCCGGGGGGCGGTTGACCTTTCACGCGCCATTGGTCGCAGGGATCACCGCCGAAAAGAAATCGGTTCTTGAAAGTCAAGTCACCAAGGTGGGGCGGTCCGGCCCGTTGGGCTTTGTCACTTTACGGCACGAGATCTGGCAGAACGGTCAGTTGCGCCTGACAGAGTGGCAGGATCTCGTCTATCGCGAAGATCCTGCGCCGGATGCTGAAATGCCTCAACCGCCCAGAGCGCGCACCGATGAAACTGATGTCCGCGAAGTCGGGTTCGATTCAACGTTGTTGTTCCGCTACTCGGCTCTGACCTTCAATGGCCACCGTATTCACTATGATCTGGACTATGCGCGCGATGTGGAAGGATACGGCGGGCTGGTCGTGCACGGGCCGCTATTGGCGCAACTTCTGATGCTGTTCGCGGTCGACCTGAGCGGTCCGCTTGCATCGTTTTCGTTCCGTGCGACTTCACCGTTGATGCATTTCGAAACTGCCCAGTTGTGCCGGAGAAATGAAAAGATGTGGGTGCGCGGCCCTGACGGGCGGCAATGCATGCAGGCCGTCGTACAGTCACAGTGAGGCTTCGGGCCGGAACTCATCAGGGATCGTATCCCGGTCTTCCAGCATAAGATCGGCCATGACCTCGGCGATTTTGGGGGCCATGCCGAACCCGATTTTGAACCCGCCATTGGCGATGAACTGACCGTGATGCAGTGGATGTGCCCCCAACATCGGCGCACGGCTTTTGCTGCGTGGGCGCACTCCGGCCCAGCGTTCGATCACCTCGGCCCCATGCAACAGAGGCAGCGAACGCGTGGCGCGGTCGATCACATCATCCAGCGACTCGTCCGTGCTGGTTGGGTCATCGTAGTCCCGTTCCGAGGTTGATCCTATCGCAAGTGTTCCGTCAGCATGAGGCACAATGTGAATCGTGTCGGCGAATAGTTGCGGCACTTCTCCCGCGTCGAAGCGCAACAGGGCGGCTTGTCCTTTGACACCGTTCCCAATGGTCTTGCCGTAGGCTGTGTTCAGTTCCTGTAATCCTGCAATGCCGGTAGCGTGGACAATTTTTCCCTTGTCATCGCCATCTCTGACAACCTGGACGCCCATGACTTCGAGCGCAGCGACAAGAGCGGCGCAGGCCCGCCTTGGGTGTATCCGTGCCGTCAACGTATCCCGGATGACAAAACCTGTGGGGCTGGGCGGGCACCATGAACCCGCTTGGGCCGTGGTGACGACACGCCATTCCGCGCGGCCTTGCCAAAGCTCATCTGCGGTGCCTGCGCGTTGGCGGGCCAATTCCAGACCACGCGCGTCCGGGATTGGTTGAAGACGGCCCAGCCGGCCGTAGCCGGGAGAAACCCCGCCGGTGTATTCGACCTGTCGCCAGAACGGTTCAGCCATAATCAGGCTGTCGAACTGAAAAGCTTTCTTGGCGTTCCAGTTTTCCGGCACATGCGGGGCCAACGCGCCGACCAGACCTCCGCTGGACCCCGCGCCCGGTCCGAACGGATCGACAACCTGCACGTTTGCGCCGCGTCGCGCACAAATCCAGGCGATGGACAGGCCGAAAATTCCTGCGCCGCGAACCGTCACATCGACCATTGCCAATTTCCTTTACGTTGTTCAGTGTCGCGCCGCTTAGCTACAGGATTCCCCGATGGCAGACCAGCGCGCCAAATTGACGTGGACCGAAGATCAGATCCCGGTCTCGGATCGCTTCGACGACCCTTATTACTCGTTGCAGAACGGGCTGGAAGAGACGCGCCACGTGTTTCTGGCGGGAAATGATTTGCCTGCGCGGTTTACGCTAGGGTTTCACATTGCCGAGTTGGGTTTTGGCACCGGCCTGAACCTGCTGACGGCCTGGTCAGAATGGGAGGCATCCGGCCAGAAAGGGCCATTGCGTTTTACCAGTTTCGAAGCCTTTCCCATGGCCGCGGAAGACATGCAACGTGCGCTTGAGTCCTTTCCTGAATTGCATCCGTGGAGCAGCCGGTTTCTGGCGCATTGGACGGGGCGCACATGTACATTGGAGTCGCTTCAGTTTGAGGTGGTGATCGGCGACGCGCGCGAGACATTGCCGAACTGGGAGGGTATGGCAGATGCCTGGTTTCTCGACGGCTTTTCACCGGCCAAGAACCCTGAATTGTGGGGCGCGGACCTGATGCAGGAAGTGGCAAACCACACTGCCACGGGGGGGACGGCGGCCACGTATACGGCCGCTGGTTTTGTGCGCCGGGGGCTTGAGGGTGCCGGTTTCAACGTTACCCGCACGCCCGGCTATGGCCGCAAGCGGCACATGACGCGGGCACACAAGGCATGACCCAGAAGAACAATGTAGGCGCGGGCATCGTCTTGATGGTGGGCGCGACGATTGTCTTCGCCCTGCAGGACGGTATCTCGCGCCATCTGGCCGGAACCTACAACACCTACATGGTGGTCATGATCCGCTATTGGTTCTTTGCGGCTTTCGTCATCGCTCTGGCTGCGCGGGCCCCAGGTGGGTTAAAGGCGGCCACAAAGACCAGTCAGTTGGTTTTGCAGATTGTGCGGGGCGTGTTGCTGGCTGCCGAAATATGCATCGCGGTGTTCGGGTTTACGGTCCTTGGCCTGATCGACAGTATGGCCGTCTTCATCTGCTATCCTTTGCTTGTCGCCGCGCTGAGCGGGCCGGTTCTGGGTGAAAATGTCGGATGGCGGCGGTGGGTCGCGATCGGCGTAGGATGCATCGGAGTTCTGATCATTCTGCAACCGGGTGCCGGGGTCTTTAACCCGTGGGCTGTCATACCTTTGATCTCTGCGTTTCTGTTTGCGATCTATGGTCTTTTGACGCGATATGTTGCCCGTAAGGACAGCGCGGCGACCAGCTTTTTCTGGACCGGTGTCGCCGGTGCCGTGGCGATGACCGTGTTTGGCATGTGGTTCTGGGAGCCGATGGCGCGCGGCGATTGGCTCTGGATGGCGCTGCTTTGCGTCAGTGGGGTATTCGGGCACTGGTTGCTGATCAAGTGTTATGAGCTGGCCGAAGCCAGTGCGGTTCAACCCTTTGCATATTTCCACCTGGTTTGGAGCGCGATCCTGGGAATTTCGATCTTTGGTGAAACGTTGCGCCCCGAAGTCGTGGCGGGAGCAACCATCGTCGTGGCCGCAGGCCTGTTCACCTTATGGCGCGAACGCCGCCAGAGATGAACCGATCAGCTCCTGCGAAAAAGGAATCGGAAGGGCGGCCTGCCCCAGGCGGGCACGGTAGACAGGCAGGCTTTCGGTCACGCGCATAACGTAGTTCCGCGTTTCGCTGAACGGGATCGTCTCGATCCAGTCGACGATATCAACCTCGCCAGCGCGCGGATCACCATAGCGTTCCATCCACGAGATCGGGCGTCTTGGCCCGGCGTTATACCCCGCGGCCATCATCACCACGTTGCCGTTGAAATCGGCCGCCAGACCGGAAAGGTAGTTGGCCCCAAGCTTTGCGTTGTATTTCCAGTCGGTGGTCAATCGCCCGGTTTGATGGCCGCCGAGAATGCCCAACTCACCTGCAACCAGCTTGGCCGTGGCGGGCATTACCTGCATCAGACCGCGCGCTCCTGCACCGCTGACAACAACCGGGTCGAACTCGCTTTCGCGGCGCGCGATGGCCAGTGTCATTTCCTTTGCCATAGGCAATCGAATATCGGCCACCGGGTGAACCGGGTAATAGGCCGCAGGAAGGACAGTACCGTTGGTCGCCGCCCGTTTGGCGATCATTACGGCCAGATGCGGTTGTTGCAGTTCAATCACCAGATCGCCCAGTTGACTGGCCTGCACTGGATCAAGGCCTTCGACCAGATGGGTCAGGAACCTTTCAGACAGGGTTGCTTCTCCGTCTTTCAGCAGTAGCAACCCGGCCTCTAAAACGCTGGAATCGGCAAACTCCGCCTGCCGCCAATGCGGTGCGCGACGCGGATTGGCAATTTCCGAATCAAAGGGCCGCCCTATCCGTTCCGCAGCCAGCAGGCCGTAGAATGAGGTCTGGTAATCAGCCCCAATCGCGTAGGCGTCATACGCCTTTTCCGCGTCACCCAGTTCCGCGTAGGCGCGCCCAAGCCAATAGCCACCACGCCCTTTTGAAATCGGAGATTTGACCGCGTCCAAAAAATTCTGGAAATGGCGAACGGCCGTGGCTGGATCATTCAGCTTTCGAAGAGCCAGAAACCCGGCCAGCCACTCAAGATCGGCATAGCCGTATCCCATCTCAGGGGTCATGTGATGATTGGCGGCCACATCATATGCGCGCGCCGCACGGCCTGATCGCATCTCCAGCCGGGCAAGCCGGCGTCGTCCTTCGGCCCATTTGTCGGGCTCACCCAAGGCGTCAGGCCCGGTTGAACGCGCCAGCATCAGATCGACGGCGCTGTCATCCAGCTCTTTCTTGTCGCGCCAGACAAAACGGTCGAATGCCAGCCCCGGCGCATCTGCCAGAGACTTCGGAACTGCCGACACCTTGGTGTCCACGCCGGGTTGGCGTTTCTGCAAAGCTATGCGCGCTTCTGCCAGTTTACGTTCGTCCGAACTGACCAAAGGCAACATCTGCCCGGCGCTCACAAGATGACCGTCCCACAACATTCTGTCCAACCGCGCTGCGTGATGCGGTTTCAGCAATGTGGCAAAGTTCTCCAGATAGCTCCTTTGCAGGCCCGAGCCCATTGGCATGGTGCGCCAGGCGGTCACAATGTCAGCCTCCGCCTCTCCGGTGCGTCCCTTGGCTTTCAGGGCAACGGCATAGTTCAATGCGCCCTCTGCTGTCTGAGGCGGCATGTCGGCGTAGAATTTCAAAACCCTGTCCGGATCGGCTCCGGTGAAAACAGGCTCGCTCTTGCGGCGCAGCCATGCCAGCCCGGGCCAGTCCGGGCGACGTTCAAGAAACACCAGTACGTCGCCAGAGCTGCCGAAGCCTTCGCGCAGCCAGTGCCAGACGATGATATCGCGCGATACGGAACCCCGCTGGCCGGATACGCGCAATGCGGCGTTCCAGTCGCCTTTGCGCATCTCGTTGAGCCCGGCGCGTAAATCAGCCGAAGCGTCTGCCTGCGCAGAGTGCGGTGCTGTCACCAAATACAGAATCACAGCAGTCAACAGTGCCAGAAAGCGTGTCATCCCTTGCATTTCCCAACCAACCGAGGATAGAGCCTGTGAGGATAAACCGTGTGTCGCCGGGATCAACTCACAAAGCTGGAAACGTGAGAGACCGCGGCGCAAAAACAGCAAAATGCACCTTGAAGGAGCGTGTCATGTTCAAAGGCTCGATGCCAGCCCTCGTCACCCCGTTCAACAACGGCGAGTTGGACCTGAAGACGCTCAAACATTTTGTGGATTGGCAGATATCCGAAGGTTCGACCGGGCTGGTGCCTGTCGGAACCACCGGCGAAAGCCCGACGCTCAGCCACGAAGAGCATGAAACGGTAATCGAAGAGGTTGTCAAAACGGCCGCGGGCCGCGTTCCGGTCATTGCCGGTGCCGGGTCGAACAACACGGTCGAAGCTGTCCGCTTCGTTCAATTCGCTGAAAAAGTCGGGGCGGATGCCGCGCTGGTCGTTACGCCGTATTACAACAAACCGACTCAGCGCGGTCTGATCGCGCATTTCGAGGCTCTGCATGCGGCCGCAGATATCCCGATCATCATCTACAACATTCCAGGCCGTTCAGTCATTGATATGACGCCTGCCACAATGGGTGAACTGGCCAAGCTTCCCCGTATCGTCGGGGTCAAGGATGCAACGGGCGACCTGGCCCGTGTCAGCCAGCAGCGCGCTGCCTGTGGCGCAGATTTCTGCCAACTGTCCGGCGAAGACGCCACGGCCCTTGGGTTCAATGCCCATGGTGGTGTTGGCTGCATCTCGGTGACTGCAAACGTGGCACCTAAGCTCTGCGCCGAATTCCAGCAGGCCACGCTGGCTGGAGATTATGCAAAAGCGTTGGAGTATCAGGACAAACTGATGCCGCTGCATGAGGCGATCTTCATCGAGCCGGGCCTTGTCGCTGCCAAATATGCGCTCAGCAAACTGGGCCTTTGCAGCACCGAAGTCCGCTCCCCTCTGACTGAGCTGGAAGACAGCACCAAGGATGCAATTGAGGCCGCAATGGCCCATGCTGGCCTGATCTGACTGGTATTTCAGAATACGACGAAGGGCGGCCTCGAACCTCGAGCGCCGCCCTCTTTTCGATGTATCCAGACTTCATCTGGCTAAAAATATCCCGGGGGAGTCGCGGCTTGCCGCGATGGGGGCAGAGCCCCTCTACCGTTTCCCGTAGTAGAGCCCGACGACATGTTCGGCCTGCGCAAAAAACAACCAGCGCGACGTTGCCACGCCTGCCAGGTGGGATGCCACAGCCAACAGGGCGAAGACGTGATTGAACGGCAATAACAGAAGCAAAACCGGCAGTACAAAGGCCAGAACAAACGAGATTACCCGCAGTTTCTCTGCGTGTTTGCGACCCACCACGTGAACAAACTCCCGCAGTAGATAATTGGTTCCGGTATGCGGCGGCTCAAAGGCGCGGACGGAGCCGCGTGCGCCAAGCCCAGTGGCTGTTCCCAGATCCGTTCCCGATGATGCAAACGCCTGATCCCCCTTGCGCCAGTACAGGATCTGCACCAGCGCCGCGATCAGCAGCAGAGGTAGAGCTGCGCTTGTCTGACCAGCCAGCAATGCACCGCCGGCCAGGCTGAAGCTGAGGAACATGGCGGGTGTCAGGTTCATATTCCAGCGTGGGATGGTCTTAAGCTGCGTGTAGATCATCGAGGTCGTGAACACTGTGGCCAGCGACAGCACTGCGCCGATCCAACCCAGAAAACCCCAGCGTTGGTCAAAAAACACTACGCCAATCGCATAGAGTCCCATGATGACCAGCGCGAGTACGGCACACCAACCTTCACGGCTGAGCCAGCTGGTTTTCCATTGAGTGAAGGCCTTCAAGGCCCGTTCCGGATGGCCGAGGTGGAACGTCGAGGCCAAAAGTCCGCCGAGTGCCAGGCCATAGGCAATGGCGAAGAACACAAAAGCTATCCAACCCGAGACAGCCGGAAACCCTAGGCCAAGGAAGAACAGCAGTCCAAATCCCAGACCTGACAGGGTGGTGAACAGGATGACGGAGGGTGCGGGATGCATCAGAGTTTCTCCAACGTCTTGTCGAGCCAGCCCAGGAACCCTTTGGACTCGTCGGCGATGGGTGCCAGCAGGGGAGCCAGTATGTCGATCTGGTCTTCCACGGTGTCCTTGGGGCGCGGGGGCAGGTATTTGTTGACGGGTTTGGTGCCCATTTCCGGCATAAGGTCTATGCCGCCTCGTTCTGCAACCAGCTGGCTGACATCGCTGTCAGGGTCGCCCAGATCGCCAAAGTGCCTTGCGCCCGCAGGGCAGGTGCGAACACAGGAGGGGATACGATCGACTTCTGGGAGGTTTTCGTTGTAGATGCGGTCAACACAAAGTGTGCATTTCTTCATTACGCCTTCGGCCACATCCAGTTCCCGAGCACCGTAGGGGCAGGACCAGGCGCACAGGCCGCATCCGATACAATCGATTTCATTGACCAGCACGATGCCATCCTCGACCCGCTTGTAGCTGGCGCCGGTGGGGCAAACGGTAACGCAGGGTGCGTCTTCGCAATGCAGGCAGGATTTTGGGAAGTGGATCAGCTGGGCGTGCCCATCGGCAGGTTGCACTTCGTAGGAATGCACGCGGTTCAGGAAGGTGCCCGAAGGGTTTGCACCGTAGGCGTCCTGATCCGAAAGCGGGGCCCCGTAGTTTTCAGTGTTCCAACCTTTACAGGAAATAACGCAGGCGTGGCAGCCAACACAGGTGTCCAGGTCGATGACCAGACCCATCTTGCGGTCGGTGGAGTTTGGTAGCTGGGTCATGTAAGTGAACCTCTGCTGTGGGGGGCAGGTGAGGGGGCCAGCCCCCTCTTGAGCCTGCGGCTCAATTCACCCCCGGGGTGTTTTTGGCCAGATGAAGTGCGGATCCGGGTCATTTGCCCACCTTCCAGGCCAGGTTCTCAGGGCCGGTTCCGACCGGAGATTGGATCGGGTCGAAATTCGGCTGGCTTTGCGCATCGGCGGGCGCGTCGGTTTTTTCGATTTTAACCTTCAGGTCGAACCATGCCGCCTGACCTGTGATTGGGTCCGAGTTGGCCCAGCGCATTCCATCTTCTTTGGACGGCAGCAATTCGTGAATCAGGTGGTTGAGCAGGAAACCTTTGGTCGCCTCCGGCGCGTCGTTCTGCAAGGCCCAGGCACCTTTGCGTTTGCCGATTGCGTTCCACGTCCAGACCGTGTTTTCGTTCAGCGCGGCCATCTCCATCACAGGCACGGTGATCTCACCATGGGGGGAAATGACTTTTGCCCAGTCTCCGTCTTGCAGGTTGTGTTCTCGCATCAGTTTGGTCGGGACATAAAGCGGGTTGTGCCCGTGCAACTGGCGCAGCCACGCGTTCTGTGTACCCCAACTGTGATACATGGCCATTGGGCGTTGGGTCAGGGCGTTGACGGTGAAGCCTTCATTGCCCTGCTGGTCGGTTTCGTACCAGATCGGCAGCGGATCCATGGTGTCCTTGATGCGCTGGCGCAGGTGCTCGGGCGGCTGGCGGTCTCCGTGACCTTCGGCAGCCAGCTGGAAACGGCGCATCGGTTCGGAATAGAGCTGGAACAGATAGGGCTGAGGGCTGTCATAGATGCCCATCCCCACGGCCCAGTCCTGATACTCGGTGTTCCACGGCTTGTAGTAATCCGCGCCTTCCGGGATATGCGCCACATAAAACCCGCCGTTTTCGATATACTGGTTCAGCTGGTTCGGATTGACTTCGCCGCGGCCTTCCTTGTCGCCATCCGGACCCCGGAAGCCGGCCAGCGGGCCGATGCCAGGGCGTCGTTCGTGGTTGACGATGTAATCTGCGTAGTCTTTCCACTTTGGGCTGCCGTCTTCATTCGTGAAACCCGGCAAGCTCATGCGGTTGGCCAGTTCGATCAGAACCGACTGGAAGCCACGCACGTCGCGGTCGGGTTCGACCACCGGCCAGCGGATGGAATCTGCTGCGGCGTCGGCCTCGCAGATCGGGCGGTCCAGCAGAGAGATACAGTCGTGCCGCTCGAGATAGGTGGTGTCGGGCAGGATCAAGTCGGCATAAGCCACCATTTCCGAAGAATAGGCATCGGAGTAAATGATGCGCGGGATGACGTAATTGCCGTCTTCGGTTTTGGCCGTCAGCATCTCCATCACACCTTTGGTGTTCATGGAGGAGTTCCACGACATGTTCGCCATATACATGAACAGCGTGTCGATCTTGTAGGGATCACCGGCAGCCGCGTTCGAGATCACCATATGCATCAACCCATGCGCGGACATCGGGTTTTCCCAGGTGAACGCCTTGTCGATGCGTTGCGGTGTGCCGCAGTCGTCCAGCAGCAGGTCTTCGGGACCCCGGGGGAAGCCCAGATGCGGGCCGTTCAGCGGGCGTCCCGGACGCCTGTCGCCATGGGGCGTCGGGTGCGCTTCGACCGGTTTGGGATAGGGTGGCTTGAAACGGAAACCGCCTGGCACCTCGACTGTTCCCAGCAGGATCTGAAGCACGTGCAAAGCGCGGCAGGTCTGGAATCCGTTGGCATGGGCCGAAATGCCCCGCATGGCATGGAAGCTGACGGGACGACCAATCATCTTGGTGTGCTT
The DNA here is from genome assembly GCF_059612005.1 of Ruegeria sp. CDSA141. Lineage (NCBI taxonomy): Bacteria > Pseudomonadati > Pseudomonadota > Alphaproteobacteria > Rhodobacterales > Roseobacteraceae > Ruegeria > Ruegeria sp. CDSA141. The sequence goes on from NZ_JBXWPT010000013.1 coordinate 97,405, forward strand.
TTCGCCCCGAAAATCAACCCATTCCTGATCCAGTTCGATCGCCTCGTCAAAAGCGACCCTGGCGATTTCGGCGGCAATGGCCCGGATACGTTTGGCGGGGATGCCGCAGCGATCGGCCACCGCCTCGGGCGCGTGTTCGTCGCTGAGGTATTTCTCGGCCATCAGGTGGAAAACGGGACGGTGCGTCACACCGTCCTTGTCATAGGTCGCCGACAGGTCCGGGCGCACGCCGGGCTTGTCGAATGCGGTTGGATTGCCCGTTTTGCGATCAATAACCAGCGGCTTGCCGTCCTCGTCGCGCAGGAACAGACCCTTTTCCGCACCGTCGCTAGCGTTCAACAGAACCGGCGCATTGGTATAGCGGCTCAGGTAATCCAGATCGATCTTGCCGGCTTTCATCAGCACGTGGATCAGCGACAAAATGAACAGCCCATCCGTTCCGGGTGTGATGCCGACCCAGTCATCGGCAACAGCGTTATAGCCCGAGCGGATAGGATTCACGCCGATCATCCGTGCGCCGCGTGCCTTGATCTTGCCAATCCCCATTTTTATCGGGTTGCTGTCGTGATCCTCGGCCACGCCAAAGAGCATGAACAGTTTGGTGTGATCCCAATCGGGCTGACCAAACTCCCAAAACGCGCCGCCCATCGTGTAAATACCGCCGGCGGCCATGTTGACCGAGCAGAAGCCGCCATGGGCTGCATAGTTCGGAGTGCCGAAATTCTGGGCCCAGAAACTGGTGAAGCTCTGACTCTGGTCGCGGCCAGTGAAGAAGGCCAGCTTTTGCGGTGCGGTTTCATGCAGTTCGTTCAGCCAGCCAACAGCAGTGCTGAGCGCCTCGTCCCACTCGATTTCGCGAAATTCACCCGAGCCGCGTGGGCCGACACGCTTGAGCGGTTTGCGTAGGCGAGAGGGGGCGTTGACCTGCATAATCCCGGCAGAGCCCTTGGCACACAGCACACCCTTGTTGACCGGGTGGTCTCGGTTTCCTTCAATATAGGCAACCTTGCCGTCTTTCATGTGAACGTTGATGCCGCAGCGGCAGGCGCACATATAACAGGTGGTTTTGCGGACCTCGTCCGAAACTTTCGGAGACGTTTCAAGGATCGGCTGCTGATGGGTCATTGGCGGGTCCTGTCGGTTGTGTCGGGAGGACTGTGTCACTTTCCTTCCGGTTTGAGAACATCGTTCTGGAAACGACGCGAGTTCTGGGCTTTATTCCCTGATAGCTTGCAGTGCGGTCACGGCGATCATCTGGGTCACATCTTCGGCGCTGCATCCGCGGGACAGGTCGTTGGCAGGCTGGGCCAGCCCCTGCAAAACCGGGCCGATCGCGGCATAGCCACCCAGCCTTTGAGTGATCTTGTAGCCGATATTGCCGGCGTCGAGATTGGGAAAGACCATCACGTTGGCCTGACCGGCGACCGAAGATCCGGGCGATTTGCGATCCCCGACCGAGGGCACGAAGGCCGCGTCGAACTGAAGCTCGCCATCGACCTCGAGATCCGGGGAAATCTGGCGCAGTGTTTCGGTGGCTTCGATCACCTTGTCTACATCGGGATGGCTTGCGCTGCCCTTGGTCGAGAAGCTGAGCATGGCGATTTTGGGGTCAACCCTCAGCAGTGCCCGCGCCGACTTGGCCGAGGCGACGGCAATTTTGCTCAACTCGTCGGCGCTGGGATCGATGACCAGACCGCAGTCCGAATAGAGCATAGCCCGCGCTCCGGGCTGTGCGTTTTCCGGCGGGTACATCAGGAAAAAGGACGATACCATTCCTGCATCCGGGGCCATGCCGATCACCTGAATGGCCGCGCGTACAATGTTTCCGGTCGTGTGAACGGCGCCACCTACGGTTCCAGTGGCCCGCCCGCTGCGTACCAGCATGGCGGCATAGACAGGCGGTGTTTCAACGGCGGCACGGGCCTTGGTTGGATCGACGCCCTTGTGTTGGCGCAGTTCAAAATAGGTTTGGGCAAATTCCTCGGTCAGGTCCGAGGTCGCCGGGTCGTGAACCATCACACTCTCAGAGGGAGCGGCATTCTGGTTTTTGAGGGCGGCTTCGACTTCGGCTTGTGGGCCGACCAGAATGACATCAGCCAGCCCGGTCTGCTGGGCGGCCAGCGCCCCCGCAACAACGCGGGGATCACTGCCTTCGCATAAAGAAATCACAGGGCGGGAGGCCGGGGCGCTCTGACGCAACAGCTCAATGGGTGTCATTGTCATACGCTCTGGCCTCGTCCTTTGATCAAGCTTCCTGATTTTTCATTTCGTCGGCTGAGATTCCGGCGACTGCGACGGGTTTTTTCATTGCGTCGCGGCGGAAGGGTTCG
>NZ_JBXWPT010000014.1:0-82990 GCF_059612005.1 Ruegeria sp. CDSA141
AAAAGTCTTCCTGTCGGCCATCGCTCTAGCAGCCACCGTGCTGTTCTGGCTGTAAATCAATGAGTCTAGAGCCTAACTGACACGTCGAAAAACAGCTGCAACCTCAGATACAGAATACCAATCCGGGCAGTTCCGGGACCATTCCGGTAGTTGGGTATGCGGGACAAAGCTGACGTCCACAGGGCTCATCGATGATTGCCCCAACAACTGTGGTCAACGTGCATGATGTCAAAAAAGAAACAACTGTGTCACGAAATCAGAATCGAACACTAAGATTTGCCCCCAAACCATGTTCTTGACCATTTGAACGCACCGAATAGCCGTATCCTGCTGTTAGTCTGGCTTGCTCAGATATTTGATACCCTAGCCCCAACCCGAGAACGAAGCCGTTGGCTCCTCGGTTTTGCCCGACCTGTGTAAATGTCCCAAATATCGGGCTTGTAACCGTGACTTCATGCTCACCATCCTTGTTGGCAAAAAAGTCGTACTCGTAGCGAGCAAAGGCAATTGGGGTTAGCACACCATTTTCACTCAAGAAGTCCCGTTGATAGTCGACGCCAATCGAAGCGACCAAAGACTCTGCATCCGCTTTTTCAATTGAATAGTTGAAATCGCCGCCTCCGGTTTCTGTTCCAGAGCCTTGTTGGATGCGCCCGTAATTTAGTCCGAAAACCGTGGAAACTCTTGCGCCACTGTCCAGATTAAACAGCTTCCGTGCCTGGATACCGGCGTGAATGCCTTCTTGGTCCAAATCCGACTTTGCCTCGCCTCCCGTAAACCCATCTACAGATGGGTTATTCCGCTTGGCGTCAGTTTCACCGAACATGTAACCGATCAGCCCGGAGAACTCCCATGTTCCGGTCGTAGTACGCCCGTAGACGCCAGCGTGATAGCTGTCGGTCGAAAAGTCCTGATCGACTTGATCGTGCTCATCCATGGAGGACGTCCCGAATCCTGCGTACACGCCTACGACCCCTCTTTCCGAACTGAAGACATCCGCACCGACCAAAATGGTGCCGAGCGAATAGCCGAATGTCCCCAGACCGTTACTTCCATCAACGTCCCCGCTCACATAGGCCGTGTCGATCCACCAGCGCCGATCAGAGCAGTCTATTGCGCCGCTGGGGCTCTGGGCCGAGCCGATTTCGCCTGCTGCAACGGGTTGATCCTCACTACTGAAGCCGACCGCTTGATACTTACGGCAGTCAGCGTGACTCAGCACTGTGTTGGTTATTAGATCCAGTTGCTCGAGCCCGACCGTCAGGTTTGAGGAATAGGGTTCCGCATGCACGCGGTTAAACCCAGCCAAACCTGAATTGGTAAGCGTGTTAACGGCATTGCCCAAGGTTGAGCCATTAGTCAGATTGGTTCCGGGTGCAGTGTTTGTGGTGTTGGCCACCGCACCAGCAAGGTTGCTTGCATTGGGTGATCCGACAACTGCTGGATTCTGCGGCAAACTCGAGACGGGAAGAGTCGCAAAGGCAATATCAATTCTACCGTCTGTGGTAGGGGTATTTGCAATACTCAAACTGGACAATGCCGGCAGGGTTCCCCCGGCAACTAATGTCGGTGAGTCTCCATCAAAACTTGAAGCTTGAAAAACCGTGTAATTGTTGCCAGCAGCATAGTCTTGCGCAGTCAGGCCGGGCCGAGCAGCTTCGACTTGTATGGTAGCTTTGTTGATACCAGTGACTGCGTCTGTTGACGAAACCAGATCCGCGTTTTGTGCCGCTGTGGGGTCGACTTCCGACAAAATCGTCGACCCTGCATCGAAGGAAATTGCACTATTAATATTCAACGTGCCAATCGAGGAGCCCGGTGAAAGAACAGCGCCATTTCTCACGTTGAAATTGAATGCGTTCACGGTGCCGTTGCCGGCCAGAGTACCAAAGTTATCAAAATCGACCGTGGTCAGACTGCTGGATGCATCGAGTCGTAGCGTTGTGCCGCCACCTATCACCATATCGCTAGTGGCCGACATCGAACTGTTGGTCAGAGTAAAATCAGACGCTTGAGCGACTCTTGTCTGAATATTGAGCACACCAAACGCGATTTCCGTTGCGTTTGTTACTGTCAACTTATCGTAAGTTAACGGCGTGTCTGATTGGAAATAAACCTCGGTTGGGTCAACATCACCCCCATTTGCGGGCGCAAATGTCATGGATCGTCCTGATCCAATCGAAGTCCCTACAATATTGACTCGTAGTCTGCCGTTGATTTGCGTCGTCAAGGCCTCCCGTGAAACAAAGTCGCCGCTCCCAGCCGCGACATCGACGTTCAACAAAGTCAGTACCGATGCTTTGTCTGGATTTTGACTCTGCCCCGGGACATAAAGCTCAATTTCCCCAGAAGGCGTTATGGAAGAATTACCAATCAGAAGCGCCGTGATAGGCCCGTTTGGAATTGGCAGGCAGGTTTTCACAGTAGAAGATATCGTCTGCCCGCTAAGAATAGTCTCTGTTCCAGCAGTGTATTCGTCACGGGGAGCGCCAACTTCAACGCAAGATTGCGAACTTTGGGCCCAGGCATCGCCGGGCAGTAGGAAATACGCCAAGGCTCCCAACGTGGAACTAGAGACAATTACACGCTGAGCGTATCTTATCGAATAATTCGGGTCCTTTGATTGCAATAGCTTTCTCCCTCAACTCCACAAGTGAGGCTACACCCGTTTTTTTTAAGGCAGAGTACTTTTTTGAGTATTTCGGAAAAGTCGAACGATTGACTGCCTTGGGCTCGCACCGGCCCTTAGCCTCACCAAAGCACTACCCGTAAGGTGCCCAGCCAAGCGGAAGCACTCTGCTGTTACGTATTGAACAAGAAGTGCATTACATCGCCATCCTTGACGATGTAGCTTTTTCCCTCGGCCCGCATTTTGCCCGCCTCTTTGGCCCCTTGCTCGCCGTTGCAGGCAATAAAGTCGTTATAGGCGATGGTCTCGGCGCGGATGAAACCCTTTTCGAAATCACCATGAATGACACCAGCCGCCTGCGGTGCAGCAGTGCCCGTAGGGATGGTCCAGGCGCGGGCTTCTTTCGGGCCGACTGTGAAATAGGTTTCCAGCTTGAGCAGGTCGTAACCGGCACGGATAAGACGGTCGAGGCCGGGCTCTTCCAGACCCATTTCCTCAAGGAACATCTGTGCCTCGTCCGCTTCAAGCAGGCTGATCTCTTCTTCGATCTTGGCGCTGATGATGACATGAGAATTGCCCTGGGCGGCAGCCATTTCGGCGACTTTCGCCGAGTATTCGTTGCCTTCAGCGGCTTCTTCCTCGGACACGTTACAGACATAAAGAACCGGCTTGGTGGTCAGCAGTTGCAACATCTTCCAGGCTTTGGCGTCTTCGTCCGAAACTTCGACCAGACGCGCAGGTTTGCCGTCCTCCAGCATCTCCTGCGCTTCGGCAAGCAGGCGTTCCTGCTGTTGTGCCTCTTTGTCGTTGCCTTTCAGTTTGCGCACCAGGTTGACGCGGCGCTTTTCGATGCTTTCCAGATCGGCCAGCATCAACTCGGTTTCAATGGTCTCGGCGTCGGCCACCGGATCGATGCGGCCTTCTACATGGGTCACGTCGCCATCTTCGAAACAGCGCAAGACATGAGCAATGGCATCGACCTCGCGTATATTTGCCAGAAACTGGTTGCCCAGCCCCTCGCCTTTCGAGGCCCCCTTCACCAGACCGGCGATATCCACGAATGTCATCCGCGTCGGGATGATCTGTTTTGACGTGGCGATTGCTGCCAATTTGTCCAGCCTGTCATCTGGCACGGCCACATCGCCGACGTTGGGCTCGATGGTGCAGAATGGGAAGTTCGCGGCTTGCGCGGCAGCGGTTTTGGTCAACGCATTGAACAGGGTCGACTTGCCCACGTTCGGCAGACCCACGATTCCCATTTTAAAGCCCATATCGGCCTCCTGCATAGAATACGAACGCAGCTTCTATGCAGGTCCGCATCAATGCGCAAGCAAATGCTGGAGGTGCATTTTGCTGAGTCCCTTTCGCAACATCACAAAAACGTTCCCAAAACGTGTTCTTGTGGGAACTGAAAAAAATGCCCTACGATAACCACTTAGCATTGCACGATCGAATTTTTACTGGCGGGAAACTATGAGAACGCTTTTTCTTACAGCTGTTTTGGCTTCTACAGCCTCCGTATCAGCCCATGCTCAAACTATTGTTTTTGGCGCGGGGTATGCTGATTTTTCCGAAGACGTGTCCGAAGATCAGGCACTGATCTCACTTGAATATCAACACAGGCCCTTTCACCAAGCCAAGCGGTTCAGCGCGGGCTGGGGGGCGGCTTTGTCCATAGATGAAGACGGCGATACCCACATCGGTGCAGGTTTGATCGGGCTGTATTCGTTTAGTAATCGATGGTTCGTCGAAGGCAGTGTCATGCCCGGATACTACAATGCTGGCAATGACCTGAATGACTTGGGTGGCGATTTTCAAATCCGTAGCCTTTTTGGTCTGGGATACAACCTGAACAATGGTAACAGCGTGTCCGTTGCTATCACACACAAGTCCAATGCCAGTACAAACCACGAAAACCCGGGCGTAAATGCATTTCTGGTGCGGTACCATCTGGGCTTCTGACCTGCTCGTGCATCGGTGGGATTGATTTTCCGCCAAAGTTTCTGCACACGGGTCCAAACCCGAGTGCAAGGACATCCGATGACCCGTATCGACGCTAAGTTTGCCGCCCTGAAAGCCGAAGGAAAGAAGGCTTTTGTTGCCTATGTCATGGCAGGGGACCCTGACTATGACACCTCGCTCGACGTGGTCAAAGGCTTGCCCGGCGCAGGCGTGGACGTCATCGAACTGGGTTTGCCCTTTACAGATCCGATGGCGGATGGCCCTACGATTCAGGCGGCGGGCCAACGCGCGCTGGATGGCGGGATGACGTTGCAACGTACATTGGATTTGGCGCGCGCCTTCAGGGAAACAAACGACACTACGCCAATTGTCCTGATGGGGTATTACAACCCGATTTACAGCCGGGGCGTTGACGTATTTCTGGCAGATGCAAAAGAAGCCGGCATTGACGGGCTGATCATCGTGGATCTGCCACCCGAGGAAGACGAAGAGCTTTGCCTGCCTGCTCAGGCAGCGGGTCTGAACTTCATTCGTCTTGCGACACCTACCACGGACGACCAGCGCCTGCCGCGGGTTCTGCAGAACACCTCGGGCTTCGTATATTACGTCTCGATCACTGGCATCACCGGCGCGGCCGAGGCGCAGGCAACGGATGTGGCGCCCGAGGTTGCCCGCATCAAGGCCGCGACCGAGCTGCCGGTGATTGTGGGCTTTGGCATCAACACGCCCGAGAAGTCCCGCAATATCGCGTCAGTGGCAGATGGTGCCGTAGTCGGATCAGCGATCGTCAGCCAGATCGGTGCAGGCAAGCCGGTCGACGAAGTGCTGGATTTTGTAAAGTCCCTGTCGGATGGCGCCCATAGCGCCTGATCCGGCGGATAAATCAATACGATAAAAAGCCTGCCGCAGAGTGCTCTGCGGCAGGCTTTTTTGACCGCCCGACACCAGGCCAGATCATTGCAGCCTTTGACTTGCATTGGTAAGGAAAACTAACCAGTAAGTTCGGAGGTCTGAGACATGCCTGTGATAACCAACATTGAAGACCTCAGGCGCATCTATGAGCGTCGCGTACCGCGGATGTTCTACGATTACGCTGAAAGCGGCAGCTGGACGGAACAGACATTCCGCGAAAACAGTTCCGACTTTGAAAAGATTCGCCTGCGCCAGCGCGTTGCCGTTGATATGTCCGGACGTTCAACTGCCTCAGAAATGATTGGACAGCAGGTCTCGATGCCGGTTGCGCTGGCTCCGGTTGGGTTAACGGGGATGCAGCATGCGGACGGAGAGATGAAAGCCGCAAAAGCTGCCGAAGATTTTAGAGTTCCCTTCACCCTTTCAACCATGTCGATCAACTCGATCGAAGACGTGGCCGAGCACACCGAAAAACCATTCTGGTTTCAGCTCTACACGATGAAGGACGCTGACTATGTCAGCCGTCTGATCCAGCGGGCCAAGGACGCCGGGTGTTCGGCGCTGGTGATCACGTTGGATCTGCAGATTCTGGGCCAACGGCACAAAGACCTGAAGAACGGTCTGTCCGCACCACCCAAGCTGACCGCAAAGACCATCGCAAACCTGATGACCAAATGGGCATGGGGCATTGAAATGCTGGGGGCCAAGCGGCGCGAGTTCGGTAATATTGTGGGACATGTGCAAGGCATCTCGGACGCGTCTTCACTGGGGGCCTGGACCGCTGAACAGTTCGACCCCACCCTCGACTGGGGCAAGGTCGAAAAGCTGATGGAACAGTGGGGCGGAAAAGTGATCCTGAAAGGTATCCTTGACGCGGAAGATGCCAAAATGGCGGCCAAGCTGGGGGCCGATGCCATTGTCGTGTCGAACCATGGCGGACGTCAGTTGGACGGCGCGCTCAGTTCGATCCGGGTATTGCCCGAGATCATGGACGCTGTTGGCAATGATATCGAAGTGCATCTGGACAGTGGTATCCGCTCAGGTCAGGACGTGCTCAAAGCGTTGGCGCTGGGGGCCAAGGGGACGTATATCGGCCGCGCATTTGTTTATGGCCTGGGTGCCATGGGCCAGAAAGGCGTTACCACCGCGCTGGAGGTGATCCAGAAGGAACTCGACACAACAATGGCGCTGTGCGGTGAAAAAACCGTCGACGCGCTGGGGTCGCATAACCTTCTGGTACCAGAGGGTTTTGGCGGTCGTTGGCAAGGCTGATTCCGCGTGAGTTTAGGGGCTCTGCCCCCGCCGCCCGTTCCGGGCGCCTCCCCCAGGATATTTGGAGCCAGATGAAGCAGCGGACCCATCACTGATCTTGCGAGAAGTACCCCGGAGCGCGAGGTTAAGCTCCGCAAAATGACAAGGTATGAATTACCCCTTTCCAAACGTGGTGAATCGAGATAAGGACGCGGCTTCACGCGGGTATACAGCCTTGGAGGATACCCGCCCTAACATTGGAGAATTATCATGGCTGGAGAGATTCCTGATCTCGTAGCTCTGGAACGGACGGGGACAGGCAAGGGCGCCGCTCGTAAAACACGCCGCGAAGGCATGGTTCCGGGTGTTGTATTTGGCGGCGACAAAGATCCGCTGGCAATTCAGATCCCGTTCAACGAACTGTTCAAGCGCCTGAAAGCCGGTCGCTTCAAATCGACCCTGTGGAACCTGAAGGTCGAAGGCCATGAAGACGTTCGTGTCATCTGCCGCGATGTTCAGCGTGATATCGTCAAAGACCTGCCGACCCACCTGGACCTGATGCGCCTGCGCCGGACCACAAAGATCGCGCTGTACATTCCAGTTGAATTCATCAACGAAGATGAAGCCCCCGGCATCAAGAAGGGCGGCGTTCTGACAGTTGTCCGTCCGGAAGTCGAGCTGTTGTGCACCGCGGGTGAGATTCCTGAGAAGATCACCGTTGATGTAGCCGGAATGAACATCAACGACGTCGTCACCATTTCATCGGTTGTCCTGCCCGAAGGCACCAAGCCGACCATCGACCGTGACTTCGTGATTGCAAACGTCTCGGCTCCGACAGGTCTGGCAACAAGCGACGACGACGAAGATGAAGAGGCTGAAGTTGCAGTCGATGAAGTCGAAGTCGTCGGCAAAGAAGAAGAATAAATCCGGATCAATCGTCTGGATTTTGAAACGGGGTTCTGACGAGCCCCGTTTTTTATGGTCAAGACGCTCGGCGCTGGCTGGATTTCCCTGGCAATTCCGGGCATCACATAGCCTCAAGGCTACAGAGGCGGAGTATGGTCATGAAACTCTTTGTCGGATTGGGAAACCCTGGGCAGAAATACGCCCGGAACCGGCACAACATCGGGTTTATGGCTGTGGACCGGATTGCAGAGGACCATGGGTTTGGCCCATGGAAATCCAAGTTTCAGGGTGAGATCTCGGAAGGTAGCGTGGGCTCTGAAAAAATCCTGTTGCTGAAACCGCAAACCTTCATGAACCGGTCCGGTCAATCCGTGGGTGAAGCGATGCGTTTCTACAAGCTCGACTCCACTGATGTTGTTGTGTTTCACGACGAGTTGGACCTCGCCCCGGGCAAAGTGCGCGTCAAGGCGGGCGGTGGACACGCGGGACACAATGGATTGCGCTCGATCCACGACCATATTGGCGCTGCCTATGATCGTGTACGACTTGGCATCGGACATCCGGGCCGCAAAGAAATGGTCTCGGCTTATGTCCTGAGCGACTTTGCGAAATCGGAGGCTGACTGGCTGGATGACGTCCTTCGGGGAGTTTCGGACGGAGCGTCCCATCTGGCGCGGGATGATGGTGGAAAATTCATGAACGCGGTTGCCCTGCGCACTGCGCCGCCTCGGTCGTCCAAGACGGCCGGGCCGAAAGCCGAAACCGCGCCTAATGCACCTCCTGATCCACCGGTCGACGAACGGTCCGCCATGCAAAAGCTATTGGACAAGTTCAAATAGCTCGGTGCCCTGTTTCCGTTACGTCGGCGTTGCGAAAACGGGACGCCCGCGTTCAAATACCTGTAAACAATGGAGGCTTTACGATGCGATCCATACTGAAATGGGTTCTGCGCATTGTGCTGGCGTTGGCTCTGGCCGCCGCTGCAATTGGGCTTTGGAAACGCGAAGAGTTACAGCGCCTGATGGCGGTGAATTCTCTGTTTTCCGAGGACAAGATCGTTCACAACTTTTCGCACATGGATGAAGCATTTCTGACCGTGGATCTGCCGCGTGGAAACGCCCCAACATGGGAGCTGCCCTACGGCGAAGGTTTCGATCTTCCTGAAGGCACTGACAATTGGATCAATGAACGCTCTGTTACTTCTTTGCTCATCATGCAGAACGGCAAGATCCGGTTCGAGGAATACTATCTGGGCACCGGTCCCGATGACCGCCGGATTTCCTGGTCAGTGGCAAAAAGCTATCTGTCGGCGCTTTTCGGCATTCTCCTGCAAGAGGGCGTAATCGATTCATTGGATGATCCCGTCGTCAATTACGCCCCCAAACTTGCAGACAGCGCATATAACACGGCGACAATACGGAACGTTCTGAATATGGCCAGCGGCGTCACGTTCGACGAGGATTATCTGGACCCGAAGTCTGACATCAACAGGATGGGCCGTGTGATTGCCCTAGGCGGTGAATTGGACGATTTCGCGGCCTCATTGCAGGACAGTTTCGCGCCCCCCGGTGAAACCTGGCAATACGTTTCCATAGACACCCATGTATTGGGCATGGTGATACGCGGGGCGACCGGTCGCAGTGTTGCGGATCTTTTGACAGAAAGAATTCTTCAGCCCCTGGGCCTTGAGCGCGACGGATACTATGTCACCGACGGCGCCGGGGTCGCTTTTGTTCTGGGTGGTTTAAACTTCACGACACGTGATTTTGCACGGTTCGGGCAAATGATCCTGCAAGATGGGGAATTGAACGGCCGGCAAGTGGTGCCCGCCGACTGGATATTCGAGGCAACTCAACCCAGCGCACCGACCGCTCGGGGGAAGATTGGGTATGGGTATCAGTGGTGGATCCCGCGCGGCGCGCATGAGGGAGAGTTTCTGGCCCGGGGCGTGTATGGGCAATACATCTATTTCAACCAACCTCGCGGCGTTCTGATTGTGTCTACTGGCGCTGATCGGCATTTCCGCGACACTGGCGTAAATGACCAGAATATTGAAATGTTCCGCAAGATCGCAGAAAGCCTGTAAGGTGCCTTCATGCAAAAGCAAGACAGTATCAATGTACTTGGCGGCGTTCTGACGCCCTGCTCACGCGATCCTCTGACCGGGTTCTTTCGGGATGGTGCGTGCAATACCTGCCCCGAGGATCAGGGCAGCCATACCGTTTGTGCGGTGATGACGGCCGAGTTTCTGGCATTCTCGAAATACGTCGGCAATGATCTGAGCACGGCTCGGCCCGAATTCGATTTCCCGGGCCTCAAGCCCGGTGACAGCTGGTGTCTGTGTGCCAGCCGGTTCCTACAGGCCCATGACGAAGGATGTGCCCCAAAGGTTCACCTGGAAGCAACACACCAACAAGCGCTTGAGATTGTGCCACTTGATATCTTGCTTCAGAACAAGGCGAATGCCTGACGGCCATTGCGCCCGGGCGAAACCTGATCCGCGATCCAGTCTCGCCCCCGGTTCAGAATGCCATTTGCCAGATCAGGCTGATGCTGTAGTTTTCAAAACCGCTTTCACCGATGCCATCATAGAACACGTTTGCTGCAAGCAAGCTGTTGTTTTCCAGCCGATAGTCCAGGCCCAGATCCGCGCGGGCACGGGCGGTGTCGCCAATCGGCGTCACGCCGGGAGCGGTGCCAGTTCCAGAAGTCGTGCTCCAAATCCCTGACAGTCCACCCGTCAGCATCATCTCTCCACGTGACACTTGCAGCGGGTGGCTGAAATCCATACCCAGCCGTGCCGTCGTCAAACTGAAATCCTGCTGTGGAATCAGATTGCCCAGACTATCGGTATAAGCTTTCTGATCGTCACTGGCATAGCTCACGTCCAGCAATGGCATCAATGTCAGGGCGCCACGCTTTATCTCACCGGTCACGCGCGACTGGACCAGCCAGCGATCACTGTCGAAACTGTCCTCGTAGGTCCCAAACGGAGAGATGTTGTTGTCGGCTTGTCCATAAAGAACACGCCCCTCGAAAAAAACCGCATGATTGGGCATTTTTGCCACCACATAGGGACCAACCAGCCAGCCCGTGCCATCCACGCTGGCCGGGCCGTTTTCCGTTTCGGCATAGTCGAACTGAAGCATAGCACCGATCAACAGGTTCGAACTGACCTGACGATGAGCCCCGACAACAACCAGTGCATAGGAGCTATCAAAATCATCCTGCGAGCTCCAGTTGCCGGTCAAACTGAACCAGACAGGACGCAACGGATCACTGGCGAAATTCAGATACCCTGAGCCCTGGGTTACAGAACTGTCCAGAACACCCGACCCGGAACGTTGCAAAAACTGGGTCAGTTTCGGCTGGTTCGTCACAAGGCTGTTGGCCCGGGCGTTCTGAAATGCCTGAATCTCACGTTGAGCATTTGTCACCGCTTGAAGTGTGCTGACCCTGTTTGATTCCAGGTTCAGATTACCGGCCGCATCCGAGAACACCCCTGCAGGAATGAAGAGTTCGATGGTTCCGTTGTTCTGAGGCGTCAAAGTGGCAACAAAGCTGGTGCCGGACCCAGTCATAGAAGCCGTTGCATTCGTGACCGACAGGTCGCCTACGGTGAAGTCGGTACTTGGCTCGCTCAGAGTAATGGTTGCTTGAAAAGTTCTGCTGCCGGTCGGTGTCAAAGCTCCGATCGTTGCGGTTGGCTGCGTGGTATCCACCAGAACACGGGTGTTGACGATTTGGGTATTCGCTACTCCGGACAATGCGATCTCGTAGCGGTAAAGCGGCCCGCCGACGGATTCACGCGCTGTAAACGTAATCCCCAGATATCCATCTGCCGCATAGGTAGAATTCGCGCCATCCTGACTGAGAATGGTCGCACCGATATAGCCCAGGGAAGCCAGGCCGGCAGGCGTGATCGCAGTCTGGTTCAGAATGCCGTTGTTAAAGTAGAAACTGCCGCCAGGAACCTGCCCCGAGCCCCCCAGGGATACAAAGGCAGTGCCTGAAGGCGGGATATTGTTAAAAAAGATGCTTCCCCCGTTCGGTGTCGGAATCGAGGTTATGATGAAGCTGCCCCCAAGGGCCGCGCCCTCTTTCGCGCTTCCGATCATGAGTGCTGAGATCAGAAAACAGAGACACAAGAGCCTCGAAATAGCGAACCTAACCATTTTACCTCCTACAGCGCCGCGAGGGTGCTAAACACCAGGGTGCCCGGGGCAAAGATACTATGTCCCGAACAGCGTCATCAATTGTCCCATCTACTGCAGAGACTCCCCTGAACCGGCCGCAACACCGCCAGTTACCAAATAGTTAAATCAATTCTGAGACGCTGTATAGAATTGGAAACGATTCAACTTTGGCGTGCGGGTCACATGGACGTGCACAAACCTTAAAGCACAGGCGGAACAAGTCAGAAAGCATCCTGAAATCCTGTGTTTTCAAGGCGTCTTCTCAGAGAAACCTTTCAACGAGCCAGGACTGTACAAAACAAAAGCTAAAGGTGCGCAGGGTACTAATTCTCGGCAAAACCGCAACAATCGCAACAATCGCAACAATCGAAGATAACGATCGCGACTGGTATTTTTTGAGAAACAAATTCATGCAAGTCGATCCCAATTTCACGGCAGCTGGCGAATCTTCAGGCTTCTGTATCGTTCTTCAATGCGCCTTGGTGACAATCTTTTTTAGGTTATTCCGCTGTCGAAGGACTTGTCACAGCTCTGGCCATTCTGCACGACCCACATTCGGAGCACGGGACCCGTCGCCCAGGAATAGTTTCTTTCATGTTCTCTCCAGCTACAGAGCCCGAGAACGAACAACCGGGGCTCATGGCCCCGGTTCCCAATCAATCTGCCGAACGGCCTTCGGTATCGGACATGTCGAAGTTCAGATATTTGGCCACGGTCTGAACGTCCTTGTCTCCGCGACCACACATGTTCATGCAGATCAGATGATCTTTGGGCAATTTCGGTGCGATCTTCATCACATGTGCCAATGCGTGACTTGGCTCCAGCGCCGGGATGATCCCCTCGGTGGCGCAGCAAAGCTGGAACGCCTCGAGCGCTTCCTTGTCTGTGATCGAGACGTAATTCGCGCGGCCTATCTCGTGCAGCCAGGAATGCTCAGGCCCAATGCCCGGATAGTCCAGCCCGGCTGAAATCGAATAACCTTCGAGAATCTGGCCATCGTCATCCTGCAGCAGATAGGTCCGGTTGCCGTGCAGCACGCCCGGCCGACCGCCTGTCAGGGAAGCGCAATGTTCCATTTTCTCGTTCACACCTTTTCCACCCGCTTCGACGCCTATGATGTTGACGTCCTTGTCGTCGAGGAACGGGTAGAACAAACCCATGGCGTTCGAACCGCCGCCGATGGCCGCAATGATCGTGTCGGGCAACCGGCCTTCGGCGTTCATCATCTGCTCTTTCGCTTCCTTGCCTATGATTGACTGGAAATCGCGGACCATTGCCGGATAGGGGTGCGGACCAGCCACAGTGCCGATACAGTAGAACGTGTCACGCACATTGGTCACCCAATCGCGCAATGCGTCGTTCATAGCGTCTTTAAGTGTCCCACGACCCGAGGTCACAGGGATCACCTCGGCCCCCAGAAGACGCATACGGAATACGTTCGGGGCCTGACGCTGTACGTCATGTGCGCCCATGTAGACGATGCATTTCAAGCCAAACTTGGCACACACGGTAGCAGTCGCCACGCCGTGTTGCCCTGCCCCGGTTTCAGCAATGATCCGCGTCTTGCCCATGCGCCGCGCCAGAATGATCTGGCCCAGCACGTTGTTGATCTTGTGTGCCCCGGTGTGGTTCAGCTCGTCACGTTTCAGATAGATCTTCGCCCCACCCAGATGTTCGGTCAGGCGCTCCGCGAAATACAGCGGCGAAGGACGACCCACATAGTTTGCCCACAGGTCATCCATTTCGGCCCAGAAGGTCGGATCATCCTTGGCCTTGTTGTATTCCTCTTCCAGCGACAGGATCAGCGGCATCAGTGTTTCACTGACAAAACGCCCGCCGAAGATGCCGAAACGTCCCTGTTCGTCAGGGCCGGACATGAAGGAATTGAAAAGATCGTTGGCCATGGGTGTCTCCCTCGTCGTATTCGATGTTCATAGGTGGTGGCGAAGGGATTTGCCATGCCAAAACGCATCATTCTGCCGCCTGCGTGCTTTGACGCCAAACCTGGATCGCCTGCTCAGAGCTGGCGATGCCGATGCATGGAAATTGGTGAAAACTGTTCACATCGGCCAAGCGGTCCGCTGCCAGCATACTCCATCCCTCCATTTCGAGAGATACGCAGCAAGTTGTGTATCAGATCACCCGAGAGCGGTTGCAAAGTCGCGGATCAAGTCCGCATCTTTTACACCCGGCGCGCTTTCAACACCGGACGAGACATCCACCTGACGGGCACCCGTCATCCGGACAGCTTCGGCAACATTCTGGGGTGTCAGGCCACCGGCCAGCATCCAAGGGCGCCGCCAGTACTTCCGCCCGGCCAGCAGCCGCCAGTCAAAAGCCAACCCGTTACCGCCCGGCAATTCCGATTCTCTGGGCGGTTTCGCATCGATCAGCAGTTGATCAGCCACTTCTGAGTAAAGATCGATGGCCGCCAGATCCTCGGCTTCGGCCACACCGATGGCCTTCATTACCGGCAAACCAAACCGCTCGCGCAGTTCGGTCACCCGTTCGGGCGATTCCTTGCCGTGCAATTGAAGCATATCTAGCGGCACAGTCGAAACGATCTCGTCCAGCTCTTCGTCAGTGGCATTCACGACCAGAGCCACTTTAGCAACACCAACAGGGACGAGATGCGCCAGTTCTGCTGCCTGCGAAACGTCCAGATTGCGTGGCGATTTCGGGAAGAA
The DNA here is from genome assembly GCF_059612005.1 of Ruegeria sp. CDSA141. Lineage (NCBI taxonomy): Bacteria > Pseudomonadati > Pseudomonadota > Alphaproteobacteria > Rhodobacterales > Roseobacteraceae > Ruegeria > Ruegeria sp. CDSA141. Next base: position 14,544 of record NZ_JBXWPT010000014.1, read on the forward strand.
AACAAATCCAACATAACCCGCCCCGGCTTCGGCCGCAGCACGCACATGCTCTGGCGCGGTCAGACCGCAGATTTTGAACCGAACGTCAGGCATTGCGTTTAGGCTCAGCTTGCCTCATCCAGAAGGGCAAGAACGTCGTCCTTGCCTTCGTTTTGCTTTTTCTTAAGCTTCTTGACTTCTCGCTCAAGCTTGCGCACTTCGGTTTTCTTCACGGTCGCGTCGCGGCGGTGCTTGTGTTCTCGCAGCCATTCCCACAGGAAGCCTATAACCAATCCTGCTGCCACACCGCCCAAAACCACCAGAAACAGCGGCAGTGACGCACTGAGGTTAAAGCCCAGAAGCTCGGCCAGAGCATCGGGCATCAGTTTCAGCTTAACGGGTTGAACATTGGCAAGAGACACTGAGATCAGGACGATCCCGAGGGCTGCCAAAAAAGCATATCGAAGATAACTCATCATAGTGTCAGGCTTTACCGTTCAATCGATCCCTGAGCAACTTGCCAGTTTTGAAAAACGGCACACATTTTTCTTCGACCTGCACCGTTTCACCCGTGCGTGGGTTGCGTCCAATTCGCGCGTCGCGTTTTTTTACGGAAAACGCGCCGAATCCCCGCAACTCGACACGGTCACCGCGCGCCATGGCGTCTGTGACTTCCTCGAATACAGTGTTCACGATCCGCTCGACATCACGCTGATAGAGATGTGGGTTTTCGTCAGCGATTTTCTGAATCAATTCTGAACGGATCATGCGTGATACCCTCCCAGGCAGCCGGTGTGACAGGTCTACTGTTTTGACAGTATAGGAAAAAACCCGGAAAGGGGGAACGGATACTCTGCGTGTTGAGGCTTTATTTTGCCATATTCTCACGCGAAATTTTGCTTGTCAGGCCAATTTCCACACTTATTGCGCGAACAATCCCCTCATTAACCCCGCGGTTCGGAACACATTGATTCGCAACAAAAACGGCCCCGCACTGTCATGCGAGGCCGAAAACCTTACTCGGGATGCGGCCTTGGCTTAGTCGCCAGACTTCAGCGCTGCACCCAGGATATCACCCAGAGATGCACCCGAGTCGGAGGAACCATACTGTTGCACGGCCTCTTTCTCTTCGGCGATCTCGCGTGCCTTGATCGACAGGCCCAGACGGCGGGTCTTGCTGTCGACATTTGTGACGCGAACGTCGACCTTGTCACCGACCGAGAAACGCTCGGGGCGTTGTTCGGCACGGTCACGCGACAGGTCCGAACGGCGGATGAAGGATTTCATGCCTTCGTATTCCACCTCGATGCCGCCGTCCTCGATTGCGGTCACTTCGACTGTCACGATCGAACCACGCTTCACGCCGCCCACGGCTTCGGCGAACTTGTCACCGCCCAAGGCTTTGATCGAAAGCGAGATACGCTCTTTTTCAACGTCAACTTCCGAGACAACCGCCTGAACGACGTCGCCTTTACGGTAGTTTTGGATGGCATCCTCGCCGCGCTCGTCCCAGGACAGGTCCGACAGGTGAACCATGCCGTCGATGTCGCCTTCGAGGCCAATGAACAGACCGAATTCGGTGATGTTCTTGACTTCGCCTTCGACCTCGGTGCCCTCGGGGTGTGTTTCTGCAAACACTTCCCATGGGTTGCGCTGAGTCTGCTTCAGGCCCAGAGACACGCGACGCTTGGCGCCGTCGATTTCCAGAACCATGACGTCGACTTCCTGGCTGGTCGAAACGATCTTGCCGGGGTGGACGTTTTTCTTGGTCCAGGACATCTCGGATACGTGCACCAGACCTTCGACACCGGCTTCCAACTCGACGAACGCGCCGTAGTCGGTGATGTTGGTGACGCGACCCTGGTGGACCGAGCCCAGCGGGTACTTGGCAGCAACCAGATCCCATGGATCTTCCTGCAACTGCTTCATGCCCAGGCTGATGCGATGGGTCTCTTTGTTAATCTTGATGACCTGAACCTTGATGGTTTCGCCGATCGTCAGGATCTCGGATGGGTGGTTCACACGGCGCCATGCCATGTCGGTGACGTGCAGCAGTCCGTCAACGCCGCCCAGGTCAACGAATGCACCGTATTCGGTGATGTTCTTGACGACACCCTCGACGGTCTGACCTTCGGTCAGGTTGCCAATGACTTCGGCACGCTGTTCAGCACGCGATTCTTCCAGGATAGCACGACGCGAAACAACGATGTTGCCACGGCGGCGGTCCATTTTCAGGATCTGGAACGGCTGCTTCAGACCCATCAGCGGGCCAGCGTCGCGCACGGGGCGAACATCAACCTGCGAACCGGGCAGGAACGCAACTGCGCCACCCAGATCGACGGTGAAGCCACCTTTGACACGACCAAAGATTGCACCTTCGACGCGCTGGTCGTCGGCATATGCTTTTTCCAGACGGTCCCATGCCTCTTCACGGCGGGCCATCTCGCGTGAGATGACGGCTTCGCCACGGGCGTTTTCTGCGGCGCGCAGGTAGACTTCTACCTCATCGCCAACAGCGATTTCAGGGGCTTCGCCAGGATTTGCGAATTCTTTCAGATCAACGCGGCCTTCCATTTTGTAGCCAACGTCGATGATGGCCTGGCCGGCTTCGATCGCCAGTACCTTGCCTTTGACAACAGAACCCTCTTCGGGCGTGTCCATTTCGAAGCTTTCGTTCAGGAGGGCTTCGAATTCCTCCATGGTTGTATCAGCCATCTGGCAGTGTTTTCCTTTACATACGTTTTTACTGGCCGAGCGGTTGTCTCCGCCGGTCTTGATTCATGATGTCTTCGGACGTGACCCGGTACGCCCCTGAGCAAACAAACACAAAGGGCCGAGGTAACCCGGCCCTGCTCAGAAACGTCTTCCGGACGTTGACCGCCCTTGTATAGACAGCGCGCGTATAAGCGGATTCCCCGGTATGTGCAAGGGCAAAGCCCATGTTTTCAAGGTTTGGAAGGTCTTTACCTGGGCTCGTTGCAGGTTTTGAAAGTCCAAACCCCGGCATCGCGCCGCAGCATGGCCTGTTCGATTGCGTCCAGTCTCATCAGCGCTGCGGAAGGGTTGTGCGCACCTCCAGCCCGGTTCCAGATCTTCTGCGCCGAAACGGGACTCCACGGCAAGCTTGCCGTAGCCAACCACTGCCGTAAACCTGACGGCAAAGAATCGTAAACCTGCATTGGTGCCGCCTGTCGTCTCCGGCGTTTGAGGTTGCTCTGCAAGTTCCGACCCCTTGTTTGCCCTTGTTTCTTCTGTTGTCGCACCACATTCGCCCTTCGTAAGATATATGTGATTACATTACACTACGATGAGCGGGTCGGAAGCAGAAAAGACGGGACCTTTGCGCCCCGCCTTTCCTAATAATACCCCCTGCGCGACGGGAAGAGAGCCTTCAGAACAGTTGCAGATCCTTCTTACCGCTTTGGATTTCAGCAAAGTTCGGCATGTTTTCGACAACAACCGGAGCAGGTGCCGCGCCCGGCATCGCCACTGTCGGTTTCATTGCCGCCGCCATTCCAAAGGCAGGTTGCTCAAGTTCCCCCCGGATATCGCGTAACAGTGTTTTGTGATCCGGCATCGACTTGATGATCTTCGCCAGATCCACTTTCGCGTTCTTCATACCCTGGAACCAAAGAGGTTTCTTCAATGGCCGAAGACGGTCGCGGATGCCTGAACCATAGCCTGTATCATAAACCTGTTTGCCCAATAGAACGGTTTGATAAACGCGGCTGTCAAACAGTGTGGCGAACTCGATATCGTGATCCATCGGCAGGCGATACTGCCACAACTCAAGATTTTCAGCCAACCGATCCGGTACCTTCATCTCGGTGCGCGCGTCGATCCAGTATTGGTCATCGGTACGGTTGCCCAATCGATAGTGCAAACAGATGAACTCCAGAACCTCGTTATACAGCTTGTCCATCTGCCGATTGTATCTGTCCCTCAGCGAAGGCTCGATGTCTCGGGTAGGCAAATGCTCGGCGAACCAGCGTATCGCATGGTCAATCATATGGATTGCGGTGCTTTCCAGCGGCTCAATAAACCCGCCGGACAGACCTATCGCCACGCAATTCTTGACCCAGGCGTTGCGCACGCGACCAACGCGCATCGGGATTACCCGCGGTGTCAGTCCTTTGCCACTGTCACCCAGCCATTCAAGGTATTCGTCCGCCGCCTGGTCATCCGTACGATGCGCAGACGAATACACATAACCTGTGCCCACACGGTTATAGAGCGGCACCCGCCATGTCCAACCTGCGCCCAAAGCGGTGGATCTTGTGGCGCTTTCGATCTTGTCGGGATCCGGATGCTCGATCTGCAACGCCATGGCTCGATCATTGGGCAGATAGTCGGAGTAGTCCAAAAATGGCTCACCGAGAGCCTTGTTGATGATCAGCCCCCGAAACCCGGTGCAATCCACGACCATCTCAACGTCATGGCGGCCTTTTGCCTCCAGCGTGAGATGACTGACATTGCCCTGTTCATCCAGTTCAACCGTTTGCACCTCATCCTGGATATGCTCCACTCCGCGCTTCGTGCAGACCCTGGTCAGCATGCCGGCAAACTTTACGGCATCCAGGTGATAGGCATACCCAAACCGTTGCTCGAATTCCGGCTGACCCAACTGACGCGCACCTTTGCACAGGCGGGCCAGATCATCATGCGGCGAGATGGACTGTGTAAAATCCCGGTCTCCGTTGCCGAAGCGCAGGAAAAATTCGGCGGCCTCCAGCCCCTCCAGCATCTGGCCGTGGGCAAAGGGGTTCATGTAATCGATGCGATTGCCCTTGGCGTCGTTGTTCCAATTGCAGAATTTCACACCCAGCTTGAAGGATGCGTTGGTCTCGCGAAAGAAACTCCGTTCCGAAATGCCCGCCTGGCGTAGCGTGACAGGCATGCGTGGAACAGTAGCCTCACCCACCCCTACGGTGGAGATATTCGGGCTTTCGATCAGGCAGATTTTCGGTCGATCCTTGGGCCCTGACGTACGTGAAAGCACCATGTCCAGGATCAGTGCGGTCATCCATCCAGCCGTACCGCCACCCACGATGGTGATTTTGTTCAAACGATTGCTCATGTAGTTTTGTCCCTGTTGGCTTGGGAAATTTTTTAGCTGCGTCCCTGTTTTTTACCGGGTTGTATCGCAGCTTTCCCTTTTCGCTGGGGAGAAACTATAGCAGCTTTCCTGCATCCATCTAGGGTCTATGACGAACCGGCATGAACGCGTGGTCTTGCAACGCCTGCCAATCGGTTGGTGTCACGCCAAACACGTATTCACGGTGCAGGTCAGATTTCCTCGCCTTTCTTCAGCAGTTCTTCAATCAGAGCGCGTTGCAGATCAGTGCTGTCGCCGCCGCCGAACTCTGCTGCACCACCGGAATACAGGGTGCCATACGTCTTGGCGATGTTCACAGTCTGGGCCAGTCCCGAGATGAATTGGTCTTTTTCCAGCAAGGACAACGGGTGGATAAATGCAGCCCACAAGGTGCCATTGGCGATTGCGTAACGGGCATCCAGCGTGCTGTCGAAATTGGCCTGCATCATTCGGATCAAATCTTCCTCCGACAGGGCCTCGGCGCTGCGGATCGGGACCATGGCCCGCATCCGATCCGCATTGACGTCGGTGATGACCAAAACCTGTACGCCTGCGACCGCCAATTGGAACCCGGGACCACTCGGCTCAGCTTCAGGGTCAAGCGCAAAAAGAATGTTGCCCAGGCGTTCGTAGGTCATCGGCGGTTCGGCCACGGGTGGGCTTTGCACTGTCTCTTGCGCGGCAAGGCTTCCGGCAGTGAAGACAAGAATGAGGGCTAATCGGATCATGATGACACTCCTGCGGGCATTCTTTCAGCATATGTTCAAAAACCCGTACTGACCAAACAAAGCTTAGTGAACGCAGCCTCCTATCATTCAGATACTTGTACGATCTGCAACATCTGATGGCTTATCTGCGATTATACGTCCAACTTTCATCCCCTATCTATGTTTTGTCGGTCGACGATCCAGTCGACCCGAACCCAGAACCGAAAGGAAACGTGTAATGAAAACTATCGTCTTCACCGCCCTGGCAGCCGCCATCGCCCTGTCCACCCCGGCCTTTGCCGCTGACGAAATCAACGTGTCAAACGGCATCTCGGCCGCAGGTGCCCCGCTTGCCGCACATGGGGTCGATCTGGTTGCATTGGTCAATGATGGCAATCCGGTCGAAGGCTTCGCCACCCACTCGGCGACCTATGAAGGTGCATCCTATTACTTCACCACCGCCGTCAACCTCGAGGCGTTCGAGGCGAACCCGGCGGCCTACCTGCCGCAGCATGGCGGGTTCTGCTCGTTCGGCGTATCGGTCAGCAAGAAGTTCGACGGAGACCCGGATCAGTACCTGGTAGCAGATGGAAAACTGTACTTGTTCCTGAACGCCGAAACCCGCGCGGCCTTCCTGAAGGACGTTCCCGCCACCGCAAAAACGGCGGACGAACAGTGGGCAAATATCAAGAGCATCGCCGTAGGCGAGCTGTAAGTTCTGCCCCCTCTGCCTGCGACGTCAGCGCGTCGCGGGCAGTTTTGCGCTGATGATTTCAAGCGCTTTGGCCAATGCAGCCTCGATGCTGAGATCTGTTGTATCCAGTTGCACCGCATCCTCAGCTGGCTTCATCGGCGCAGCGCTGCGCTCTGCGTCCCGCGCATCCCGCTCTTTGACATCCGCCAGAACCCGCTCGCGCGTCACGTCAGCACCTTTTGCACTAAGCTCCAAAAACCGGCGTTCGGCTCGCACTTCTGGGCTGGCCGTTACAAACAGCTTCACCTCGGCATTGGGACAAATCACCGTCCCGATGTCGCGCCCATCCAAGACGGCCCCACCTGACCTTCGGGCAAAGGCGCGCTGAAAATCCACCAAGGCGGCGCGAACCTCGGGAATCACCGCCACTTTGGATGCGGCCTGCGCGATTTCAGCCGTGCGCAAATCACCCTGCTCAAGCTCTTCAGCCGTCAGGGACTGCACGGCTTCAAGCGCGCCAACCCCTTCGAGGGTACGCCGTCCGACGGCCCGATACAGCAAGCCAGTGTCCAGATGGGAAAACCCGAAATGCGCCGCCACGGCCTTGGAGATCGTGCCCTTGCCCGCAGCCGCAGGTCCGTCAATGGCGACAGTGAAGCTCAACTGCGCTCTACCTTTGCCCCAAGCGACGCCATCAACGGCTCAAAAATCGGGAAGGATGTCGCGATCGGGCCACCATCATCCACGCTTACCGGGTTCTGCGCGCCCATGCCCATCACCATGAACGACATGGCAATGCGGTGATCCAGGAAGCTTTCGCACGTTCCGCCGCCCGGAACCTTGCCGATACCCAACCCTTCGACCGACCACCAGTCGTCACCCTCGTTGACCGTGACGCCGTTGGCTCGCAGACCGCGCGCCATGGCATCGATGCGGTCGCTTTCTTTCACCCGGAGTTCCTTCACTCCGCCCATCATCGTCGTACCCGTGGCGTTTGCGGCAACCACGGACAAAACCGGATATTCGTCGATCATCGAGGCCGCGCGTTCTGGCGGTACATCAATGCCCTTCATGTTTGGCGAGTATTTCGCGCGCAGATCGGCAACCGGCTCGCCGCCCTCTTCGCGCTCGTTTTCATAGGTCAGATCCGCGCCCATCTCGCGCAGCGTGGTGAATAGGCCTGCCCGTGTGGGGTTCAGGCCGATGCCGGGCACCAGCACATCGGAGCCAGGCGTAATCAGCGCCGCACAAACCGGGAAGGCCGCGCTGGACGGGTCACGGGGAACGGCGATGACTTGCGGCTTCAATTCGGGGCGCCCAGTCAAAGTGATGACCCGGCCTTCATCAGTGTCTTCCACCGTAACTTCGGCACCGAACCCGGACAACATCCGCTCGGAATGATCGCGGGTCGCCTCTTTCTCGATAACCACGGTTTTACCGGGGGCATTCAGCCCCGCCAGCAGGACGGCGGATTTCACCTGAGCTGAGGGTACCGGAACTTCGTACCGAACCGGAGTCGGGTCCGCCGCACCGACGATCGTCATGGGCAAACGCCCACCCGAGCGGCCCACGGCCTGCGCACTAAACAACTCAAGCGGATCTGTCACCCGCGCCATGGGACGCTTGTTCAGGCTAGCATCCCCGGTAAACGTCGCCGCAATCGGCGAGGTCGCCATGGCACCCATGATCAGCCGCACCCCGGTGCCGGAATTGCCGCAGTCAATCACCTGATTCGGTTCGGCAAACCCGCCGACACCCACGCCGTGCACGGTCCATTCGCCGCCACCATGATCTGTGACTTCAGCCCCGAAGGCCCGCATTGCCTTTGCGGTGTCCAACACGTCCTCACCTTCGAGCAAACCCGAGATCCTGGTCTCGCCCACCGCCATCGCGCCGAGGATCAGCGACCGGTGCGAAATCGACTTGTCCCCGGGCACCTCTGCCGTGCCGGTCAGCGGGCCGCAGGGATGCGAGGTCATCGGGATGGGCGTTCCGTGTCCGGACATGGGGGCTCCTTTTGCGCTATCAGTGCTCAAGCCGATTAGCGAATTGGCACCGGTTGGTCCAGCGGCAATCAGTCTTTGCGGCGGAAGGTCAGGTAATGGGGCGTGCGACCTTCGCGCAAGGCCTTCTGCTCGTAGCGCGTGGAAATCCAGTCCTCCCACGGCTCGCGCCAATCTGCGGGGCGTTCGGCCAACCACTCGAACCCGGCGCGGGGGACTTCCTCCAGTGTCTGCCGCACATAGTCGGGGATGTCCGTAGCGACCCGGAAGATCGATCCGGGTTTCAATACCTTCGCCAACGGCTCAAGATGTTCCGGTGTCACGAAACGGCGACGATGATGCCGGGTTTTGGGCCACGGATCGGGATACAGAAGAAAGGCGCGCGATATACTGGCCTCTGGCAGCACGTCGAATAGGTCGCGGGCATCGCCGGGATGCACGGCAAGGTTCTCAACCCCGGCCTGTCGGATTTTGCCCAGCAGCATGGCAACGCCGTTGATATAGGGCTCCGCCCCGATGATGCCGATGTCGGGGTTGCTTTGCGCCTGATGAATCAGATGCTCGCCGCCGCCAAAGCCGATTTCCAGCCACACCGGCTTACCGCCGAACAACTTGTTCAAGTCCAGCGGCCTGCGCTCAGGGTTGGTGTCCCAGTCCACCGCGCCGGGCGACAAAGCAGCCAGATCTTCGTTCAGATAGGTCTTTTGGCTGGGCTTCAGGGTCTTGCCCTTGAAGCGGCCATAGAAATTTCTGCGCGGGCGTTGTGGAGTCTCGGTGCTCATGGCCGTCGCCATACTGCGCGCCAGAGAACGTTGCAAGGGGCGCGGTACGCACAAGGTAAAAGCGCGCCCTGAAAGGCGCGCTTTGTGTTGTTCAGATCAGACCGCGGACTTCAACGCATCGACCAGATCGGTGCGCTCCCAGCTGAAACCACCGTCTTCACTCGGCTGGCGACCAAAGTGGCCATAAGCCGCTGTACGTTGGTAGATCGGCTTATTCAGCTGAAGATGCTGGCGAATGCCTCGCGGCGTCAGATCCATGACCTCACCCACGGCTTTCTCGATTGCCGCATCCGCCAATTGGCCGGTACCATGCGTGTCGGCATAGATCGACAGCGGCTTGGACACGCCAATCGCATAGCTCAGCTGAATCGTGCAGCGTTCGGCCATGCCAGCCGCCACGACGTTTTTGGCCAGATAGCGTGCTGCGTATGCTGCCGAACGGTCAACCTTGGTCGGGTCTTTGCCCGAGAACGCGCCGCCGCCATGCGGGGCCGCGCCGCCATAGGTGTCCACGATGATCTTGCGCCCGGTCAGGCCCGCGTCACCATCCGGTCCGCCGATAACGAATTTGCCGGTCGGGTTGACGTGCCATTCGGTTTCAGCCGACAGCCAGCCGTCAGGCAGGGTTTCACGGATATAAGGCTCGACGATGGCGCGGATATCATCCGAAGACAACGCTTCATCCAAGTGCTGCGTAGACAGAACGATCGAGCTAACGCCGACCGGCTTGCCGTCGCGATAAACGACTGACAGCTGCGACTTTGCATCGGGGCCCAAAGCGGGTTCGGTGCCGTTCTTGCGTACTTCCGCGAGACGCCGCAGGATAGCGTGCGAATACTGGATCGGTGCAGGCATCAGCTCCGGAGTTTCAGTCGTGGCATAACCAAACATGATGCCCTGGTCGCCGGCACCCTCGTCCTTGTTGTCCGCAGCATCAACGCCCTGAGCGATATGGGCGGATTGTTCATGCAGCAGGTTGGTTACCTCGACAGTTTCGTGGTGAAACTTGTCCTGCTCGTAACCGATGTCTTTCACACAATCACGAGCGATCTGTTCGATGCGCCCCATGTAATCGTGCAGCTTGTCTTGATCAGTCAGGCCTACTTCACCGCCAATCACAACCCGGTTGGTTGTTGCAAAGGTTTCGCAGGCCACACGGGCTTCTGGTTCTTCGTTTAGAAATGCATCAAGGACAGCATCCGAGATACGGTCGCAGACCTTGTCAGGATGCCCTTCGGAAACGGATTCCGAAGTAAATGTATAGTTCTGTCGGGACATAAATGCGCTCCATTAGGGGTTTCTCCGTCACGCCAGGAAGCCGTTGTGACAGGTCACAGACGCATACGCGCGCTTCAAGATGGGGTCAATCTCTAATTATTTGCTCAGGCGACGGATGCTGAACCACACCAGCGCAGCAAGAAACAATAGCGCCGCAAGAACAGGGCTGTCCCCGATGCGGGAATAAACTGTTGGCTGTTGTGGCTGCGGCAGGATCGCATCCACGTATCCCGCCTTGCCTAAAGCCAATGAGGCCGTGACCTGACCCAGCGGGTCAATCATCGCCGATATTCCGGTATTGGCCGAGCGGATCATTGGCAGACCCTGCTCAATCGCCCTCATCCGGGCTTGTGCCAAGTGTTGAAACGGTCCCGAACGAGTTCCGAACCATGCGTCGTTGGTGATCTGCAACAGAAAGTCTGCCCGACCCGGCGCCCCGTTTACACCCTGCGGGAACACGGCTTCGTAACAGATCAGAGGCAACGCCTTTCCCATTTTGCCAAAATCTAAGAGATCGGGCCCTGGCCCCGCGCTGAATCCATGCCCCGCTGTGGCCGCCAGCCCATAAATCCCAAAACGGCCCATCAAATCGCCAAGAGGTACATATTCTCCAAACGGGGCCAAATGGTGTTTGTCATATAGACCGCTCTGCCGCCCGGCTTCATCCAGATAGACCATCGAGTTAAAGATCCTCGGACCGTTTCCGCGCTGGATCCCCAAAACCACAGCCGTCCCCTGAGCTGCATCCGTGATGGAGGCCAAATACGGTTGTGCGCTGCCCAGCCAGGCCGGAACTGCGGTCTCGGGCCAGACGATCAGGTCCGGTCTGGGCAAAGCGGCGGAATACTCAATCTGACGGGCGAAGAACAAAGGCGCATACGCCGGGTCCCACTTTTGGTGCTGCGGCGCGTTGGGCTGAACAATACGAACTGTGTGCGGGCCGTCCTGAACCCTTGGCCGTATCGACGCATAGCCCATCGTCAGGACTACCATCACAGCTGCAAAACTCAGTGGCCGGGCCAGCGCCTGCAAGCGTCTTTCTTGAACCAATGCTGCCCCTATTGGAAACGCCACGGCATATGTCAGCGCATTTAGGCCATACGGCCCCACCAGAGACAGCAACTGCGCCATAGGTGTATCCACCCAGATTTGCGCCACACCGGCCCATGGAAACCCGGTCAGTACGTAACCCCGAGCCAGTTCGGCCAGAGACAGCGTCACAACCAGAAAAATGCTTTGTCGCATGGCCGTTGCGCCGAAATGTCGTGATAGTCGAAACGCGACAGCCCAGAACAAGGCAAGCCCGCCGGCCATGAACACCAGCGCAAACGGTGCCATCCAGGCATGGCGCTCTGCGTCCACCTGAAAAGGCTCGATGATCCAGCTGAGTGCATGCGCAAAATAGCCGGTAGCGAAAAACCAGCCGACCCAGCCCGCGCGAGCGCGGGTTTCACTGGCAAGGAAAACCGGAACGATCAAAATCAGCGCAAGAACCGCAGCGCCCCAATGCCCATGCGGTGCTTGACCAAAAGCACCGATCGCGCCCAGAGCGGCGGAGGCGAACAATCTAAACGATAACGGCCAGCCCCGGACAGGCGTCATGCAGCAACGTCCGGTAGCATGACGCGCAACCGTTTGATGCGCCGCGGGTCGGCGTCAACCACTTCGAATTCCGGGCCTTCAGGATGGATCACGACCTCGCCGCGCGCCGGAACACGCCCGGACAGCATGAAAACAAGCCCGCCCAGCGTATCGATGTCTTCTTCATCCACGTCCTCATGGCTGGTCAAGGACCGGCCGATCTCAGCCTCGAAGTCCTCAAGCGGCACACGAGCCTGCACCAGGTAGCAGCCCGGCTTTTCCTGCACCCAGAGCTGATCTTCGGCTGCATCATGTTCGTCCGCGATCTCACCTACGACCTGTTCTATCAGGTCTTCGATTGTCAGCAGCCCATCCACGCCGCCATACTCATCAATCACCAACGCCATATGGCGACGTTCGGTCTGCATCTTGGTCAGCAGGACACCAATTGGCATCGAAGGCGGCACGAACAGAAGCGTGCGCAACATAGATTTCAGGTCAAACTTGTCCGCACCGCCATTGAAACCATGGGTCAGTGCGAAATCCTTGAGGTGAACAAAGCCCAGCGGCGTATCCAGTGTTCCTTCATAGACCGGGATTCTGGACAATCCACTGTCCCGGAACACATCGGCCAGTTCATCCTTGGTGATGGTAGAAGGGACCGCGATGATCTCAGCCGTGGGAATGGCCACGTCTTCGACGCGCATCCGGCGCAGGTTCATCATCCCGCGGGGCTGAGCCACCGCTGCACTCTGCCCGTTTACCACCGGGTTTTGTTGACTCTCTTGACCCGAGAACGCATCGAAAATTCGGGAAATAAACCCGCTTTTCTCTTGAGTATTATTGCTGCTGTCCTGAGATTGCGCGCTTTGCGCCGCCCTAGAACTGCCGTCTGTTTCGCCCATTACCTTGTTCCAACTAATCGGGTCACCTGACCCACTTCATACCTTATATGGGTCATCTATACCTAACTTGCCAAGTATCTCGACCTCAATCCCTTCCATCAGAGCGGCATCGGGGTCACGAATGTGATCATATCCCAGCAAATGCAACGTTCCGTGGACAAGCAGATGAACGACGTGATCGTCAAAGTCCTTGCCTGCCTCATCGGCCTCTCGTGCACATGTGTCGAAGGAAATTGCAATATCACCCAGAGGGATTTCACCGGTGAAATCCGGCTCGGGCGGTTGGGGCACTTGTCCGGCTTGGTCCGGGGACAAATCTTCAGCCGGCCAGCTCAGAACGTTGGTTTCGGTTGGTTTGCCGCGAAACTCGGCATTCAGTTCCGTAATGCGCGCGTCATCGCAACCCAGAACGCTGACCTCGCAACACCCCGGGTCCAGTTCCGCATAGGACAGAACCGCAGAGATCGCCTGCCGCGACAAAGACTCAAGCCCTTGCCACCGGTCGTCTTCGACAGTGAGTTCCAAATTCATCTTATCGTAAAACAGCCCTGTGAATGAGCCTTGCACTCAACTGGTTTCGCGGCCCGCATCAGCCTCATACGCCTCGATGATCGCGGCCACAAGCGGGTGACGCACCACATCCTTCGACGTGAAATAGTTGAAACTGATATTGGGAATCGTTTTCAACAGTCTTTCCGCATCCTGGAGCCCAGACTGAACGCCGCGTGGCAAATCCACCTGAGACCTGTCGCCGGTGATTACCATGCGGCTGCCCTCGCCCAGACGAGTCAGGAACATCTTCATCTGCATGGTCGTGGCGTTCTGTGCTTCGTCCAACACCACAAAGGCATTGGCCAACGTGCGTCCACGCATGAACGCCAGCGGTGCTATTTCGATTCGTTTTTCCTCGATCAGCTTGGCCAGCTGCTTGCCGGGCAGGAAATCATTCAGCGCATCGTAAAGCGGCTGCATGTAGGGATCGACCTTGTCCTTCATGTCACCCGGTAGATAGCCCAGTTTCTCACCCGCCTCGACGGCGGGACGGCTCAGGATGATTCGATCCACATGTCCGCCAATAAACATCGACACACCAACAGCGACGGCAAGATAGGTTTTACCCGTGCCAGCTGGCCCGATGCCGAAGGCAAGCTCGTTTTGAAACAGTGACTGCACATAAGCCTTCTGGGCGTCCGTACGCGGTTCGACCAGTTTCTTGCGGGTTTTGATCTCGACTGAACCGCCCTTGAACATTTCAAGCTGGTCGCCGTCGCGGCTGCCGGTCCCCTGTTCCGAAACACCCATCCGCAGTTCCCGGTCCACGTCTGCGGCCTCAACCTCGCGCCCGCCTTCCAACCGCGTGTAAAGGGATTGCAGCACCTCAATAGCCTGCTTCTGAGCGTCTTCGTCGCCCATCACGACAAGCTGATTGCCGCGGCGTACGATCTGGACGGAAAGCTTGCTTTCGATGTCGGTCAGATTGCGGTCGTATTCGCCACACAGGTCAATCAACAATCGGTTGTCGGGAAACTCTACAAACGCCTCGCGTTGGGGCATTTCATCTTGCGGTGGGGTCAGGGCACCGATGGCCAATCCGTTCTCCTGTCTTGGCAGTTCACCCCGAGCGTAGACAACAAATCTCGGTGGGCGCAAGCCACAGTTTCAAAAATAAACCCACAGATGACAAAAGCGCCGATCACATAAAAGGAAAATGCCAGTCAGACGCGCATCAGAAAGTATAGTTCAACCCGAATCTCAAACCGCCGTATTTCGGTGTCGACTTCGTGGAAAAGCCGGAACCGAATTGAATGTCTTCGGATTTGAACTGGACGTATTCGTATTCGCCGGTGACTGACCAATTGTCGGTCAGCTTGTGTTCGGCACCGATGCTTGCGGTGTATCCGCCCCGCCTGTCCGACGCGGAAAAGCTTTGTACCGAAGTTCCCGATGTGATGCTGTTGGTCGTTTCAACATCGCCCCACAGATAACCGACACTGAAAAAGTAGAGAACCCGACCGTTTCGGCTTGTCAGGCCGCTTCGATATCTGAGGGACAAAACGTCAGATATCTCTGCCTCACCCTGAACGTTCGAACTGCCGATCTGGGCCCTGACACTATCGTCCAAGGATCCGAAATCATATCCGACTTCAAAACCGTAGACAAAATCACGGCCACCCCTGGAGGGCAAAACACCGCGCCAACCACCGCGAAAGCCACCATAGGCTCCGGATACGTTCAGGTCGCCAATATCAAACAGCCCGGCGGGTGTTCTCAGTCCAAATCGATCATCCCCGCCCGAGCCGTAGCCGCCGGAAACCCCCAGGTAAAATGCACTGACGTCACTGCTGAATTTCTTGGGGCTAATTACAACTGGATCGGCTGTTTTGCCCTTCAAATCCCCGGCGATCGTCGCGCTGGCAAGTAGAGTGACCGCGGAAGCCACGGGCAAGGTTTTCACCAGGCTCAAGGCCCTGAAGCTCTTCAAGATTGACACTCGTACCTCCATCACTCCGATCTCCGGATCGGTGCATAATCGTTTTTTAGACGCAAAAACTGGCGCCCGAAAAAACATGGCTCCTCTCCGAGCATAGTTCCAAGCAATAAATCAAGGGTAAATTTTGGAAACAAACACCAACTATGGTGCCTGAACGGCGGAATCTCACTGACTCAGAGCAATTCACCGGCCAAAGAGTTGGCGCCCGACTCGGTGATCCGGACCTCTTTCAGATCACCAACGGCAATCTCGGGGCCTTTTACGTGAACCGAATGAAGATACTCGGATTTTCCGACCATTTGACCAGGCAGGCGGCCCGGTTTTTCAAACAAGACGCGGACTGTACGGCCAACCATACCGTCCTGAATTTCCCTTTGGTGTCGCGTGATAACGGCCTGAAGGCGCTGTAACCGTTCATCCGCCGCAGCCGGATCAACCTGAGCCCGCTCGGCCGCAGGTGTTCCCGGGCGTGTGGAGTATTTGAATGAATAGGCGTAGCCGTATTCGACCTCTTCAACCAAATCCATCGTTGCCTGAAAATCCTCTTCGGCTTCCTCGGGGAAGCCGACGATGAAATCCCCTGACATCACGATATCCGGGCGCGCTGCACGAATGCGCTCGATCAGGCGCAGATAGCTCTCTGCCGTGTGACTGCGATTCATCCGCTTGAGAATACGGTCCGAGCCCGACTGAACCGGCAGGTGCAGATACGGCATCAGCTTGTCACAGGTGCCATGCGCCTCGATCAAGTCATCCGCCATGTCATTTGGGTGCGACGTGGTAAAACGGATTCGCTCCAGTCCGTCGACCTTGTTCAGTTCCCAGATCAAACCCGCCAGGGTCATGTCACCATTCACCCCGGCCCCATGATAGGCGTTGACGTTCTGCCCCAATAAGGTGATCTCGCGCACACCGCGTTCGACCAAATCGTGGGCTTCACGGATGATGCGATCCGCCGGACGGCTGACTTCAGCACCACGGGTATAAGGCACGACGCAGAAGGCGCAGAACTTGTCGCAGCCTTCCTGAACCGTCAGAAACGCCGTCGGGCCGCGTTTGGCCTTGGGACGGTTTTTCAGCTTTTCGAACTTGTCTTCCTCGGGGAAGTCAGTGTCCAGCGCCTTTTCGCCCGCTCGGGTCTTGGCCTCCATCTCGGGCAGACGATGATAGCTTTGCGGACCAACGACCAGATCAACCAGCGGCTGGCGGCGCATGATCTCTTCACCTTCGGCCTGCGCAACACATCCCGCCACACCGATCTTCAGGTCAGGCTTTTCGACCTTCAGCCCCTTGAAGCGACCGAGTTCCGAATACACTTTCTCAGCCGCTTTTTCGCGGATGTGACAGGTGTTCAGCAGGATCATATCGGCATCATCAGGCGTCTTGGTTTCGACATAGCCCTGCCCGCCCAGCGCCTCGGACATGCGTTCGCTGTCATAGACATTCATCTGACAGCCATAAGTCTTGATAAACAGCTTCTTCGGTTCGGACATGGGACGGGCCTTTGCATTCGCTGGATCGGCGTCGTCTATACGCTTAGAACGCCGCTTGCAATGCGGGCGCAATTACCCGAATTTGGCAGGACTTTCCAGTGAAGCCGGACCCAAAAGCACCCGATGACATACGATTCCCTCGACCATTTCCTTAAATCGGGCCAAGCCGCATTGGCCAAGGGCCCGGTTGCATTGATTTTTGCCGAGGACGAGGTGGAATTGGCCAGCACGCTGCAT
Source organism: Ruegeria sp. CDSA141 (assembly GCF_059612005.1). NCBI lineage: Bacteria > Pseudomonadati > Pseudomonadota > Alphaproteobacteria > Rhodobacterales > Roseobacteraceae > Ruegeria > Ruegeria sp. CDSA141. The sequence goes on from NZ_JBXWPT010000014.1 coordinate 31,789, forward strand.
CATCATCTGACGCTGGGCTTCAAATCAGTCATCGTATTTGCGCCGGACGAGTTTCATCTGACTGATGACCTGTCCGCCAAGGTCCATCGGGTCTGTTTGAAATGTGTTCCGCGGTTGGTTGTGTTTGAAACAATAAACAGGATCATTCAGGCCGCACCCGGTATCTGGATGTATTATTGCTACAACGCCGAATACCTGTTTTTTCCATATTGCGAAACGCGCAGCGTGGGCGAGATGCTGGTCTTTCACAGTGAAGAGCGTCGCAATGCGATGCTCAGCTATGTCCTCGACCTTTACGCAGAGGATCTGACCGCACATCCCAACGGCGTGGCCCCAGATCAGGCCATGTTCGACAGCGCAGGGTATTACGCCCATACCCGCCACGACCCAAGCGGTCAACCGCTGGACCGTCAGGTGGATCTTTCCGGTGGGTTGCGGTGGCGATTCGAGGACCACATTCCTTACGAACGTCGCAGGATCGACCGCATCGCTTTGTTCAAGGCTCAAAAAAACTTGGTGCTGAGACCCGATCACACCTCTAACGAGCCGGAATACAACACCTATTCCTGTCCCTGGCATCACAACTTAACGGCCGCTATCTGTTCCTTCCGGGCCGCGAAAGCTCTGAAATCCAATGCTGGGTCAACATTTGACATCCGCAGCTTTCGCTGGCGCAATTCGGTGCCGTTTGAATGGCGGTCACGCCAGTTGCTGGATCTCGGGCTGATCGAATCAGGTCAGTGGTTCTGAGCCGGCTTAGCGCTGCAACAATATCGGAAACCAATCCTCGCGCAGGCGCTGTCCCGGCGTCATGTCATGACCGGGAAACGGGGGCGAGGTTCGGCCGGGGCGCTCTACATACCGGGCATCGTCGCCTACCAGCCGCAGTGAAAAGGCGCGGCGACGGCTGTCTGACTGGTTTCCGCGCGCGCCGTGCAGCGTGCGATAGTTGAATGCAACGGCATCGCCGGGCTCCATCTCGAATTCGACAACCCTCATACCCTCGGCATCCGGGTCCGGCACTGGGATGTACTGACCTTCATCCGCGAAAAAGCCTTCTTCGGAAACCCATCGGGTCGGCAGAACCTCCTTCTCCCAACGGTGTGACCCGGCGACGCAACGCAGGGTCGCCTGCCTGACCGGATCAAGCGGAGACCAGAAGCTGATCGTCTGCTGACCCTCGACGAAATAATAGGGACCATCCTGATGCCACGGTGTCGCCATCGACGTTCCGGGTTCTTTGACCAACACGTGATCATGAAACATCTGAACGCTTTTCGATTGCATCAGATCAGCTGCAACCTCGGCCGCGGGAGAGGTCTCGATCACCTCGCGGAACTGTGGAATCCGGGTCCAGTTGCAATAATCATCAAAGAAACGACCTGTTTCACCGGCCTTCTTGTTTTCGGACGCGTACGGGCCGGGATCGGTCATATTCGCAGCCACCCCGTCCCGCAGCTGATCCACGTGGTTCGCGAACAATCCTTTGATCAGCACGACGCCATCCGCCTGATAAGTATCGATCATCTGCTGAGAAACGAGAGAGTGTGGCATCAGAAGCTCCTATGGATTTTCTGTTTTTGCTCTGAAAAATGTATTCTGTTCAAATCATATCTTTAGAAGCTATTATTAACCTCATGTTATATATTTCGCTGCGCCAATATGAATATGTCTGTGCAGTCGGGCGCCACGGCAGTTTGTCGGCGGCAGCCCAACATCTCAATGTTTCACAACCAGCCTTGTCTACTGCTCTGACGCGCGTTGAAGCCCATTTGGGGTATCCGTTATTCGTCCGCCGGCGCGGGGCGGCCATGGCGCTGACACCTCAGGGGCGTAGTTTCATAGACCGGGCTGAGGTCCTGCTGAAAAATGCTGCCCGAATCGAGGCGTCCGATACCTCCGTACCGGAAACAACCAAACTGAGATTAGGCTGCTTTACGGATCTGGCCCCCTTCCTGTTGGCTCCGGCCCTGCAACATCTTCGCGCCACCTTCGCCGATATCAACCTTACATACGTGGCGGAGTCTTTCGAAGGACTGCTGAATGGATTGATGGAGGGTCAGATTGACATCGCGATTACCTACGACCTGACCATGGACGCTGGGTTCGCTCGTACAAAACTGTTCGACAGCAGGCCGAAGGCCCTGATGCCCCCGGATCACCCACTGGCGACAACCACCGAAGTCACTCTTGCTGCGCTGGAAAGCTACCCGCTGATTTTGTCTGCGGAAGGCTTGTCGGCGCAACATATTCTTGGCCTGTTTCGGCAAAACGGTCTACGCCCGTCCGTCGCACACCGGGCGGCTTCACTAGAGATTCAACGCAGCCTTGCGGCTCATGGTGAGGGAATCGGGATCAGCTATGCCAGCCCACCCAGCACCTTCAGCTATGACACCAAGCGTCTGGTCAGCGTGCCTATCACCGATCGGGACGCAGCAGAATCCGTTGTTCTGGCACGCCACGGAACGGGTCCAGCTGACCCGGTCATAGGAAAGGCGGAACACGTTTTGCTGGCCGGACTGACGAGCGTTTAAGATCTTATTTCCTGCGCAAGCGGATGACGACATCGACAGACGCGATTTCGACACCTTCCGGCGCCTCGGGAAGACGCTGAATGACAAGCTGATCCGACGGCGCATCACTTAGCCGCGCGTCGTCTTCCCAATAGAAATGTGGATGATCATGCGTGTTCGTGTCGAAGTAGCTCTTGGATCCGTCCACCGTAATTTCCTGCAGCACACCTGCATCGCAAAACGCACGCAGAGTGTTGTAGACCGTTGCCAGAGACACGGCATCCCCGTTCGCCTTCGCCGATTCAAAAAGGCTTTCAGCAGTGACATGGCGATGTCGGCCGTCGCCCACCAGAAGCTCGGCCAGCGCCACGCGCTGACGCGTCGGTCGCAAGCCGGCATTCACCAGCCAACCCGTTGCGATTTCGCGGCTCTGAGGTGTCATCGATCCGATACCCATTATTGCTGCCTTTATATATAGGGGCGCATCACCGGCAATTTCAAATGAAATTCATTCGCAAGATAAGTGTCAACACAACATGATGTGGCGAGCTGCTCTTGCAGGACCTTGCAAACGGGTGCTAGACGAGGCCAGATGTAAAGACAGACCCCCGGCAGGAAAGGCGGCAGAATGGCCCAGTTCCCAAGCAGTTTTGACAAAGATGATCTGCTGAAATGCGCTCGTGGCGAGTTATTTGGCCCCGGCAATGCACAATTGCCCGCCCCACCGATGTTGATGATGGACCGGATCACCGACATCTCGGCTGATGGTGGTCTGCACGGCAAAGGCCATGTGCTGGCCGAATTTGATATCACACCTGACCTTTGGTTCTTTGACTGCCACTTCCCCGGCAACCCGATCATGCCTGGTTGTCTGGGCCTTGACGGGCTGTGGCAACTGACCGGATTCAACCTTGGCTGGCGTGGTTGGCAGGGGCGCGGCATGGCTGTCGGCGTAGGTGAAGTAAAGCTGACCGGCATGGTCCGCCCGGACCGTAAGATGCTGACGTATAAAATCGAATTCAAAAAAGCGATTCAAACACGCCGCCTGACAATGGGTGTGGCAGATGGCATCGTCGAAGCCGATGGCGAGATGATTTATGATGTCAAAGACATGAAGGTCGTTCTATCCGAGGCTTGAACCTGAACGGTCTGAAATAAGGAGTGCGCACATGCGTCGAGTAGTCGTCACCGGTCTGGGGGTCGTGTCCTCGATCGGGAACAATGCTGAAGAGGTTCTGGCCTCGCTCAAAGCAGGCAAATCCGGGATCGTGGCCAGCGAGCAGATGGCCGAACATGGTTTTCGCAGCCAGATCGCAGGTACGCTCAAGATCGACGTGGCCCAGCATGTGGACAAGCGTACATTGCGCTTCATGGGTCCCGGGGCCGCCTATGCACATATCGCCATGAGCCAGGCGATTGCCGATTCAGGGCTGACAGAAGACCAGATCGTCAACCCCCGCACCGGGCTGGTTGCAGGTTCTGGCGGACCATCGACCAGCGCCATGCTGACGGCGCATCAGACCGTTCTGAAGACAGGCGCGACCAAGCGGATCGGGCCATTTGCCGTGCCGAAATGCATGTGCTCGACGATTTCGGCAAATCTGGCGACGGCATTCAAGATCAAGGGCATAAATTATTCGATCACGTCCGCTTGCTCGACTTCGCTGCATTGCATTGGCAACGCGGCCGAACAGATCATGCTGGGCAAGCAGGATGTGATGTTCGCCGGCGGCGGAGAGGAACTTGACTGGACCCTGTCCTGCCTGTTCGACGCAATGGGCGCGATGTCGTCGAAATATAATGACACACCCGACAGAGCCTCGCGCGCGTTCGACGAAAACCGCGATGGTTTCGTGATCTCGGGCGGTGGTGGAATCGTTGTTTTGGAAGAGCTGGGCCACGCTTTGGCGCGCGGCGCCAAAATTTATGCTGAAGTTACAGGTTATGCCGCAACTTCAGACGGCCACGACATGGTTGCCCCTTCAGGTGAGGGCGGCGAGCGCGCGATGCGTCTAGCTCTGGATACCGTGCCCGAGGGGCGCAAGGTTGGCTATATCAATGCCCATGGCACCTCGACCCCCGTCGGCGACGTGGGTGAGGTCGAGGCCGTGCGTCGCATCTTTGGCGAAGGCAATGTGCCACCCATCTCGTCGACCAAGTCGATGACAGGCCACGCTCAGGGCGCGGCGGGCGCGCTTGAGACGATTTTCTGCCTGCTGATGCTGGAAAACGATTTCATTACACCATCGATCAATGTCGATACGCTTGCCGAAGGCATTCAGCCCGGTGAAATTGCAACTCAAGTGGTTGAAAACGCAGGACTGGACAGTGTCATGACCAACAGCTTCGGCTTTGGCGGCACAAACGGGTCCATGGTTTTGTCAAAGTATAACGGGTGAAAGTAATGTCGGATCTTCTCAAAGGTAAACGCGGCCTGATCATGGGCGTGGCCAATGACCGCTCGATTGCGTGGGGCATTGCCAAGGCCATGCACGAGGCTGGTGCCGAACTGGCTTTCACCTATCAGGGCGAGGCATTTGGCAAACGGTTGGAGCCGCTGGCTCAGAGCCTAGGCAGCGATTTCATGGTCGATGCGGATGTTACCGACGACGAGTCGCTGGATCGCGCTTTTGGCGAACTGGCCGAACGTTGGCCCACCATCGATTTTTTGGTCCATGCTATCGCATATTCGGATAAGTCCGAGCTGACAGGTCGTTTCCTGAATACCACACGCGCGAATTTCAAGCATTCGATGGATGTCTCGGCCTATTCCTTCATAGAGGTCGCGCGCCGCGCCTATCCTTTGATGAAAGACAATGGCGGTTCCCTGCTGACCCTGACTTATCAGGGATCCAACCGGGTTGTACCGAACTACAACGTGATGGGTGTCGCAAAGGCTGCGCTGGAATCGGCAACCCGGTATCTGGCCAACGATCTGGGGCCCGATGGCATCCGCGTAAACGCAATTTCCCCGGGACCGATGAAGACTCTCGCCGGGGCAGCCATTGGCGGCGCGCGCAAGACCTACAAGTTCTGCGATCAGAATGCGCCGTTGCGTTCTAACGCAACACTTGAAGCGGTCGGCGGTACCGCAGTGTATCTAACCTCGGATGCAGGTGTCTGCACATCAGGTGAGATCATCCGCGTTGATGGTGGTTTCCACGTACTGGGCATGCCTCAGCCCGAAGCCATGTGACTATTTCTTTCCCTGCCGCTGCCCAGATTTCACCATCATTTCGCGGCAGGAAAACAATATGAGCAAGCTAGACCAAATCATTGCAAACAATGCACGCGCAACGCAAAACCGGCGTAAGCCCAGTTTTCTCAGCCAACGGGCCAGAGTGCTTTTGCTAACATTGACTTCAATGTTGCTGGTGTTTGTCTTCTTTACTCAGCCACAGATGCGTGCCGCGATTCACTCTCTGATGGGCTGAGATACGGGCCGGACATCCAGCCCGAACCTCGTGTTAGTTGACTGAAACGACTTCGATCTCGAAAACCAGATCCTGCCCGGCCAGCGGGTGATTTGCATCCAGCGTAACAGTGGCTTCGTTCGAATCCACGACCGTTACCGGCACGGCCTGACCCTCTGGTGTTTGCATCTGCAACTGTGTCCCGGGATCCAGAGGAATGTCATCCGGAATACCTTCGCGGGGAATTTCCTGACGCATTGCAGGGTTGATCGGGCCGTAGGCGTCCGTGCAGGCAATCTCGACCCGCGTCTTGTCCCCGGTGGACAGACCCGCCATGGCACTGTCCAAACCCGGGATGATCTGGCCCGACCCAACCACGAATTCCAGCGGGTCACGCCCGTCCGAGCTGTCAAAGACTTTTCCGTCCAGCAACGTCCCGGTGTAGTGAATGCGAACCGTGTCGCCCTGTTTTATTTCAGTCATCGTGGCCTCCGGCCGTTCTAAAGGGTTAAGCGGCCAACCCTAGAGGTTGACACAATGTTGTAAAGCCTCGGCCCTTTCACCCCATTCCCCGATGTGCCAACCTGCGCGCAATCAGAGGAGGATCATATGGCGATCACGACCTGTGTGTTCGACGCCTACGGAACATTATTCGATGTTGCTGCGGCTGCCCGACAGGCGGCAGACGAGCCGGGCTTTGAAGCGCTGAAAGACAAGTGGCCCACAGTCGCGGGACATTGGCGCCTGAAGCAACTGCAGTACACATGGCTACGCGCCGTAGCGGATGCGCATGCGGACTTCTGGGATGTCACCCAGGACGGGCTGGATTGGGCCTTGGAAGCCGCGGGCTTGCAAGGCGACCCGGAACTGCGCCAGCGTCTGCTTGATCTCTATTGGGAGTTGCAGGCTTACCCCGAGGTTCCTGCCATGTTGAAGACCCTCAAGGATGGTGGGCTGCGGACAGCCATCCTGTCCAACGGTTCGCCCCCCATGCTGGAAGGCGCAGTGCAATCTGCCGGGATTGGCGATGTGCTGGATGATATTCTGTCGGTCGAAAGTGTCGGCGTCTTCAAACCCCATGCCCGCGTCTATGATCTGGTGCAAGAAAGGTTTGGCTGTGCCCGCGATGAGGTTTTGTTCGTCAGCTCAAACGGTTGGGATGCTGCCGGGGCCAGCGGGTACGGTTTTGTAACCGCATGGGTCAATCGGATTTCTGAACCTATGGACCGCCTTCCGTGGACACCTGCACATGTGTTGTCCGATTTGACCTCGGTTCCCAAGTTGGCCGGTCTCTGATGCCAGAATTCATGACAACGGACGGCAGGCGCATCTACTATGAGGAAACCGGGACCGGCACACCGCTTTTGTGTCTGGCCGGCCTGACCCGAAACAGCCGCGATTTTTCATTCTTTGCGCCATATGCCTCTGACCTGCGCATGATCACTATGGATTACAGGGGGCGCGGCCGTTCGGAATATGATCCCGATTACATGAACTACAACATCTTTCGCGAATCCCATGACGCGATTGAGCTGCTGGACGTTCTGGGGATCCAGAGAGCCGCCATTCTGGGCACATCGCGCGGCGGACTGATCGCCATGACGCTGGCCGCAAGCCATCCTGAACGTCTTGCCGCCGTTATTCTGAATGACGTGGGACCAGTTATCGAGCCGACGGGTATTGCTAAAATCATGGCCTACGTGGGCACACAACCCGCTGCCAAAACCCATGATGAAGCTGCCGCTGCATTGAAACACGTCATGGAAGCGCAATTTCCCGGAGTTCCGTTGGAAACCTGGCGCAAACAGGCTGAAATTCAGTATGAAATGCGGGACGATGGGCTGAAACTTCGATATGATCCAGCCTTGCGCAAAGCGCTTCTTGAGCAAGCTGCAAGCGGGACAGCACCTGATCTATGGATACTCTTTGAAGCCTTGCGCGACATTCCCACCGGTGTGATCCGGGGCGCGAATTCCGATATTCTGGGCTCGAACACGCTGACGGAGATGCACAGCCGCCTTCCCGGCCTGATTTCGGTCGAAGTGCCCGATCGTGGGCATGTTCCGTTCCTGAACGAACCCCAATCACTGGACCTGATACAGAAGGTATTGAAGAACGCCGCATGAGCACACTTGAGATGATCGAAGCCGCCGCAGATCGGCTAAAAGGACACGTCCGCGAAACACCGATCCTGTCGTCGCCCTTTCTCGACACCCTCGCAAGCCGCCGAATCTGGGTCAAACCGGAATGCCTGCAACATACCGGCAGTTTCAAGTTTCGCGGCGCGTGGTCGGCCATTTCTGCGCTGGATGAGGGCGTACGCAAGCGCGGCGTGATCGCATATTCATCGGGCAACCACGCGCAGGGCGTTGCGATGGCTGCTTCGAAACATCGTATTGCCTCGGTCATCGTCATGCCGTCAGACGCGCCGCAACTCAAGATCGACAATACCCGCGCGCTGGGCGGAGAAGTCGTTTTGTACGATCGCGCGAATGAAAGCCGGGAGGAGATTGGCGAAGCCATCGCGGCAGAGCGTGGTCTGACCCTGATCCGCCCCTATGACGAACCGCAGGTCATCGCGGGGCAAGGCACAACTGGGCTTGAAATCGCGAAGCAGGCTGCGGAACTTGGGGTTTCGCATGCGGATGTTCTGATCTGTTGCGGCGGAGGGGGTTTGACCTCTGGCATTGCGCTGGCATTGGAAAAACACGCGCCGAACTTGCGGGCGCGGCCCTGTGAGCCGGAAGGGTTCGACGACGTCAAACGATCATTGGCGTTAGGTCAAATTCAAAACAACACTGCGGCCTCAGGAAACATATGCGATGCCATCCTGACACCACAGCCTGGCGACATCACCTTTCCGATTCTTCATCGTCTTTGTGGGCCCGGAATGTCTGTCACCGAAGAAGAGGCGTTGCAGGCCATGGCACATGCATTTCTGCGCCTCAAAATCGTATTGGAGCCCGGTGGTGCCGTAGCGCTGGCCTCGGCCCTTTTCCGGGGCAACGAGATCGAGGGTGACGATGTGATCGTCGTCACCTCGGGCGGTAATGTCGATCCGGAAATATTCGCTAAGGCGTTGGAATTCCTGACCTGACAAGTGTACCAAAGCCGTGCAAATTGCACCAGGAACGCCGTGACGACAAGGACCTTTGTCATGATGACCGCTGATCTGGGCGACGTGAAGCTGAACTATCGCATCGACGGCCCCACGGACGGTGCACCCATTGTGTTTGCCAATTCCCTGGGAACCGACCTGCATCTATGGGATGCGGTGCTGCCATACATGCCCGACGGGCTGCGCATCATCCGATATGACAAGCGTGGGCACGGGCAATCCTCGGTGCCGCCTGCACCCTACTCAATGGGCGCTTTGGTGCGGGATGCAGAGGCGCTGCTGGATCACCTTCAGGTTCGCGATTGCGTCTTTGTCGGCCTCTCGATTGGCGGGATGATCGCGCAAGGGCTGGCGGTCAAACGCATGGACCAGATTCGTGCGCTGGTGCTGTCGAACACCGCTGCCAAGATCGCCACGCCTTCGGTCTGGCAAGAGCGCATTCAGGCGGCGCGAAAGGGCGGGATCGAGGCTCTGGCCGATGCCACGATGGAGCGCTGGTTCTCTCGCGAATACCGCCGCGCGCAAAACTACCTGCCCTGGCGCGATATGATGGTCAGCCAACCAGTCGAAGGGTATCTGGGCTGCTGTGCCGCCATTGCCGGTACCGACTTTTATACCCCCACAAGCGGCCTGCGCCTGCCCACGCTTGGGATTGCGGGCAGCGAAGACGGATCTACCCCGCCCGATCTGGTGCGGGAAACGATTGATCTTGTTCCCGGATCCCGATTTCGGCTGATCCGCCGCGCAGGACATTTGCCTTGCGTTGAGAAACCCGCGGAATACGCAGAAATCCTGACCGGATTTCTGACCGAAATCGGACATGTCTGAAGGAGAATGACATGGCGTCCTTCCTGTTGGTCCATGGCTCGTGTCACGGCGCCTGGTGCTGGCGCGACCTGATCCCCGCTTTGGAAACCCTGGGCCATTGCGCCCGCGCCATCGACATGCCCAGCCATGGTGCAGACCCCACGCCGGTGGCCGACGTCACGCTGGACAGTTGCCGCGATGCCATTTTGAACGCCTGTACACCCGATACGATCGTCGTCGGCCATTCCTGGGCCGGCTTTCCGATCAGCGCAGCAGCCGAGGCGCGTCCAAATGCGATGCGCGCCTTGATTTACCTGTGCGCCTATGTCCCTCGGGATGGTCTTTCGATGGCAGAAATGCGCAGACGCGGGCCGCGGCAAACCATAGTTCACGCGGTAGAAAAATCTGCAGACGGGCTTTCCTACACCGTGTCCGTAGATGCCATCCCAAAGCTGTTTTATCACGACTGCCCGGACGACATCCTGCCTTACGCGTACGCGCGCCTGTGTCCGCAAGCCATCCATCCACAAGAAACACCGCTGCCAGTCGGTCCGCGCTTTGCCAAAGTCCCCAAGGCCTATATCCGAACAACCGATGACCACACGATTCCAACCGAGTACCAGGCAGACATGAGTGCCTGCGTTCCCGAAGATCTTCGGCGCACAATCGACAGCTCACATTCACCGTTTTTTTCACATCCGCAGGAATTGGCTGAGCTTTTGTCCGAACTGGCAGGCAAACTCTAGTAACCAGTCTTAACGACATGGGTTGTGAGGGCGAACTCTCTCTTCCCTCATTCGTCGAGCATGAATAGGGTGCCGCACACAACTCATTTGTTCTGGTCCCATGCGTCTGCCGTTTTTCTTCATCCTCAGCATCGTCATGATCGATGCCATGGGCATTGGTCTTGTGATGCCGATCATGCCGCAACTGATTGTCGAGGTTCAGGGCGGCACCCTGGCCAATGCCGCAATCTGGGGCGGTGTGCTGAGTACAGCGTTTGCGGCAATGCAATTCATCTTTGGGCCCATTCTGGGAAACCTGTCCGATGCTTATGGGCGCAGAACCGTATTGCTGGTGTCTTTGTTCGTTATGGCCTTGGACTACATCGTCATGGCCGTGGCGGGCAGCATCTGGCTTTTGCTGGCCGGTCGTATCATCGGAGGCATTACGGCGGCCACCCATTCGACAGCCGCGGCTTTCATGGCGGATGTGTCCGACCCAAAAGACAAGGCCGCAAATTTCGGCCTTCTGGGCGCGGCTTTTGGCGTAGGTTTCGTCCTGGGTCCGGTGATTGGCGGATTGCTTGGCGAATTCGGAACCCGGGCGCCATTCTGGGCTGCGGCAGGGTTGGCGGCGCTGACCTTTTGCATCGGATACTTCGTGATGCCTGAAACGGTAACCGCCGAGAACCGGCGTGATTTCAACCTGCGGCGCGCAAATCCGGTGAATTCGCTTCGCGCCATTGCAGCATTGCCGGGCATCCGGCCGATGCTGTGGGTCTATTTCCTGTATTCGGTTTCAATCTACGTCTATCCCGCCATCTGGTCTTACTTCACAACCGAGCGGTTCGGTTGGTCACCGCAAATGATCGGCCTATCTCTTGGTGTCTATGGTATCGGAATGGCCGTCGTGCAAGGCGGCCTGATCCGCCCGGCCATCCGGCTTTTGGGCGAGCGGGGTACAATCATCTATGGCATGGTTTTTGAGATCATAAGCTTTGCCATTCTGGCCTTTCTGACCAACGGCCTGATCGCACTGCTTCTCATCCCAATTACCGCCATTGGGGCGGTCATCACGCCCGCCCTTCAGGCAATGATGTCAAGGGCCACACCAGATTCGCAGCAAGGCGAATTGCAAGGTGTCCTGACTGCGTTGCATGCGCTTTCCATGGTGATCTCACCGTTGGTGATGACCAGCGTATTCGCGCAGTTCATTCGACCCGACACCCCGCTCTACCTGCCCGGCGCCCCTTTTCTGTTGGCACTTTTGTTGATGCTGGCAGGATTTCTTCTGTTTAGGCGATCCCGGCCTGCCGTAGCGTAACAACGACACGCAAATGGCGGTTTCTGCCTTGCGAGCCGCCTTTTCCCACGCCACCGTGAATCCAACCGGAGTGAGGGAAAACATGCAAAAAATCAAAGCAGCAGTCTGCCGGGCATTTGGCGAGCCATTGGTGATCGAAGAAGTCTATCTGGCGCCCCCCGGCACGGGCGAGCTCGAGGTGACACTGGAGGCTGTAGCCATCTGTCATTCGGACATTTCATATGCTGACGGAGCATGGGGAGGGTTCCTGCCAGCCGTTTACGGGCACGAAGCCGCAGGCGTGATCAGCGCGGTCGGAGAGGCGGCAGGAGATTTCAAAGTCGGCGACCCTGTGGTGGTGACTCTGATCCGCGCCTGCGGGTCTTGCCCTGCCTGTGCAGGCGGGCAACCGACAATTTGCGAAACACCGTACGATACTGTCAAAGGACCATTGAAAACGAGCGACGGCGGCCCACTCGAACAGGCGATGGCATGCGGGGCCTTTGCCGAAAAGGTTGTGGTGAGCCACCGCCAGATTGTCAAAATCCCCGAAAACCTGCCTAAGGAACTGGCCAGCCTGCTGTCCTGCGGCGTGATTACCGGGGTCGGCGCTGCGGTGAATGCGGCAGGCGTGCGCCCCGGTCAGGACGTTGTGGTCATTGGGGCGGGCGGGGTTGGCCTGAACGCAATTCAAGGCGCGCGGATTGCAGGCGCGCGGCGGATCGTGGCCGTGGACATGACTGAAGAAAAGCTTGAGATCGCCAAAGAGTTCGGCGCGACCCACGGCGTCCTGGCCAGCTTGGATCAACCATGGAAAGCCGCATACAGGGCGCTGGGTGGACGCGGTGCCGATGCCGTTCTGATCACCGTCGGCGCGATTCCCGCTTATGATCAGGCCCCGCGCTATCTTGGGCGCGGCGGTAAGGCAATCATGATCGGGATGCCACATTCCGGTGACATGGCCAGCTATGAACCCGTTGTATTGGCAGCCCTGGGTCAGGGCGTCGTCGGGTCGAAAATGGGCGACGTTGTCATTCAGCGTGACATACCTTGGATGGTGGACCTGTACGCACAGGGACGGCTGAAACTGGATGAGCTGATCTCGGGCCGCTGGTCACTGGATCAGATCAACGAGGCCATCGCCGACACCAAAACCGGATCGGCCAAGCGAAACGTGATCCTGTTCGACAGGACTTGACCCACCGAAAGGATTTGGGATGAAACTGCAGGATCTCGACATCATCGTCACCGCCCCGCCCGCTCCGGGCTGGGGAGGGCGCTACTGGATACTTGTCAAAGTGACGACTGATACCGGCATCACCGGCTGGGGTGAATGCTATGCCTCGTCCGTGGGGCCCGAGGCGATGCGTCATGTCATTCAGGACGTGTTCGAACGACATATGCTGGGCGAGAACCCCGAGAACATCGAGCTCATGTTTCGTCGCACCTACTCCAGCGGCTTTACGCAGCGCCCGGACCTGACGGTGATGGGTGCGTTCTCGGGGTTGGAAATTGCCTGCTGGGATATTCTGGGCAAAGACCGGGACAGGCCGGTCCATGCGCTTCTGGGTGGCAGGATGAATGACCGGATTCGGGCCTATACTTACCTGTATCCCCTGCCTCAGCACAACCTGAACGATTTCTGGACCTCTCCCGAACAGGCGGGCGAAACGGCCGCGGAAATGGTGCGCCGCGGCTACACCGCCGTAAAATTCGACCCGGCCGGTCCCTATACGATCCGCGGCGGCCATATGCCCGCGATGAGTGACATTTCCATGTCTGTCGCCTTCTGCAAAGCGATCCGCGCGGCCGTGGGGGACAGGGCGGATCTTCTGTTCGGCACACATGGCCAGTTCAACACGGCCGGGGCTATTCGGCTGGGACAGGCGTTGGAACCATATCAGCCCCTTTGGTTCGAGGAACCTACACCGCCTGACAATATCGAAGATATGGCCCGCGTCGCCCGCAACGTACGCATACCGATTGCTACCGGAGAGCGGATGACCACGAAGGCAGAATTCGGAGCAGTCCTGCGTGCCGGAGCAGCCGAGATTCTGCAACCGGCGCTGGGACGTGCAGGCGGAATCTGGGAGATGAAGAAAGTCGCAGCCATGGCCGAGGTCTTCAACGCTCAGATGGCACCGCATCTGTATGCCGGTCCGGTCGAATGGGCCGCCAACATCCATCTGGCCGCTTCCATTCCCAATCTGCTGCTTTTAGAAACCATCGAAACACCGTTCCACGATCAACTCATCAAGGGCTCGATCCGGATCGAGAATGGGTTCGTCGCCGCCCCGACAGCTCCGGGCCTTGGGATCGATGTCGACGAAGACCTGGCCCGCGCACACGCATATGACGGAGAAGGGTTGCATCTGCAAATGCAGGAGGACCCATGCGATTACGTTGACGGCAACGCTTTTCAGGGGGGTGCTCCGGCAACCGAGGGGTGACAATACCAGTGGCCTTGATGCATATTGCCATCACAAATCATGATACAACGGTCAGAAAGTGGCACTAAACGAAACCGGACCTCAGGCACACCTAACAGACGCTCCGTCGGACATGAAAGATAGTGCAGCACGCGCGGCTGCTTTTCTTAAAACACTGGCGCATGAGGGGCGCCTGATGATCTTGTGCCATCTTGGTAGTGGTGAAAAATCCGTCGGCCAGCTTGAAGATTTACTTCAGTTGCGGCAGGCCGCAGTCAGCCAGATGCTGGCCCGCCTGCGCGAGGAAGAGTTGGTCTCGACGCGTCGGGAAGGCAAAACGATCTACTATTCATTGCGCGACGGAAACACTGAAAAAGTGATCCGTCTGCTTTACGATCTGTTCTGCGACACGGACTGCTGATCGCTAATTGGACACATATCCGGCAATAACCTGCAACAGCTTGAACGCGGTTGCTGCATCGTTTTCCACAACGGCAAGGAATTCTTCTTCACCGATCCGCAAACAGGAAAGCGGGGTTTCTGCCACCATGCTTAGCGCACGTGGTTCTTTTCTGATCAGGCCCAACTCTCCGACCAAAGCGCCGGGCCCGACTTTGGTGATCAATTGGTCAGACCCCTGTTCTTGTGGCAGGTAAAGACCTGCTTCGCCCTCCAAAACCACATAGGCGCCGTCGGTGGGTTGGTCATCTTTCAAGAATACCACTTGCCCTGGCTCGGCATCAAACCAGCGCGCACCAAAGGCCAGCAGACGCAGCTGCCGCCGATCCAGACCCGAAAACAAGGGGGTTTGTTCCAAGGCGCGTAGTTTCCGCGTCAAATCTGTCGATGCTGCACTGTCTTCCTCCACTTCCACGGGTCCTCCGTCCGAGACCACACGACCTTGCATGATCTCCACGTACATGTCGAATGCACCAGGGTTTTCGAACCGATCATTCAAATAGATAACGGTGGTTTCCGGTAGCAGTTCACGGAGCCGTTTAAAGACGGCCACCTGCGTATTCATGTCATAGCTGGCCAGCGCGTTTTCCAGAATCAGAATGTCAGGTTTCTTGATCGCCGCACGTGTAAAGGCCAAGGGTTCGGCAAACACCGCCGGAAGATTCTGACCGCCCAGAGCAACCTGAACATCATAAATCAACTCAGTAACCAATGGCCGCGCGCCATTTTCCGCCAACACATCGACAATCAGCTTGCGGGCTTCATCCGAACGGGCCCCGCCAATTTGGCTGACTTTCCCGAACAGCGCATTTTCCATGACCGTCAATCCAGGCGCAAAGACGTCCGGATCCAGTGGAACGAAGACGTCCTTCAAACGCTCCATCAGTTTCTCGGAATGGCTGTGCCGCAGTTCGAGGATGCGATCCTTCAGTTCATCCGTGAACGCAGGCCCGATCTGTTCGGCAGAGATCACAAAAGGGACGGCCAGCATATTGGCCAACTGTTCGTCATCCAGCCCGTCCGAACCTTCTTTGCGGGTCTGGTCCACCAGATCCACCGCGACTTCATAGGTCTTTGCGTCAAGACCGAGCTTTTGGAACAACGGGTGGTCCGTTCCATCGATCCCGAAGATCTGGCGCAGCATTTCGATCACATCGCGGGTCAACGCGATCAATGTCTCGTCCAGCCCCAATTCGCGTAACTGTCCTAGAAAAACCTTCTGTTGCGCAAGCAAAGCTTGTGTCACAGGAACACGTGGCGTTGCGAAAAGCAGATTTTCAGCCACAGGCAGGGCCGCGTTATACGCGTTCCGGTCAAAGACAAGTGCCTGTTGTTCCAGTCCCGCTTCACGAACGGCTTGCTGCACAAGTGGGCGCAACTCGATCAGTTTCTTTGCCAGTTCACAATGCTCGGCCGCATCAAAACATTGTTCCGCGCCCCGTTGGAACAGCGCTGCGCCAAACCCCATTCCATCAATCAACTGCAACCACCAGGCACGCAAATCTGCGGCGTCCTGAAAGCCGGCCAGAGATGGATCAAGCCATTCCGCCCTGAACGGGTCGGCACTGTTCCCCGCCCTCAGGGATTCGAGAAAATCCGGATCTTCCGTGGAGTCAGTCAGCGGTTTGAACCGCATCGGCATCATCACGTTGTCGCCCAACGTACCCTGAAACATGACTGGGCGCGATGTGACATACCCGATACGTACGGCGACAACTGCCTGATGCAACTCAGCCAGTTTCAGATCCCCTATCCGCACCTGACCAGCACTGGGCCGTATTTCCCGTGTCAGCAATTCGCCAATGGCGCGTCGATCTTCTTCACTGGGTGCGGCGATACCAATTGTATTCCCGGCAGGAAAGCTGAGGTCCAAATCATCAAGCAACTGATTGCCATCCATGTCCCGCACCGAAACATGATCCAGAACAATTTTGCCGTTCAGGTGTGGCCACTCGGCAGGTTCACCTTCAAACAAGGTTTCATCGAGCATTCCGGCCGGAGCAAACCGGTCAATGACCACGTCCCAGCGCAGCGACATGTCCTGGGTCTGGTTGTAGTAGGTCAGCAGCTCTTTCCATGGTGAGCTGAGATCCTTGTACGCAGCCAATGCGGCAACCAGCGCCCCCAGCGAAACCGAACCCTGAAGCACCAACAGACCGCCAATCAGGTAGAACATGAATGGTGTAAGCTGCGAGATGAAGTTATTCAGGAACTTCATGAAGAACTTCTTTTGATAGATCTGGAAACGGATGCCGAACAGGCGACCCAATTGCTCAGAGATCATCGACCGCCGATAACGCCAACCGCCATTGGTCCGCAGGGTGGACGCGCCCACCGCGTTCTCGCCGATCTGCGCGGCGAGAACGCGAACCTCCTGAATGCGTTTTTTGTTCAGCAGGTTGATCTGGCGCTGTAGTTTGGGGATCAACCAGGCCTGCAACGGAATGAGGGCCACAGCGGCAAGCCCAAACCAGACGCTTTGCAGGAACAGGAAGGAAAGTATGGTGATCATTTGCCCGGCCTGCAGAACAGGTTGACTGATCGCATCGCCCATCAAGCCGCCCATCGGCTCGCTTTCGGCGGTGATCATTGACACCATCTCGCCCTGGCTGACTCGCTCGAAATAGGGTTGAGGAAAGCGCAGCGCCCGATTGATCAACTGATAGCGAAAGCGCCGCAGCATCCGTTCACTCAGCACACCTTTCATGGTGTTGATGCGCATTTTCATCAGGCCATGGCACAGCACTGCCGCCAGAAAGGCAAAGCACAGAATAATCAGAAAATTGGTCTGCGACATAGAATAGCCCCAGACTGTCACCTCGGAGGTGGACGACCCGATCGCGTCATTGATTATTCGTTTTGGCAACTCAAGAGTGAGGTACAGCAACGGAAACAACGTCGCCGTCACGGCCAGCAGGATCAGCTGTTCGCGCTTGGAGTATTTCCAGATAAAGCGGAATATTGTGCGTTCTATGGAACCTGCCCCTGCTGCTGACCGACGACGCGGATTGAACGTAATGCATGCAATTTCAACAGCATGAATCAAATGTCATCCAGATAGGATAAGCAAATTTTTTCCTTTTGGAAAATTTCTTGATGTAATGTGAACTAGTTCATTTACGCGAGCCCGTTTTATTGCCTAATGTTGGCCTGAGAACGATATCGGGAGGGTTCTTTTGGCAGCCAGTTTTGGCGCAGTGTTTCTTATGCTTTGTCTTTTGCTGATCAAGCATATGTTCGCTGACTACTACCTCCAGACACCGAAGATGCTCTCCGGCCGGGGTGAGTATTTTCACTTGGGACGCGCGCAACATGCCGCTGTGCATGTTGTGGGTTCTGTCGTCGTTTTTTTGGTATTCGGCGCACCGCTGCTTTTCATTCTGATCATCGCGGCGCTGGAGTGGTTTATCCATTTCAATATCGATTACATCAAAGCCAGCTATTCAGACAAAAAGCGGCTTGAGCCAACGCAAGCCGCTTTTTGGCGCGCGGCAGGTTTAGATCAGTTGATGCACAACCTGACTTATTTGGCGATGGTTTGGGCGTGGGTCACCTTCGCCGCCGCCTGATCCGTGCTAGGCTGCATGGTCCAATACACCAAGCCGATAGGCCGACAGCCACATCCGATCCAGCACATCAATCTCATCAGGGTCGAACCGGTGCTCAACTTCCCAATACCGACCCGAGGCAACATAGTATCCAAGGTCGTTTTCAAAACGCCTTGCTTTTTGCATGGCACTAACAGCGGGAAGCGGTGCTGCAGTCAGGTCGGATATCCTGGCTGACGGGAAAACCAGCCGACTCGGCCCATTGGACAACCGCACGGATCTGCACCCCTGAGCGCCCGCGAAAAGCCCCAGCCGTGCGGATTTCGCTTCAAGCGAGCGCAGTGTCACATCCTTTCGCAACGGGTCTGCAGTGCCGTTTCCATAAAAATGCGTTCGCCCCGAACCTGAATACATCATGTCGCAGCCAAAAAACGCCAGTACATCCGGTTCCAGAGCTGACAAAGCCCAATATCCAGCCGTGAAAGCCATCGTTCCGCCAGCGTAGACGAACCCACCATAGTGATTCTGTCTGGGGACATATTCGTCGGCAGTGACTATGTGTTGAGTACCGAGGACGACCGCAGGGCGGCGCTCTGCCGGGAAATCTTCAGGATGGATCAGGTAATCCCAGTCGTCTCGGATGCGCCACGCGTTGTTGATGGCAACGACATATGTGAATGGCACGCGCGACCATGTCCGCGCCGCCAGCGCCGAAGGGGCACTACCAAGGATCAATACGGTTGTCTTTGGGTCGGTCATAGTGGGGCCACGCTTGTTGACAGCCCTACACGACATAGACCTTTTGCGTAACGCGGCTAGCCCAGAACCGAGAAACTGCTTTCTTCATTGATCGGGCGTTTGCGTGAGTAGAAACCCACGTCGATTGTCCGCCTGATGTATGGCAATTCGAACTGCAACGGGTTCGCGTCGTGATCCGCGCCACTTTCGCAGTAGTCGATCAGCGCTGCCATCATCTTGCCCGCAATCGGCGCGTTCTTGTACTGGTTTCCGCTGGAACCACAAGCCATGTAAAACCCCGGCAGGTTGGATTTGTCATAGATCGGAATCCAGTCGGTCGAAGCATCATATAGGTCAACCACACCGCGCGTCTTTGAAGGAATGCCAAGGCTGGGCACACGCTGCGCGTACCGCATCGCCTGTGTGGTCCATTGGTCGGTGAATTCCCGATTGTAGTTCACATCGTCCTCGCACCACTGATGCGGATCACACTCCGGGTCTTCCGATCCAACAAGGATGTGATTGCCGTGTTCCGGGCGGCAATAACAGGCAATGTCGCTGTCCGAGACGATGGTTCCGTCATTTTCAAAGTCGAACCCTTCCGGGGCGGGAACATGCACGACTTCCTGCCGCAAGGGCCGGGTTTTGATGGTCATATCGTCCAGAACACCGGCCATCCCGTTGATGAAGGCCGAACCCGGTCCCGCAACGTTGACAACGACTTTGGCGTGGATTTCCTCGCCCGAAGCCAGCTTGACACCGGAAACACGCCCGTCCTCGGTCAGGATTTCCGTGACTTCAGCGCCGGTACGCAGCTCGGCCCCGTGCTGTTTCGCAGCATCCATCAGGTTCTGCGCCGACAAGGCAGGGTCTGTGACATATCCCGCCTGAGGCCAGTACACACCGCCCGACATCTTGCGCCCGTTGGGCTGGCCGAATTCCGGATCATCCATGCGCCGCGCCGGGGCAAAGCTGTCCAGCGAATAAACCGGCAAGCGTTCAACCACTTTTTCACCTAACCATTCCTCAAACGGGCAATCCAAATCGGACGAATTGCGCATGTGCTTTTCCAGCATCCCGTTCGCTTCGGTCTTCATGACCAGGCAACCAGTTTCGCGGAACTGCGCAAGGTTCGCGTCCTCCGGCAAGCCAAGATACTCAGCCCAGTCGCGCCAGTAGTGGTATCCTTCCCAGGCAAACGCGGTTCCATCGAAAGTGGAATAATGCATCCGGACAATCGCACAGGACCCGGCCGTAGAACCGTGCCCGACCTGAGAATTCCGATCCAATGACAGGGTTTTCCATCCCGCTTTGGACATCTCGAACGCAATGGCCGCGCCGATCACGCCAGTACCGATGATGATTGCGTCTGGTTGGCTCATGTCTGGTTTCCTTTCCAAAAGCGCAGGGAGTATGCGCTGAATTCTTCAACTTCTTCAGGCTTCGGCTCGACACCGGTAAAGGCGTAGAGGTAATGTGGCACCATCGAAAGCCGCATCTCAATGGGTTCGTTCAATTGCGCCAGATCATAACCAATCTGCATGTAATACAGCACGCGTGCCCGGGTTTCGGCTTCGATCTCGGAATATCCGTAGCGGGCGAACATGGCGTGCAGCGCTTCCAGCCTGCGGGCGTCCGACTGGTCCAGCGTACGTCGCACCTTGCCCGACTTGCGCGCCCAATCACGTACGGCAAAATCCAGCGCGGTGTCGAACAACTGGGTATTCACCACGCAACGATGCACGTTGCAGACGGCCGCCGTGATCGTCTTGGCCGGGGCTTCGGCCTGCGCGATCAAAGCGGCCGTGTTGGTCGCCTGCCAGCGGGCCAGCAATGCATCCAGCAACTCTTGTCGGGATTTGAAGTACCAATAGAAAGACGATCGGGATACCGCCATCCGTTCGGCCAGGTTCAGAACCTTGATCTGGTCCACCCCGTCCGAAACCAGCACATCCATCGCCACGTTCAGCCAGTCGTCACGCGTGACCTTGATGTTGCCGACCAAGGGTTCGGCCTCAGGGTCATCACGATGAAGGATCGGTTTCGTATTCATTCAACTCTCCGGAGGTGCACCGCCCTCGGCGGTACGACGGGCAATGAAGTCATGTAAATCACCTATCCGATCATTGTCGACAGCGGGCGCCTGGAAGTCACTCAGAATGCCCTTCCAAACGTCCGTCGCCCGATGACTTGCGTCCACCGAACCACGCTCGGCCCAAGTGCCGAAATTGGCGTAGTCATGGACATGCGGTTGATAAAATTCAGTGTTGTAGCGCTCCATCGTCTGGCTTGATGCAAAGAAGTGACCACTGGGTTCAACCTCACTCAATGCAGTTTCAAACCCAATCTCGGACGGCCCCGCCTGCGCACCCGCACAGAGTTCGGCGACCATGTTCAGAACTTCCGCATCGCAGACCAGCTTTTCGAAGGAAACCGTCAACCCGCCTTCCAACCAGCCTGCGGAGTGGATGATCACCGTTGCGCCGGCCATAAGGCATCCCCAAAGCCCAAACTGGTTCTCGTTTGCGGCCTGTACATCGTTGATGTTTGACGCCGATCCGGCAGCCGACCGCCAGGGCAATCCAAGATGCCGCGCCAGTTGGCCCGCGGCCAGCGATGCCTGAAAGTGCGACGGCGTCCCAAAGGCGGGCGCACCGGACTTCATGTCAACATTACTGGTGAACGTGCCATAACAGACCGGAGCACCAGGATTGGCAAGTTGGGTCAAAGTCAGCGCGGCAAGGGCCTCGGCATGAGACAAGGTGATCGCCCCGGCCACGGTGATCGGTGCCATCGCGCCCATCAGGGTAAAGGGTGTGATGATCGACATCTGACCGTGGCGGGCGAAGTCGATCAGACCTTGCGCCATGGGGATATCCAACGTGCGCGGGCTGTTGGTGTTAATGATCGTGTAGCAATGCGCATGGCCCCGGAACGCATCATCCGAAAGACCGCGGGCTGTGGTCAGCATCTCAAAGCAGTCCATCACCTGCGGGGTTCCACGCGAAAAGAAGAACGGAAACTTGTCCGTCAGTTCCATCTGCGCCCGGGTCGTGAAGTAGTGACGCAGATGGGTCGGCACATCCTGAGGCTCAACCTGAGGCGAGATCATCTGAAACACGTCGAAATGATGCGTGAGCTTCAGAAATTCCAGATAATCCTGACCCGTCGCAGGGCGCCGACCGCGTTCAAGATCGGTGGCATTCGGGGCACCGGCTCCGGGCTGGAATACCAACGAGCCCAATTCCAGATTGAAATCGCGACGCCGGGCACCGGCGCGACAGGCAATGGATTTGGGCGCTGAGGCGACAGCGGTCTCGACGATCTCGCGTCCGATAAAAACCATCTCACTGTCTTCATCCACCCGCGCGCCGCCCTGTTTGAACAGTTTCCGCGCCTCGGGAAGCAGGGTCTTTACCCCCAACTCCTCCAGTGTCCGCAACGCGGTGTCATGCATGTCTGCGATTTGGTCGACAGGGAACACTTCCATCAATGGAAAAGGATTCCTGAGGTGGCGATAGTTCACATCGCGGCTGGGCTGCGGGGCGGCTTCAGCCCCCCGCCCCCGCCGTCGGCGTCCTCGCTCCGGAGCAGTCATGATCAGCCTCGCATCGCTTTGCCCTGAGGATCATAAGGCGACGGCGCAATCACGCGCGCCGGACGTTCAACCCCCACCACGTGGACGGACAGTTCCGTGCCCGGTTCGGCTTTGTCCCGATCGATCAGCGCCATCGCCAAGGACTTGCCAACATAATGCCCGTAACCGCCCGAGGTTACGAAACCAACGCGCTCTCCATTAGCCCAGACCGGTTCGTATCCACTGGCATCTGCGTCCAGAGCATCAATTTCCAGTGTCGCTTGAACTTGCGCGGGGCCGTTGCCGTCGCGTTCGGCAAGCGCGCCCACCTTTCCAACAAAGTCTTTGTCCCAGTCGATCCAGCGATCCATTCCGGTCATACCCGGTGTATAGGCTTGCGTGAATTCCGCCGACCAGATGCCAAAGCTCTTCTCAAGCCGTGTTGACAACATCGCGTTGAAGCCGCATTCGCGGATACCTTCCTCGGCCCCCGCTTCCAGCAAGATGCGGCGCAGCTTGATGTGGTCGCCATAGCGACAGTTGATCTCGTACCCTTTTTCTCCGGTCACCGACATGCGGGCCACCCGGGCGCGCACGAGGCCGATATCGAAATCGCCGCAGCCCATGAATTTCAAGCCCGAGATATCCTGTTCCGCCAGTTTTTCGACAACCGTCTGTGACTTCGGCCCGACCACGGCAAAGCCACAGTATTCCTCGCCCAAATCACGGATATTGACCCCATCCGTCACGTGATCGTCGAACCAGCGCATATGCCAAGCCCGCAGATAGTAGCTGCCCATGATCCACCAGGTCCCGTCGCCCCAGTTGAGCACGGTCAGATCGCCCTTCAGGCGTCCGTCTTCACCCAGCATCGGGGCAAGCTTGGCGCGGCCCGGGCCGGGCAGTTTCGACGCCATGACATTGTCGAGCCAGTCTTCCGCGTTCGGACCGGAAACCTCGAATCGCGAAAAGCCCGAAATATCCAGCAAGCCCGCACCTTCGCGGATCACTTTGCATTCCTCGGCCACAATGTCATGCGCGTTCGAACGCTTGAGAGTAGGCGTTTCCTCGAACCCTTTCGGCGCGAAATAAAGCGGCACTTCAAGATCCCAGCTCACGCCCCATTTGCACCCTGCCTCGGTCATCGCGTCATGCGCCGGTGCCATTTTCAGCGGCCGCCCGGCGGGCAGTTGCTCGTTCGGATAGGTCATCACGAAGCGGCGGGAATAGAACTGGCCGGTAGTTTCGCGGATATAGCGCTTGTTCTGTGCAAAATCACCGTACCGTGCCACATCCATTGGCCAGGCATCTGCCTCAGGCTCGCCATGGATCATCCATTCGGCCAGCGTCTTACCGACACCGCCGCCTTGCAGGAACCCGGCCATCACCGCACAGGCGGTCCAATAGCCGCGCTTGCCCGGCACCGGGCCGACCAGCGGGTTTCCGTCTGGCGAGAAGGTAAACGCGCCGTTCACCCATGTCTTGATACCGACGTTCTGGATCGCCGGATAGCGTTCGAACCCCAGCATCAGCTCGTTTTCGATACGGTCCAGCTGCTCCTGAAACAGTTCTTCGCCATAATTCCAGGGTGCGCCGTCCATGGCCCAGTGCTCGTGATCGACCTCGTATATGCCGACCAGAACACCCTTTTGATCCTGCCGCATGTAGGTGAAGCCCTCCAGATCCACGGTCATCGGCATCTCGAAATCGGCCGCCGCGACCTCGGGCACCGTGTCGGTGATCAGATAGTGGTGTTTCAGCGGAGAAACCGGCAGCTCGACCCCCGCCATGCGTCCCACCTGTTTGGCCCACAGACCGGCGGCGTTGACCACATGTTCGCAGGTGATCGTGCCCCTGTCGGTCACCACCTGCCAGCCATCCGCCGTCTGGATCAGTTCCTCAACCTTGGTTTCCTCGTAGTATTCCGCACCTCTTTTTCTGGCCGCGGTCGCGTAAGCCTGAACGGTGCCGGTTGTATCGATATAGCCCTCACGATCTGCCCACATCGCACCCAGAACACCATCCGTGGACATGATCGGGCAACGCTTCTGCGCCTCTTCCGGGCTCAACAATTCGCAATCGTCGATGCCGATGGACTGGAAGATGCGGTAGTTGGCCTGTAACCACTCCCACCGTTCGGGGGTTCCGGCGAGCGTGAGACCACCGGTCATGTGCAGGCCGATATTCTGGCCCGATTCCTTTTCGATCTCGCTGAGCAGATCAATGGTATAGGCCTGCAAAGACGCCATGTTCGGATCAGCGTTCAAAGCATGGATGCCACCCGCCGCGTGCCACGACGAACCAGACGCCAACCGCCGCCGCTCCAGCATGACGACATCCGACCAGCCGAACTTGGCCAGATGATACAGAACCGACGCCCCTACAACGCCTCCTCCGATGACCACTACGCGATATTGGGACTTCATCCCGACCTCCCTGAACAAAATCTAAGGAGACGCTAGTGGCACTGTTCACCTCTGTCTAGACATTTCTGTACAGTGCTGATCACAGCGAAACCCGGCACGGCTTGGCAAGTTTACAGGCTTGCGCTTGGACGAGATTGGATAGCCTGAAACCACGCCAGGGTGGCAGCGTTGTCTTCCGGGATACGCATCTTGATGACACGGGCGAAATCGACAAAAACGAAAACCGAGATATCCGCTAAAGAAAATACGTCACCGGCCACAAACGGGCTTTCCTTCAGACGCGACTCCAGCATTTCAAAGAATGATGCCACACGCTCGCGCCCGCGCTGCGCAAGTTCGGGTATCTGCGCATGGTTGTAGGGGCCCGGAATGGCGCGATCCTTGAAGGCCGGATGACCGTTGCGCAAAGCCTCGGCAATCGGCGCCCCTCCCTGCTGTTCGACAATCGCGTTCCACATCAGGACCAGACCTTTTTCCTCGGGGGTTCGGCCCATCAAAGGCGGTTCGGGAAACTGTGCTTCCAGAAAAGCCGCAATGCCCAGGTTTTCTGTCAGAGCGGTTCCGTCATCCGTTACCAGAACTGGGATCGTGGCCCGTGGGTTCACAGCGCGAAAAGTTGCGCTCAATTGTTCGCCATTCGCAATCGAGATATCACGTGTTTCGATATCCAACCCTTTTTCGGCAATGAACATGCGCGCGCGGCGAGGGCTCGGAGCAGTAGAGCAGTCGTAAAAAATCATGGCATTACCCCTTTTCGGTCAGCGGCGATAGATGAAACAGCGTCCTTCAACGGCACCTTCGGGCAATGGCATCTCGGTCAGCCCTTCGAAATACATCCGATCACTTGAGACCATCAACCCGCCCGGAGCAAGCAAAGGCTCGATGAGAGGAGATACGAACCGCGCAAACTTGTCGTTCTTTTCGCGATTGTGCCCGCCAAGATCCGCGTGGATCAGGCTGGCTGAAGCGCCGAACCGTTCAACCGATGCAGGCAGGGTGTCCCGCACATCGCCCAGAATCACACGATCTTCGGGCGGGGTAGAGTCGGGGTGCGAGGCCACCGCGCGTTCGAACACATAGACCGGGCGGCCATCCATGTGCTGCACAAGATGATGATATGTACGCCCGTTGCCCAAACCCAATTCGAACACCGGACCTGTCATGCCTTCAGTGTGTTTGATTGCGTGATCCAGACAAGCACGCTGTGACACCATGCGATCGATGAACAGATCCAGACGGCTTTGATTCTCGGACACCGGAAAATATCTCCTTGATACAACTCGAGAGCATAAATGCGCCCAACACCGCCCTTGATGACAAAATCTCAAGACTTTGTGTAGCGATGAAGCCCTTAGTTTCACGATTTCGCGACATTTCGGCCCAAGAACGGGTTTGACTAGACGGGCGGAACCGCGCGACACTGAACGAAAAATCACGGGGAGTTGAAGTAACCGATGTCATCGAACGGTCAAACGGGTGGAAAACCCGCATGAGCGCGTTGTTGTCCGTAAGAGACCTTAGCATCGGCTTTGGGACGGGCAATTCCGTGGTCACGAATGTGAACTTCGATGTCGAAGCCGGACAAACCCTGGCCTTGGTCGGTGAATCGGGATCGGGGAAAACGATCACGTGCCGCGCAGTCTTACGCATTCTGCCCCGTACGGCGCAGATCCGAAACGGCACGATTACACTGAACGATTCCAAGGGCATGTGCGAACTCACGACAGTGTCTGAGCGTGAGTTGCGCAACATCCGCGGCAATCGGGTTTCGATGATCTTTCAGGAGCCCATGCGATCACTGTCCCCGCTACACAAGATCGGCAATCAGGTCAGCGAGGTTTTATGGTTGCATCGCGGGCTGTCCGAGTCTGCGGCACGCAAGAAGGTCCTGACGCAGTTCGAACGCGTCGGTTTCCCAGATCCGCAACGGGCCTATGACTCGTACCCTTTCGAGTTGTCAGGTGGCATGCGCCAACGTGCCATGATCGCCATGGCCATGGTGTCTAAACCGGAATTGCTGATCGCGGATGAGCCAACCACTGCTCTGGACGTGACCACCCAGGCGCAGGTTCTTGGCCTGATCAAGGAATTGCAGCGCGAAACCGGCATGGCGCTCATTCTGGTGACTCACGATCTGGGCGTAGTTGCCAACATGGCCGAGCAGGTCGTCGTGATGCACAAAGGTCGCGTCATGGAGGCTGGCCCCGCCGCACCGATCCTGACTGCGCCCGCACACCCATATACAAAGCAGCTTTTTGATGCGGCCCCGGAAATACCGGATCAGGATGCGGTGGGTATACCGATGCCCGACACGGATCTGATCCTTCAGATGAAGGATGTGTCCAAGACCTACACCATGCGGTCCAGCAAAGGATGGCAGTCCGATAAGGCAATCTATGCCTGCCGCGGTGTCGACCTGAAACTGGCGCGCGGCAAGACTTTGGCAATTGTCGGTGAAAGCGGATCGGGAAAGACAACGGCGGCCCGCATCGCGTTGGGGGCTGAATTGCCCGACCCTGGTGGTGAAGTCCTGTTTCGTAGTGCCCCCGATGCCGACCCGATCACGGTGCACAATATGACCCGAGCCCAGCGCACAGCGTTTCAGCGCAAGGCACAGATGGTATTTCAGGACCCTTACAGTTCGCTCAGCCCCCGGATGCGTATACAGGATGCCATGACCGAACCGCTGGAAATCCACCGCATCGGCACAACAGCCGAACAGCGCGACAAAGCCGCCGAGATGTTGCAGCGCGTTGGCCTGACGGGTGATATGCTCAAACGCTATCCACACGCGTTTTCCGGCGGGCAGCGACAGCGCCTTTCCGTGGCCCGAGCCATGATGCTGGACCCACAATTGATCGTGTGCGACGAACCCACCTCGGCATTGGATGTATCTGTTCAGGAACAAATCCTGACCTTGCTGGAAAACCTGCAAGACAGCCTGAACCTGTCCTACCTGTTCATCTCACATGATCTGGCCGTTGTCGCACGGATCGCTGACGAAGTTGCTGTCATGCGGCGGGGTCTGATCGTCGAACAGGCACCGCCTGAAACTCTTTTCTACAATCCGCGCCATCCATACACCAAGGCGCTGATTGCCGCTCAACCCGAACCCGACATCAATCGCCCGATTGACCTTCAATTGGTCTCTCTGGGCGCCGGCGCACCGGACAGTTGGGATGAAGCCTTTCGTTTCTCGGACACCGTGATACCTTCACTGGTGGAATTGGAACCGGGCCATAAGGTACGTTGCCATGTTTAAGACCACTCGCCCTCTGATGCTGGCTGTTATGCTGGCTTTTTCAGGGAAGCTGCCCGCCGCAGCAGAAGCCTTCCCGACACCTCAGGAAAGCGCCTTCTGGAGCGCCGAGGTTGAAAGCGGCAATCTTCCGCCGGTGCAGGAACGTTTGCCCAAGGACCCCTTGATTGTGGATCTGACCGCAAAAGGAAGAGAATTCGGAACGCCGGGCGGCACTCTGCGTACCATGGTCACGCGATCCAAAGATATAAGACAGATGGTTGTCTATGGGTATGCAAGGTTGGCCGGGTACAACCAAGACTACGAAATCGTACCCGACCTGCTGGCCTCGTTTGAAAACGAGGGCAATCGCAAGTTCACCCTGAAACTCCGCGAAGGGCACAAGTGGTCGGACGGCTCACCTTTTACCTCGGAAGACTTCCGCTATTGGTGGGAAGACGTCGCCAATAACGAGTTGCTCAGCCCGTCAGGCCCACCCGATTTTCTGATCGTCGAAGGCAAAGCCCCCACGGTCACGTTTCCTGATGAAACCACTGTGATCTTCGAATGGAACGACCCCAATCCGGACTTCCTGCAGTCTTTGGCACAGGCGCGACCGCCCTTTATTTATCGACCGTCCGCCTTTCTGAAACAGTATCATGAGAAATACGCGGACGCAGAAGAGCTTGCCTTTCAGGTTGAAGATGCCCGGGTCAAAAGCTGGGCAGCGCTGCACAACAAGCTGGATAACCTTTACAAGTTCGACAACCATGAACTTCCCACGTTGCAACCTTGGTTGAACGCCAGTTCGGGCAAGAAGATCCGCCACAACTTCGTGCGCAACCCATATTATCACCGCATCGATAGCAAAGGGGTGCAACTTCCCTATATTGACGTGGTCGAAATGGAAATTGTCGCGTCCGGTCTTGTTGCCGCCAAGACCAACGCCGGTGAAAGCGATCTGCAAGGCCGTGGTCTTGCCTTCCGAGACGCGTCGATCCTGAAGAAAGGCGAAGCACAGGGCGGATATAAAACGCTGTTGTGGAAAACTGGCGTAGCCTCGCAGATCGCAATCTATCCGAACCTCAACTTCGCCGATGACGTCTGGCGCAATGTATTGCGGGACGTTCGCGTGCGGCGGGCCTTGTCGCTGGCCATCGACCGGCAATCTATCAATCAGGCCCTTTACTTTAAACTCGCACATCCTGCTGCGATGTCAGTTCTTCCCGCCTCGCCATTTTACAATGAAGAGAATGCCGCGGCATGGGCGCAATACGATATCGATCAGGCCAATGCGCTTTTGGATGAGGCCGGTCTGGATCAGCGCGACAAGAACGGCGTCCGCCTGTTGCCGGACGGCCGCCCGATGGAGCTGGTGATCGAAACCGCAGGTGAGCGGCAAGAGGTTGAAAACGCCCTTCAGATCGTAACCGACACCTGGCGCGAAATTGGGGTCAAACTGGTCATGCGCCCGCTGGACCGGGACATCCTGCGCAACCGGGTTTTCGCAGGAAACTCGATGGCGTCAGTCTGGTTCGGCTGGGATGACGGCATCCCGCAGGCGCATACATCGCCAGCGTATCTGGCCCCGACAGATCAGGTATTCCTGGCCTGGCCAAAATGGGGGCAGTACTATCAGACCGGTGGCGAAGCGGGTGAGGCCCCCGACATGCCAGAGGCCGAACGCCTGATGGAGTTGGTACATGAATGGCAAATTTCCACGACCGATGAAGCACGTGAAGCCGTCTGGACCGAGATGCTTAGCATCCACGCGGGTCAACTCTATGCCATTGGCATTCTGAACGGAGCCCCTCAGCCTATTGTCGTGTCAAACCGCCTGCGCAACGTGCCGGAACAGGCTATGTGGGCCTGGGAACCCGGTGCACATTTCGGCATTCACCGCCCGGACGAGTTCTTTTTCGCCGACTGAGCAGGAGCAGCTAAATGATCATGCTGCGCTACGTGGTGTATCGCTTTTTCACGATGCTGCTGACTTTGTTGGTGGTCTCGGTTCTGGTTTTCGTAATCATCAACCTTCCGCCCGGCGACTATCTCAGCAACCAGATCGCGGAACTTCAGGCCTCGGGCCAGTCGGCAGGTGTCGCAAAGGCAGAGTTCCTGCGCGCTGAATACGCGCTGGATCGCCCCATGTGGGAACAATACCTGATCTGGATAGGTTTCTGGCCCGGACCGCACGGGTTTTCCGGTTTGATCCAGGGCAATTATGGCTGGTCTTTTGAATTCGACCGCCCCGTTTCTGAAATCGTCGGTGACACGCTTTGGTTGACGGTTGTGGTCAATCTGGCTGCGATCCTGTTTGTCTATGCCGTGGCACTACCACTGGGCGTTATCGCCGCTGCGCGGTCCCGAACATGGATCGATTACACCTCGGCCTTCGTGGGGTATCTGGGCCTGGCAACGCCGAACTTTTTGCTGGCGCTGATCCTGTTCTACTACGGCCACCAATATTTCAACCTGCCAATCGGGGGGTTGATGGATCCAAGTTTCGAAGGCCAGCCGATGACTTGGGAGAAATTGAAATCCATCCTCATCCACCTGATCGTACCGACCTTTGTCATCGGCACTTCAGGCGCATCGGCGATGATGCAGCGTCTGCGCGCGAATATGCTGGACGAATTGGGCAAGCCCTATGTGGAAACCGCCATCGCGAAAGGCATGGCCCCGTCTCGGATGCTCACCAAATATCCGCTGCGAGTGGCCTTCAACCCCTTTGTCGCAGATATCGGCAACCTGCTGCCGTCGATGGTTTCCGGCTCTGTTCTGGTCTCGGTCGTTCTGGGCCTTCAGACCATTGGCCCGACCCTGCTGACAGCCCTGAAGACGCAGGATCAATTTCTGTCAGCATTCATCCTGATGTTCGTCGCCCTGCTGACCCTGATCGGCACGATGATCTCGGATATCCTGCTGGTGATGCTGGATCCGCGCATTCGGTACGAGGGGCGTGAAGCATGACTGATCGTCCTGACAACCGCTACGTCGATGACGCGCCGTTTGATCCGCAGGCCTCGGTTCAGCAACTGGAACGCGCCGATCTGGATGCCCCCAACTGGGTGCTGGTCTGGCGCAAGTTCAGAACGCATAAGCTGGGCCTGATCTCGGGTATCTTCCTGCTGCTATGCTACCTTATGCTGCCCTTTGCGGGTTTCATCGCGCCCTATGGCCCGAACGACCGCAACGGAGAGCACCTGTACGCGCCGCCACAATCGGTAAACTGGTTCCATGAGGGCGAATTCATCGGCCCCCACGTTTACCCGATCGTAGCCGAAGCGGACCTTGAGACCTTCCAATGGAAGTTTGTCCCCGACACAGAAGACCCGCGCCCGATCAGGTTCTTCTGCGAAAGCTCGGAGTACAAGCTGGCCGGATTGATCCCGTCAGACACACACCTGTTCTGTGCCCCACAGGGGGCTACGCTGTTCCTGTGGGGATCCGACCGGTTGGGCCGAGATATCTTCAGCCGTATTCTTTACGGCGCGCAGCTGTCTCTCACGGTAGGTCTGATTGGTATCTCGGTGTCGTTCTTTCTTGGCATCCTTTTCGGTTCGATGGCCGGTTATTTCGGCGGGCGTATCGACTGGACCATCAACCGGGTTATTGAAATCCTGCGTTCACTGCCGGAACTGCCGTTGTGGCTGGCCCTCTCAGCCGCCGTGCCCTCGAACTGGAGCCCGGTCGCAGTGTTCTTTATCATTTCGATCATCCTTGGCATCCTCGACTGGCCAGGTCTGGCGCGCTCGGTCCGCGCGAAATTCCTGTCGTTGCGCGAGGAAGAGTATGTGCGTGCGGCTGAAATGATGGGGGCAAGCTCTGGCCGGGTGATCCGCAAACACCTGCTGCCAAACTTCATGTCGCATCTGATCGCATCGGCCACATTGTCGATCCCGGCTATGATCCTGGGTGAAACCGCGCTCAGTTTTCTGGGCCTCGGCCTGCGTGCACCTGCCGTCAGTTGGGGAGTGATGCTGAATGACGCGCAGAACCTCGCTTCGATCGAGATCTACCCGTGGACGGCTATCCCGATGTTGCCGATCATCGTCATTGTGCTGGCGTTCAACTTCCTCGGCGACGGGCTGCGCGACAGTCTCGACCCCTATCAGCAATGAGCCTTCTGGCCACTCTTCCCGCTGTTGACAGCTATCACAGGCTTGGAGGAGGCGCCTTGCCAAGCGTCTTCGCCGTTTCCGAACTGGCCACCGCCGGCTTTGCAGCTGTGGGACGGGAAATGGCCCGGTTGATCCAGGCTCTCAACCTATCTCCGAAGACACCTGAGGTCACAATTGATCACCGGCTGGCATCTATGTGGTTCGGCTATTCCTTCAAACCAGACGGTTGGGACGTGCCCAGTTTGTGGGACGCGGTCGCGGGCGATTACAAAGCCGCGGATGGCTGGATCCGGTTGCACACAAACCTGCCCCGTCATCGCTCTGCTGCTTTGAGGGTCCTGGGCACCCAGCCCGAGCGCGAAGCGGTAGCAAAAGCTGTCAGGTCCTGGGCAATTTCGGAACTGGAAACAGCAGTTGTCGCCGAAGGTGGCGTGGCGGCTGCCATGCGCAGCCGGACCGAGTGGCTTGACCACCCGCAGGGCCGCGCCGTGTCGCGTGACCCCTTGATTGGCTGGCAAGGGCCACGTTATGTCAAGCTGCGCGACAGACCTCAGGCCACCGCTGATCGGCCTCTGGCAGGGTTGCGGGTGCTTGATCTGACTCGTGTTCTGGCCGGTCCGGTTTCAACGCGAACACTGGCCGGTTTCGGGGCCGAGGTTTTGCGCATCGACCCACCTGACTGGGATGAACCGGGGGTGATCCCGGACATCTCGCTGGGGAAACACTGCGCCTATCTTGACCTGAAATCGGAAGCTGGTCTCGAACGTCTGCACGGGCTGTTGTCTCAGGCCGATGTCTTCGTACACGGGTATCGCCCCGGCGCGCTGGATGCTCTGGGATTGACGCGGGCCAAACGTGACGACCTGGCTCCGAACCGGATCGAAGTCACGCTGGATGCCTATGGTTGGCAAGGTCCATGGTCGACCCGACGCGGGTTTGACAGCCTTGTCCAGATGAGCGCGGGTATTGCTCATGCCGGGATGGGTTGGGCGGACGCGGACAAACCGACCCCGTTGCCGGTTCAGGCTCTGGACCACGCAACGGGCTACCTGATGGCTGCTGCAGTACTGTCCGCACTGGCCGAGGCCGCATCGGGCAATTCCATCATGCACGCGCATCTCTCTCTGGCGCGTACCGCCGAACTTCTGGCCGTGCTCGGAAAAGACGAAGCAGAATCCGCGCCCATCAGCCCGGCAACAACAGATTACAGCACGGCAACAGAGACTTCCGGCTGGGGTCCCGGCCATCGCCTCAAACCTGCGCTGAGGGTCGGCGAAGCGACGATGCGTTGGGATTTGCCTGCGTCGAAACTGGGCAATTCAAAACCTGTCTGGCCCTTCACCGCCAACTGACCGTCCGCCGCGCGGGACGCGCGGCCGGGCCCAACGCTTTGGGTGGCGTCTCGTCAGAGACGTAGTCCAAAGCGACGAGAGCGCCCCTAACGATCATCGCCGCCTGGCCCGATATCGTCCAGATAATCCTCATCAATCGCCGCCTGCGCCGCACCTGTCACGGCCTCACGTTGTTTAGGTGTCAGCTCTTCGGCCTCTTTGCCATCCGCCAACCTCACGGTGACTTCGCGATGCGCAAATTTGATGCCTTCCCGCGCGAACAGCTCGCGAATTTCCTGATAGACCCTCTTGCGTATCAGCCATTGATCGCCCGGTTTGGTCATAAACTTGACCCGGATGATCATCGCTGAATCCTGCATTTCGATCACACCCTGGGACTTCAGCGGCTGTATGAAATTTTCTCCGATCACAGGATCGCTCAGCAACTCCTGACCCAGCTTCTTGATCAGCTTGCGAACCTTTTCCACGTCAGTGTCATACGTCACGCGCAGCGGCAGTTTCATGATCACCCAGTCACGGGAATAGTTGGTCAGGACTTTGATTTCACCAAAAGGAATCGTGTTCAGCGCGCCAAGATGGTGACGCAGCTGGAAGGACCGGACCGAGATTTTCTCGACCGTTCCCTTGACGTCTCCGATATCGATGTACTCACCCTTCCGAAAGGCATCATCCATCAGGAAAAACGCCCCTGAAAAAATATCTCGCACCAGTGTTTGAGACCCGAAGCCAACGGCCAGACCAACCACACCAGCACCTGCAAACAACGGGCTGACATTGATACCAAGTTCCATGAGAACGATCAGCATGATCGTCACGACGACAACGGCCAGAATAGCGCCGCGGAACAATGGCAGCAGTGTCGCCAGCCGGCTTTGGCCACCTTCTCCGCCCTCATCGCCCAGTTCGGCCTCGGTGCCATCATCGACTTCCTCCGCTATCTTGCTGTCGATCCAGATACGAAAGAAATGAAACAGAACGTAGCCGATGAAGATGATGACCATCACATCCAGCACGCGTGCAACCGGCAGGTCCTGGCTCCAGTCCGCCTCGGGATACCAAATCACCACAAGCGCATAGGCACCGATCACAAATGCCAGAATTCCAGCCACCCGACGCGCCAGATCTTCATAGGTCAGAAGATACTGTCTGCGCTGTTCTGCCTCGGGCGTTTCCACGGTCTCGAAATCCGCATCAGCGGCGGCGGTGACGGTTTCTTCGTTTATCTCGTTGATCTTGCGTGAACGGTCAAAATACCGCTCCAGCACGTAGTTCATCGCACCATAGGCGATAACAACGGACATGAAGATCATATAGCTGCTTGCGATCAGCGGCAGCGGCGTTGGGTTCTCCAGTGCAAGATCAACAGCCAAACGGAACCAGCTGAACACGACATAGACGATCAGTGCCGGCGCCCAGCCGAAGGATACGAACCGTAACAACCAGGACACCTGATCCGGCGCTCGTCCGCCACGGATTGCATTTGAAATGGCCCGGGCATTGAAAAGGATCATCAGAATATTGCCCAAAGCACCCAACATTGTCAGGCAGCCATAGACCATGGCGTAGACGTTATAATTCAGCCCGAAATCCGCAACCCAGGTCGAAAACAGAACAACCGTGATGTCATAGGTCGCGAGTGCAGAAGCCCAGAGATACAGCCGCTTGGCATCCCGGTCCGAGAACGGTGGCAGTCGATATTGGCTCAGGTAGGGTGACAAAACCATCCGCCACAGATCGGACACCGTGCGCGACAGGAAGAACGCCGTGAAGATCGCCGTGACCGTGAATTGGATCGAGATATCGTCTGCTTCGCCAAAAAACAGATACCCGACGATCAGCGCCATAAGCATCGCAAAAATCGTCGCTCCGATCCCCATCAGGAACCGGAACAGCAGGAAGGGCATCTTTTCGCGGTAGCCTTGCGGTTCATCCTTGATCCGCGCAACAACCCAGCGGCGCGCGATGCGTTTTCCGTATATCTCGATAGACAGCCAGCGCCCCAACAACAGGAACAGGATGTTCCAGCCCAGAACTTCGACATAGGTCTGAATACGACCGTCCGGGCTGGTCTGACGCAGGACATACTTCACTTCGAACACCGAATACGGCAGCGCCTCAAGCCGTGATTGCATCGACTCACGGAATTTCGAGAACCGCTCCTGCGCCTTCATCAGCTGCGATCCGCCACCCATGGGATTGTTCGAATCGCTGGCCGCATCATCCGGGCCCGCATCCGCGCTGCCGGCTGTTGTCACAACCTGCCCAGCGCTGTCGATGACGATCACACTTGCCCCGGCTTCACTGGCCGCGCGAATTGCCTCCGCCAAATCACTTTCTTGCGTGGTTTCAGACGAACTGCCCGAGCTATACCCCGGAATCAACGACGACTGCGCTGAGACGCTGACCGGAAGTGCCAGAACAAAAGCCCACAAAGCCAGAGTTATTGCGGCCAGAAAGGTGTGTTTCATAGGGTTTTGCATCCAGCTTTTCCGATAGCGGCCAGACTACAGAAGGGTTTCAGGCAGTTCAAACACTCGGGTGTGACCTGCTCAACATCGTGATCCGGCGTGTTCTTGACGCACTGTTTGATCACGGATGTTTTCAATCTGGTGAAAATTGAATATGAACGAACAGAAGTTTAAGGCCCTGCCCCTTTGCCAGTTCACCTGCTCTTTTGTGATCCCTCTCAAGCCTTGGTGCGATATGTCGCGAAATCGCCGATATGCTGTTGCCAAATCGCAATGTTTGGAACATTTGCGGAAGAGCATTTCCTCCTTTGGCAAGCGTGGCTGGGAAATATACAGTAACGCTTGCAAACGCGCGGATTTCGAACCGGGATCAAGAAGACGGGCAACACTATGAGCCTTAGCAAAACCAAATCCAAACCGGACCGCGCGCCGCGTATCCTGTTTTACAGCCACGACACGTTCGGGCTGGGCCATCTTCGCCGGTCGCGGGCTTTGGCGGCTGCGATCACGCAGGCGGATCAAAGCGCGTCGGCACTGATCCTGACCGGCTCGCCTGTGGCCGGTCGGTTTACGTTTCCCCGCCGCGTCGATCACGTGCGCCTGCCCGGTGTGACCAAACGTGCTGACGGATCCTATGCTGCGCGCACAATCGGGATGGGCATCGAAGAAGTGACCGAATTGCGGTCGGGTCTGATTCAAACAGCAGTTCAGCAATTCGACCCC
Organism: Ruegeria sp. CDSA141; assembly: GCF_059612005.1. Lineage (NCBI taxonomy): Bacteria > Pseudomonadati > Pseudomonadota > Alphaproteobacteria > Rhodobacterales > Roseobacteraceae > Ruegeria > Ruegeria sp. CDSA141. The sequence goes on from NZ_JBXWPT010000014.1 coordinate 68,747, forward strand.
GATATTCTGATCGTCGACAAGGAACCGACAGGGTTTCGGGGGGAATTGCTTCCGACCCTGAAATACCTGCAACACAACTGCGGAACGAAACTGGTGCTTGGGTTGCGCGATGTTCTGGATGAACCCGAAGTGTTGGCCGCTGAATGGGCGCGCAAGGAAGCCATTGATGCGACCGAGCGGTTTTATCACGAAATCTGGGTTTACGGCTTGCAGTCGATTTATGACCCGACACAGGGGCTGCCCCTGAGCCCGGCGGCGCAGTCCCGCATTCACTGGACGGGGTATCTGCGCCGTGATCTAGGCCCAGTCGGCGGACCACCGGAACAACCCTATATCCTGATCACGCCCGGCGGTGGCGGCGATGGCAAGGCGATGGTCAACCTCGTTCTGTCTGCATACGAAAAAGATCCGGATCTGTCACCGCGCGCGGTTCTGGTCTACGGTCCCTTCCTGTCTGGCGAGTTGCGAGAGGATTTCGAAACGCGCGTCGCGGCTCTGAACGGTCGTGTCACTGCTGTTGGCTTCGAATCCCAAATCGAAACACTTTTTGCAGGCGCCAAAGGCGTCGTCTGCATGGGTGGCTACAACACGTTCTGCGAGGTTCTGTCCTTCGACAAACGCGCGGTCATCGTCCCGCGCACCACGCCCCGGCTGGAACAGTGGATTCGGGCTTCGCGTGCAGAAGGGTTGGGCCTCGTGCGGATGCTGGATGAAAACCGGGATGGCCTGACACCGGATTCGATGATCCGTGCCATTCGGGAACTGCCGCATCAATCCCTGCCGTCCCAAACCATCCAGAGCGGATTGCTGGACGGGCTGGACTATGTCACGGACCGCATCGAGAGCATGCTGACCTGGGAACAGGAACGAGCCACCGGATGACCTCAGATTCCCCTACTCTGGCGGTTGTGGTCAAAGGCTGGCCACGACTGTCTGAAACGTTCATCGCGCAGGAACTTGTCGCCTTGCAGGATGCCGGACATCATTTTGACATCTGGTCTTTGCGGCACCCGACCGACACGAAACGCCACCCTCTGCATGACCGTTTCACAGGGCAGGTCCGATACCTGCCCGAGTATCTTCATGACGAACCCAAACGGGTCTGGGCGGCACGAACCCTGGCCCAAACGCTTCCCGGTTACGACAGGGCCTATCGGATCTGGCGTCAGGACTTGAAGCGCGACCCGACACCCAATCGCATCCGCCGGTTTGGGCAAGCCTGTGTTCTGGCCGCTGAATTGCCTGCCCAGACGCAAGGGTTGTACGCTCATTTCATGCACACGCCGTCGTCCGTTACCCGTTACGCCGCCATCATGCGCGAATTGCCGTGGAGTTTTTCGGCTCATGCCAAGGATATCTGGACGTCGCCGGATTGGGAAAAACGTGAAAAGCTGAAAGCCGCATCCTACGGGGCCACGTTTGGCGCCACCTGTACAGCCATCGGAGCGGATCATCTGCGCAGCCTGGCCGATGACCCCAAGCGCGTGGATCTGATCTATCACGGGTTGGACCTGTCTCGCTTTCCTGAACCGCCAACGCGAAGGCTGCGTGCTGCGGGCGGTCCTTTTCACATGATTTCCGTCGGGCGGCTGGTCGAGAAAAAAGGCTTCGATCGTCTGGTCGCGGCTTTTGCATTGCTGCCCGATGACCTGGATTGGCACTGGACCCATATCGGTGGTGGCGCATTGGGTGATGCTTTGCGGGCGCTGGCGAACACAGCTGGCATCGCGAACCGGATCACCTGGAAAGGGGCCTGCGACCAGCCGGAGGTCATCGAAGCGATGCGTGATGCCGACCTGTTCGTTCTGCCCAGCCGCATCGCGAAGGACGGAGACCGCGACGGGTTGCCGAATGTGTTGATGGAGGCCGCGTCTCAGCTGTTGCCAATCCTGTCGACTCCGGTCTCGGCGATCCCCGAGTTTATTGAAACCGGAACGCATGGGGTTTTGTCCGATGACGACCCATCGGCGCTGGCAGAAGCCATTGAAGGTTTGGCAACCGATCCGCAGCAGGCCGCAAGGATGGCACGTGCAGCCTATGATCGCCTGCAAGCCGAGTTTCGGATGGCCCCCGGCATCGCACGGCTGTCTGAACGCCTCAATTCCATGTGCATGGAAAACGCGTAATGGCGCGGGTCGCGTTTTATGCCCCGATGAAATCTCCTGACAGCCCGAAACCTTCGGGCGACCGTGAAATGGCCAGGAACCTGATGCAGGCGCTGACCGCAGAGGGTGATACGGTCGATCTGGCGACCGACTTGCGCATTTATGACAAAAGCGGCGACGAAGACTTGCAACATGCCCTGAGACGCGCGGCAGAGGATGAAGCGAAACGACTTATCTCTGACATGCCTTCAGATACTAGTCTTTGGGTGACCTACCACAATTATTACAAGGCACCTGACCTGCTGGGCCCTCGGGTTTGCAAGGCGCACGGCATTCCCTATGTGCAACTGGAAAGCACCCGCGCATCCAGCCGGTTAAGCGGGCCGTGGGCTGAATTTGCCAAGGCGGCGCATCAGGCCTGCGATGCAGCAGATGTGATCTTTTATCACACGGCCAACGACCTGATCACTTTGGAGCGGGATCGTTTTGGCGATCAGGCTTTGGTCGAATTGCCTCCGTTCCTGCCAATGGCCGAATTGCCCCCCGCCGCCATCGGCGGTGAACCCATGCTGACCGTCGGCATGATGCGGTACGGGGACAAGCTGGCGTCCTATCAGATATTGTCCGAGGCCCTGGCGCATTTGACAGGAGACTGGCACCTCAATATCGCGGGAGACGGCCCGGCGCGCAGGCAGGTTGAGACCCTGATGGCACCATTCGGACATCGGGTGAGTTTTCTGGGTCAGCTTGACCGGGAAGAATTGCAACGCGTCTATCAACAGTCGTCTCTGCTTGCCTGGCCCGGAGTAAATGAGGCTTACGGGATGATTTACCTTGAGGCGCAGGCCGCGGGATTGCCTGTCGTCGCTCAGGATCGGCCCGGCGTACGCGATGTTCTGTCCCCCGCGGCCTATCCGTCTGTCGCAAGTGGTGCCAAGGGATTTGCGGATGGCATGCAAGCTCTTCTTTCGGATTCCATGCTGCGCCACTCTCTCGCCGCTGCAGCACGCGACTACGTGGCAGAGCGCCACCTGATGCCACAGGCGACCGAGCGCTTGTGGGCAACCCTCCGACCTCTGCTGAAGGACGTATCATGACCCGGCTTGCATTGCTCCGCCATGGGCACACCCATTGGAACCGCGCGGGACGGATCCAGGGGCGCAGCGACATACCGCTGGACGATGACGCCCGAGCCGAACTGACAGGCTATGGATTGCCGCAGGACTGGGCCAAAGCTGACATCTGGTCCAGCCCCCTGCACCGCGCCAGTGAGACGGCGCAAATCGTGACTGGTCGCGACCCGAACACCTCGGACGCGTTGACGGAGATGAACTGGGGCGATTGGGAAGGTCTGCGCGGAGTTGACCTGATCGCGGACACATCCAGCGGGTATCGACATATCGAGAGTTGGAGCTGGGATTTCCGCCCACCAAACGGGGAAAGCCCGGCCGAGGTTCGCGACAGGCTTCACCCGTGGCTGTCCGAGTTGCAGCGGGATACCGTCGCGGTCTGCCATATCGGAATCATGCGGGTCATTCTGGCCCAGGCTTGGGGGTGGAATTTTGAAGGCCCTGCCCCCTTTAAGATCAAACGCAATCGGCTGTATATCGTCGACATGAATACCATGACCGCCGACGCCGACCCCGTTCGCCTGATCAAACGCGAGGCCCCGCAATGAAGGTGATGATCATCGTCACGCACCTGTTGGGCACCGGGCATCTCAGCCGGGCGCTGACATTGGGGCGGGCATTTCGGGATGATGGCCAAGACGTCATGGTCGTGACGGGTGGCATGCCCGCGCCGCAATTGGATAGCACCGGCATGACCCTGTTCGGCTTGCCGCCTCTCAGGTCAGAAGGAACCAACTTCACCCGTTTGCTGACCGAAAGCGGTGAAGAGGCTGACGCGGCCTATTACGCCGCGCGTGAGGCAACCTTGGTGCAGGCGGTCAAAAGCTTCCAGCCGCATATCCTGATCACCGAGCTTTACCCCTTTGGCCGCCGATCACTCTCGGCCGAGTTCGATGCGGCCCTGAATGCGGCGAGCGCCTTGCCTGAGCGTCCCGTCATTCTCGCGTCGATCCGAGACATTCTGGCTCCGCCCTCCAAACCCGCCAAGGCGGAGCGCGCGGATGAAATCGTGTCTCGGTATTATGACGGCATTCTGGTTCATTCGACCGAAAGCGTTACGCCCCTGTCGGTCAGTTGGCCGGTGTCGGACCGACTGGCCAAGCGACTTCACTACACTGGCTTTGTGGCGCCCGCATTGCCCCAACCTCACCCCGACGCGGCGGGTCAGAATGAAATCCTGGTCAGCACTGGCGGCGGATCTGTTGGGCAACCGATCTTTCGCGCGGCCATCGAGGCCGCCCGAAAGATGCCCAACAGGCGCTGGCGCCTGCTGGTCGGTGGAACGGATGCACGGGCGCGGATCGCTGAATTGTCCCGGATGGCTGCAGGTGCTTCGGTTGTTCTGGAACCTGTGCGGCCGGATTTTCGCCAGATGCTGCCCCTTGCAGCGGCGTCGGTCAGCATGTGCGGCTACAACACTGCCATGGATATACTTCAAAGTGGTACCGCCGCCGTGTTTGTACCTTTCGACGACGGCAAAGAGGTAGAACAAGGGCTGCGCGGGCAGAGCCTGTCCGATCTTCCTGCAATCGAAGTTCTGGAAAGCAGAACGTTGAGCGGGGCGACATTGGCTCAGGCGGTGGAGCGTGTCGTGGCCGACGGCCCCCGTGTACAACAGGATTTCGGTTTTGACGGAGCCATCCAATCCGTTCACATCGCCAAGCGCCTGCTGGAGCAGCGTACATGAACCCCGACTGGCGCCCACTTGATGTCGAGTTGAACCATTGGCGTGCCGAAAGCTTGCCCTTGCCTCTGTGGTGGCGCGATGATGATGCCATTGCGCCAACATCGCAATTGGACCGCCTTTCCGAGCTGGCTGAAAAACTGGGCCTGCCCGTGCATCTGGCCGTCATCCCACGTGACGCGACGCCTGCGCTGGCGGAATATGTTGCCGGGCGCGCGTCTCTTATTCCGGTCGTACACGGTTGGGCACATACAAACCATGCGCCCAGCGGTGAGAAGAAGGCCGAGTTTCGGCTCGACCGACCGCTGGAGGTGATGGTGACGGATGCGCAGGCCGGGATGGCGCGTCTTCGGTCCCTGTTTGGTGACAATATGCGACAGATGTTCGTCCCCCCCTGGAATCGCATTGCGCCCGAGATGGCCAAACAGTTGCCAAAGCTGGGATACCGCATCCTGTCCACCGCAACGCCCCGCAAATCACGTCTGGCCGCACCGGGGCTTGAACAGATCAACACCCATCTTGATCCGATCGACTGGCGCGGGTCGCGTGGCTTGATCTCACCCGACGCCATGATCGCACAGATTGTTGGATTTCTGCGAGACCGACGCGAAGGCCATTCAGACAACACCGAGCCCTTTGGTATTTTGACCCATCATCTGGTTCATGATCAGGGCATCTGGGCCTTTACCGAGGCCCTGCTGAGCAAATTGCTGAGCGGGCCCGCCACAGCCTGGGTCGCGCCAAAGAACGAATGAGGACATCACCATGAGCCGATTGGATTCCATGCTGCGCCGCCTGACGGCCCAACGCGACGGACTGAACTGGGCAGCCGAGCGGATCAGCGGTCAGCCGGGCGACGTGCTGGACATGGGGTTGGGCAATGGCCGCACCTATGACCACCTGCGTGAAATCCTGCCCGAGCGCCGGATCTGGGTGATGGACCGTGTCCTGCAATGCCATCCGAACAGCACCCCCCCGGCCGAGGATTTCCTGCAGGGTGAAGCCGAACCAATGCTGCACAGGCTGGCAGCCGGCGGGCATAGGATCGCGCTGGCGCATTACGACTTCGGACGCGGCATCAAGCACCAGGACGTAGCCGAAGCAGAGCGGCTCAGCCCGCTGATCGAGAAAGTCATGCAGCCCGGAGGGTTGTTGATTTCAGGTCAACCCCTGGTCGGCTTTGCCCAGATCCAGGGGCCCAAGACAATCGCCCCGGACCGTTACCTGTTTTACACGGCCTGATTACGCCACGCGTCGACCTCGCACCCAGACCGAACTCGGGACGGGTACTTCCGCGCGCATCCGGAAGCGAATGACATCGGCGCGGGCGTCGGCGCGCAGTTCACCCCGTTCCTCCAACCCTGCCGCCTGAGCCGGGGCCAGCGTTACCGTCTTCATCCCGCGTGCCATGTCGCCCCAGATCTCGCCCAGCCTAACCGCCGACAACAACAAGGCCGACGGCACATAATCCGAAGACAGGATGTCCAGATACCCAAGCCGGGCCAGCTCGCAGGCCGCAACATTGCCAGAATGCGATCCCCCACGGATTATGTTCGGCGCACCCATCATGATCTGAATGTCGTTTTCGTGGCAGGCGCGTGCGGCTTCGACGGTCGTGGGGAACTCGGCCAGACGGATGCCATGACCTGCGGACACCTTCACCTGATCTTCCGTCGTGTCGTCATGGCTGGCCAATACTGCTCCGAAACGGCAGGCAGCCTTGACAGCTTCGACCTCGTGCAGATCGCCATTGCGATTTCGAAGCCCTTTCAGTTGCGTCACATGCTGAAAGTACATGTCATCGTCCATGGCATATTTGGCTTTCAGATAGGTTTCCAGCTTGTTCATATCTCGAAACTGACGCTGTCCGGGTGTGTGATCCATTATGGACACAATGCCAACCCTGTCTTCTGGTCCAAATTCGTTCAGCTCTTCAACCAGAGTTTCCGAACACACCTCGGCCCGCAAGTGCAGAAAGTGGCTGATCTTAAGCGCATCCTGTTCGCGCAGATCCCACAACTCCTGCGACAGGCCGCGGGCGTATTTCCCGTACCGCCGCGCGCCCGACGGGATCGATCCAACCCGCATGGCGTCAAACACTGTCGTGATCCCGGTGCTGGCCAATTCCGCATCATGCGCAAGAATTGCAGCGGCATGGGGCCAGTTCACCTGTGGACGCGGTTGAATGTGACGCTCAAGGTTGTCCGTGTGCAACTCGACAAGCCCGGGGCTGACATAATCGCCTTCGCAATCGATCGCGCCTGCAGGAACCCTGTTTCCAGTGTCGATTTCAGCGATGGTCTCACCCACAATCCGGACACTTCCGGTTATGGTTTCATGCGGCAATACAAGCGTGGCATTGGCAAGGATCAAGTCTTCTGTCATCTGAACTTCACGCATTTTGAGGTCGAGGCAGGCCACGCAAAAGGAGGCCGATATGACATTTACGCGATACGCGATCTATTTTGCGCCACCGGCGGGCGCGGAATGGACGAAATTTGCAACCAGCTGGCTGGGTTGGGACATGGAAGCGGGAAAGCAGGTTACGCATCCTATTGTTGAAGGCATCGATGTTGTCGCTGTCACGGAAGTACCGCGCAAGTACGGGCTGCACGCGACCCTGAAACCGCCCTTCAGACTGCGCAACGACAAAACGTTCGAAGCCCTGTACGAGGCTTGCGGTTCGCTCGCCTCCCGCCAACCGCCTGTGTCGCTGGATGGCCTTGAGATCGCCCGGTTTGGGCGCTTTCTCGCACTGCGTCCGCTGGGTGAGACCCAGGCGCTGAATGCGCTTGCTGCTGCCTGTGTTCGGGAACTGGACAAATTTCGTGCGCCCACCTCCGAGGCCGAATTGACCCGCCGTCGCGCCGCCGGGTTGACCCCAGAGCAAGGCGCCAACCTGGTTCAGTGGGGCTATCCTTTCGTTCTGGACGCGTTCCGCTTTCACATCACGCTGAGCGGCAAGCTGGACAAACCAACCCTGAGAGCAACTCAGGACGTGTTGCAATCCCATCTGGCCCCATTGCTGCCGCGGCCCTTCCAGATCACGGATCTGGCCCTGACGGGCGAGGCTGAGGACGGGCGGTTTCACCTGATCCATCGCTATGCGCTCTCCGGTTGAAGGTGCGACAGGATTTCGGCAACCGTATCTTCCATCGCACCGGAGTTGTCGATGTCCATGACCCGGTTCAGACCGTTGGGCAAAGACGTTTGGGCCCGGTCCAGGCGCCGCGTCTGTTCTGCCTTGCCTTCCCGCCCCCGTGCGGACAGGCGTTTGGCCAGAACCTCGGCCTCCGCTGTCAGGGAAATCACGATCAGATCACCGAACACCTCCTGCGCCTGAATCAACACCGTTCGTGACAGGTTGACCAGAACGGCCTCGGCCACCTGCCGCTGCTGTGTGATCGTCTTCGGCACACCGTAATACAGCCCATGCGCACGCCAGTTCAAAGCAAAAGCACCATCCCATTCCATCCGCTGAAATGTCTCGACCGAGACCCGGTCGAAGTCTTCGCCCTCTTCGCCCTCGGGGCGGGTAATCACCCGGCGCACACGCTGAAACCCCGACGCTCGCGCCACCAACGCGTTCATTACGCTGTCTTTTCCGACACCCGAAGGACCGACGATCGCTATGACGGGGGCAAGCGTCATGCCGCTATCCCCGGCGTGAAATCCGAGACATCGACCTCTCGGTCACAAACCCGCTCACGTGCGTCGAAATCCTGAAAAATCCCGACAATCGTCATAACCTTGTTCTTTGCCTCTTCGATCAGGGACAAAACGGTTTCGCGGTTCTGCGCATCCAGACTCGCCGTTGGTTCATCCAACAGCATCGCCGAATACTCGTGCGCAAAGCCTCGTGCAATGCTCACCCGCTGCTTTTCGCCGCCCGAGAAGGTCGTCGCGCTGAGGATCCACAGGCGTTCGGGATTATTCAGCCGTTTCAACAACCCGGATACTTTGCCCAGCGCAACTTGTCTGTCACAGCCAGCGGCCAGCAGGGGTTCTGCCACATCGTCCAGCAACGGCACCCGAGGAACGACCCGCAGGAACTGGCTGACATAGTCCAACGTGTCACGACGCAGAGAAAGGGTCTGGCGCAGCTTTGCCTCGGGGATGCGATGGCGGGTCTGGATGACGGTTGCCTTTTCCGTTTCTTCGGTGGCGGCGGCCCCCGCCGTGTTCTCAAAGAACTTGCGGATGGATACGGCGTTGGTCCTGCCGTCTGCGCCCTGATCGATCACCGTGAGCGTATCCTCGGGCGTCAGTGTCGCGGCTGAAACCTGTACGCCCCCGGCACCCCAGCCATAGGGCATCGGCATCTCGCGACTGGCAAACGGTACCTGACACCCCGGCATGGCCAGGCCTTTGAGGATCGCCCGCCGGATCATCCGCTTGGTTTGTTCGACCAGATTGGCGAAAGTGTATGTGCTCATAAGCAGCCTCTTTCGATGAGGGCATGTTCCAACGCGTGCGGCGAGGTGAAGTGGATCCCATCCATGCCAACCGCACGCGCTCCTTCGACATTGTGCAGCCCGTCATCGATGAAAATGCAGTTCTCAGGTGAAAGCCCGGCCCGCTTGCACAACAAATGGAAAATCTCTGGCTGGGGCTTCAACAGCTTCTCCTGCCCCGACACGACGGTAACGCCAAACACGTCGCCCAATTCGGGGTGTGCCCCCACGCCGACAGGCCAGGTTTCCGCTGACCAATTGGTGATCGCGTGAACCGGCAGGCCTTTCTCCTTCAGGCGGTAAAGCAGGCGCCAGCTTCCCTTGATCTTGTGTGGAACGGTTCTGGCATAACGCTCAACATAAACACTGAGGCGCTGCCGATCTTCCGCATTCTCCAGTTCAGCGGCCAGATCGGCGAACATCTCGCCCCCGTCGGCCCGCAGGTTGCGTTCGGGGAAATCGATGCGCGTCAGGAACTCTGCCACCGCCTCGCGGCTACCCATCTCGTCCAGCCATGCCAAATGCGGATCCCATTTGACCAGCACGTTTCCGATATCAAAAACGACGGTTTTCATTCTAGGGCCTCCTTCGAGGTGCGCTCTTCGGCCTTTCGGCGCAGTTTGTGGACCAGTTCCAGCTCGGACTGGAAATCGACGTAATGCTGTAGCTTGGTTTGTTCTTGGAATACACCAAACGTGGCAATGTTGCGCGGTAAGCGCGGACGAGGAAGATCGCCTCGGTCAGATCGCCACGTGCCTGTTTGACCTCCAGCACAGCCAGGTTGGGATCGTACAAGGACCCTTCTGCCATTGCCCGACTCACGCAAGGCTCAACTGTTCACGGATCTGTGCCAGGCTCAGTTCCGCCAGATCCGTCGCGCCACGGCGTTCTTCGGACAACCACGCATGGGTATTCTCGATGGTTTCTTCACGCCCTTTTACAGCAACATACATGGCTTAACCCTCCGACCTGATCTGCGTGCTACGCGGCAGGGCCGCGACCGCCTCACCGCAGGTTAAAAAGAAATCACACCCCAACGGATAGAGTGGCGCATTACTCTGAAGCGCCGCAGCATCCGGCAGAGAAAGCTGCGCAGTGTCCCGAATCCCCGGGCCGCTCAGAACCGCACCGTTCTGCTCCAGCCGCTTGCATTCCACAATAAGCGTCGCGGAATGATCCGGATACTCCAGCGTTCCGATACGGTAGGTATCGAGCGGCCCCAATACATCCCACGTGCCAAGGGCAAAATCAGCCTCTTCCGCTGCCACCATCCGTGCACCCGTGTGAAAGGTCAGCCATTCGCGCACCGCGTCGGTGTCGGCTTCGCCCGCCAGATGAACGTTTGTCTCAGCGTCGCAAAGCGTCAGGATCAGCGTGCCAGCCGCGACGGACAAGGGCGCAGGTGGTTCACAGCCAGCCAGAGCGCGGATTGCATGTGCCACATCGACAGGAGCGTTTCGAGAGCCCCCTGAAAACCGCATTTGAACAGACATCAGTCTTCCCCCCGAACCTGCGTAAAAAACTCAACCTTGGTGGCCGCTGCCTCTGCGGCGCGCGCGGTTTTGTACGCCTGCATTTGCTGTCGCAACGGGTCGCGCAACCGTGCCTGCAAGTCTCCAGCAGTTGCTGTCTGCACCGTCGCGTCAATCAACGCCGCAGCTTCTGCCTTGGATTTCGATCTGCCCTGAACATATCCGTGATAGACCGTACCATCCTGCAACACGACTGAGCAGCGCGTAACGGTCATTTCACCCAGGCTGAACAGAGCGCCGGAACTTCCGATGCGGCCACGCACCATGACACCCCCCACCTCGGGTCCGCGCAGCCATTCGAAAATCGGGCAGTCCTGAATGCCGCCCCATAATGTCATCAGGGTGGCGTCTGGCGCGCGCGCCAGCAGGCCCACCCATTCCTTCCGTGCCTTGATCTCGATTTCCGTCTGGTTTGTCATCAAAGCCTCTTGGCCAAGGTGTCTACCAGAAACACACAACTAGACAAATTTTGACCACCAGGTTGCCGAAACGCAATCTGGGACGGTAATCCCCCCAAAATTAGGGGTGTCTGAAAGTAGAGTTTTCTCGAATGATGAAAGAGGAGATTCTGATGAAGAAATCGCAGTTCGGCGACGCGCAGATGCGGATTTTACGCGTCTCTTTCCGAATACGCCCGGGTGCTGTCCACAATGTCAAGGCGATCCGGAAAACCGATAGCGCGATGGATTTCGTCCATTGGGAAAAGCTTGAACCTGGCCGCATGCGGCGAAGAACGATTGAGCGCCCCGGCAGGACGTTCGAGACCACGACAACTAGCGCCCGCAATCCTTGCCAACCGGCTGCTACAGGTGCCGTTCAACGGATGCGTTGCACCGCGGTGAAAGTTTTGTGCCGACACAGCGTTCGCGGGGGCTATCCATCCCACCGCCCCACGGGTATACGCATCCGCGACTCTTCAGCTGATACGAGGCCACCATGAGCTTTGACCGTACCATCAAGATCGCGCCGTCTATCCTGTCCGCCGACTTCGCCAATTTCGGACAGGAAATTCAGGCCATCGAAGCACAGGGCGCAGACTGGGTTCATGTGGACGTGATGGACGGCCATTTCGTTCCAAACCTGACCTTTGGCCCCCCGGCGGTAAAAGCTTTTCGACCACATGTCAAAACGGTGATGGACGTTCACCTGATGATCACCCCGGTTGATCCGTACATTCAGGCCTACGCGGACGCGGGCGCGGATATCCTGACCGCCCATGTTGAGGCCGGCCCGCATACACACCGCACTCTGCAAGCCATTCGCGCCGCCGGTATGAAAGCAGGCGTCGCACTGAACCCCGGCACGCCCGCCGAGACAGTTGAACACCTATTGGAACTGGCAGACCTGGTTTGCGTCATGACAGTGAACCCGGGCTTTGGCGGCCAGAAGTTCATCGACATGACCGACAAAGTCCGCAAGCTGCGTCAAATGATCGGAGACCGCCCGATCCATATCGAGATCGATGGCGGGGTCGACCCACTAACCGCCCCTCTGGTTGCCGCGGCAGGTGCTGATGTTCTGGTGGCAGGGTCAGCGGTGTTCAAGGGTGGGTCGGTGACCAATCCCGAAGTCTATGGCGAGAATATTAATGCGGTACGGGCTGCGGCTGAATCTGCTCAGCAGTGAAGCTTGTAGGACAAAACGCGCAAGCCTATCCGGTCTGAACAAACAAGCGTACATGGCCAATCACGTTCGAAACCGACAAGGAGGGAACACCCTACTCTGGTGTTCCAGGTAAGAGCTCAAGCGACTTGCACCGATGTGAGAGGTTTGGCCAAGAAGGAACAGTATACTGTCGCAATGGCGGCTTTGAGCCCGAAGGAGCCGTTTAGAGCTGAGTCGATTGCGGGACGAAACGTCTAACCAAACCACCGAAATGCAGTCACGATATAGGAAGATTACAGCTACGAAGTTCGGTCATTGTAGATGAAAAGTTAGCGTTTTCAGAAGACAATTGCAGTCCAAAGTGAGTAGTCCGAACAGTATCGACCGGGAACTTTCCTGTCTTAGACGAACTTGCGTCCACTCGAAAAACGGAGTTGCCCAACGCTGACGTTTTGGATGAAATCTCGAACTCTTCGCCATCAGCGTTTCGATATGTATAGGTGCATTTTCCTACAACACCGAAACAACTGTGAGGCTCAAAGCTCTCCCATTTATTCCCGGCCCAAACTCTACGCGTCATCAGCCCACTTTCGTTATAGTCAGTGGTGCTTATTCTTTCGCGCGAACCGACTTTATTGCGAGTAACGACCCTAAAAGCGCCATTCCGCTTACCAACGAAAGTGCTCACCCATTCGTTTCCATTAGAGTATTTCTCAGTCCAACTACATCCCTTGGGCATCTCCCAGAATCGTATTTCACCTGCTCTGATGCTTGTCCCTGTAGCGAAAAGTGCAAATATTGCAGTCAAGGTCGTGACTACAATGGGGGCAACCTTCACGATTGAATTCATTTGTTTCATCCCTATTTGCGGACTCATCTCTCCGACAGCACGGCAATCATGCCGACACATGCAACGCAGTGCAACGAAAGCAGTCTTAGCCAGTTGCCGCTTCGTCCCGCTAAGCGGTAGATCAAAAAAGGCCGCCCGATTTGGGGCGGCCTTCTTTGTTTCAACGATGTGCCGGGCTGAAGCCCGGCCTACCGATTATTCTACGATCTTCGACACAACGCCGGCGCCGACCGTGCGGCCGCCTTCGCGGATGGCGAAGCGCAGGCCCTGCTCCATCGCGATCGGTGCGATCAGCTCAACCTCGAACGACACGTTGTCGCCAGGCATAACCATCTCGGTGCCAGCCGCCAGGGTCACGGTGCCGGTCACGTCAGTTGTACGGAAGTAGAACTGAGGACGGTAGTTCGCGAAGAACGGAGTGTGACGACCGCCTTCTTCCTTGGTCAGGATATAGGCTTCGGCTTCGAACTTGGTGTGCGGTGTAACCGAACCCGGCTTACACAGAACCTGGCCACGCTCAACACCGTCACGGTCGATGCCGCGCAGCAGGGCGCCGATGTTGTCGCCCGCTTCACCGCGATCCAGCAGCTTGCGGAACATTTCAACACCAGTACAGGTGGTTTTCTGAGTGTCACGGATGCCGACGATTTCGATCTCGTCGCCAACGTTGATCACGCCACGCTCGACACGACCGGTCACAACGGTACCACGACCCGAGATCGAGAACACGTCTTCGACCGGCATCAGGAACGGCTGGTCTACAGCGCGCTCAGGTGTCGGGATGTACTCGTCCACGGCAGCCATCAGCTTGCGGATCGATTCTTCGCCGATTTCCGGCTTGTTGCCTTCCATCGCGGCCAGAGCCGAACCTGCGATGACAGGAA